>JANOWR010000030.1:0-38213 GCA_031417995.1 Polaromonas sp. | reverse complement strand
CGTTCGTTTGAGCCGAGGTGTTTGTTCATGTGTTGCTAACTTTGACTGTGGTAGGTCGGTAAATCCTCGCAGCGAATGCCGCTTCGGCTCACCTTCCCACACTATAAAAGTCGCAACTCGTAGTTGAATCTGTCTTGGGCTGAAAGCCTAAAAGCAGGGTGTTTTTGATGGTTTTCACGAGTCAACCAACTTAACAGCAACCTGCAGGGCCGCAATAGCCGGACTCTGTGTCTGTAGCGCCACCAAAAGGCAAGCTGGTACCGCACCCTTCAAAGATACCGTAGTGCGTATCAAAGTTGCCGATGAAATCAAAGTGCTGCGCAAACCGCGTGCCCCGCAACATGTGCCAGGTGTTGCCGCACACCGGAAAGACTTTGCCTGTCTGGATGTCGTGGTGTTTGTCCAGAACAAAGCGGCCAGCATGCTCGGCAATGCTGCCTTTGTAAATCACGGCCTGGCCGAAATCTTCGCAGGCGGACTCCAGCTCGGGGAGTTTGAAGAGTCGATAAGTTGCTGAAAAAAACGTCAGGTTGCCTGTGCGCTGCGCAAGTATCGGGTCAGTAATTTCCAGTGGACGGTCTTCAACCAGACGCGGGTCAGCAAATCCGTGGCGGTGTGCCAGGCGCTCAAAGTCCTTCCAGTACAGTGCACCTCCCAGGCATTCGCCATACAACACAGGATCGTTTCTGACGGCGACAGGTACACGCCGGTCTGAATAAACGTCTGAAAAGTAAAACTCGCCACATGGTTTGAGAAAACGCTGCACACCAGCCAGCACGGCATCCTTGTCGGGCGACAGGTTGACGACGCAGTTAGAGACGATGACATCAAAACTCCCGGGCGCCAGGTCAAGCTCATCCAGCCGTTCAATGTAGCCGTGCAAAAACTGTGTATTGCTGTAACCAAACAAGTTGGCGTGATGGGCTTGATGCTTGCGCGCTACGCTTAATTGCTCGTCGGTCATGTCAACGCCCACGACTGAGCCGGTCGGCCCCACCAGTTGTGCCAGTGCGTACACATCCCGGCCAGAACCGCAACCCAGGTCCAGCACGCGACAGCCGTCGAGCAAGGGTGGGCAGACCAGCCCACAGCCGTAATAGCGCGACAAAACTTCAGGGTGAATGCGTGCCAGCAGTGGCTTGAGCCACCCAGGCATGGCGCTGATGTCGCAGCAGGCGCTGGTTTTCAGGTCGGTGGAGGTTTGTAGCTGGCGACCGTAGTAATCGGTTACCGCGTCATAGGTGCTGATGTTGTCTGTACTGGCATCAAGGCGGGTAGCGTTAATTGTGGTGTGTGCGGTCATCATGTTTCAGTTTGGTTTGTGGCAAAGGTTTTTGAAAATAAATCTGTCACGTGCTGCAAGTCGGCGGGCTCGTCAATGTCATGGAGCGTGGGCCCTTGCCAGACGCGCATGTTTAATGTTGCCATACGCCGCAATGTCTCAACTGCCACGACTGACGTGCTCCAGGGCATGTGTTCAAACAGTTCAGGGCAAGGCGACTTCAAACCCAAGAGCACATAACCCCCATCGTGGGCGGGTAGCAGCACGGCATCGTGCTCTTCAAGTTGCTGCGCTGCCTGCTTTAACAGCGGGGCCGTCATAAAAGGGCAGTCTGTGCCAATTAATAGTACTGATCTGCCAGAAGATGTGGTCGGTGGTGTTGCCAACGATCCAGGCTGCTGTGTGATGCGCGCGACTGCACGCGCCATGCGCGCGCCCAGGTCGCCGTCGCCTTGCCCGATTTGCTGCACGTTGCCGTCCAGATAAACACTACGCCAGGCCGGGTCTGCAGGTGCAGGACTCATGCAGAGTTCTACTTCACCCACATTGGCTGCCAGCGCCTCTTGCAAAGTGTGCGCCAGCATGCGGCGAGCTAATGTTGTGGCGCCCTCAGCACCCAGGGCGGGAATCAGCCTGGTTTTAACCTGACCAGGCTGTGGAGCTTTGGCAAAAATCACTATTTGCGTCATCTGTTGTTCAAAACCGCTTATCGGTACAACTGCGCCAAACGCTCTGGCGGCGTGCCGCGCCAGTAGGCAAAGCGCAAGCGCCACATCAGCAAGATGGTGCGCCACACACCACGCGTTTCCCAGCGCCTGCCGGATGTCATCACTTGAGCCCGCAGGCATGCTGGGGCTGACAACTGCCGCAAGCGGTGAGATATGTCGATGTCCTCCATCAGAGGCTGCGCGGCGTAGCCTCCCAAAACTGAAAACGCAGTATGGGTCATGAAAATAGCTTGGTCACCCGTGGCAATGCCTGTTAACCGTGAGCGCAAGTTCATCAACACCGTGATGACAGGCAGCCACCTGGACTTGCCTTCAATACGCACATCAAACCGCCCCCACACATGCACGCCGCTGGCCAGGGCACCTTCTACCAACACATCTGCATTGGGTGGCAGCACCGTGTCAGCATGCAAGAAAAGCAGCACCTTGCCAGTTGCGTGCGCTGCCCCCGCGTTCATTTGCAAAGCGCGGCCTTTGCTGGCATGGATAACCGTGATGGCTGGGGATTGATTCGCTAAAGCGATGGCCACTGTTGCATCTGTACTGCCGCCATCGGCCACGATGACCTGCGCGCCGTTGTTGATGAACGGCGCTAACGCAGCTAACGCAACAACCATACCCGCAGCCTCATTGAGCACTGGGATGATGACTGTCAGCGAGCACTCGGTATGTGGTGTCGAGCTTGTGGCCATTTCTTTTTGCGGTGTCAATGCTCCAGCGCACCGCCGCAACTGCTGCCTTGCCCCGCCGTGCAGCCATAGCAGTGGCCCGCTACGCGAATGGCTTGCTTGTCAAAGTCTGTTTTGAGCAAGTCGCGCAAATGCCGGCGTACGCCAGACGTGCCCAGGTTCAAACCCAGTTGCTGGTTGAAGTCGCAGTAAGACAACCAGCCTTGCCAATCGACGCTGACCATATTTCGGCACATCACGCCGTCCAGGTTTTGCGGCTGAAAGCTGCTCTTGAGCAAATCCATGTAGGTGTCAAACGTGCCCTTGGATACCAGCGTTGAGCCAAAGCGCTGTATCGGCATATTTGTCAGCGCAAAAAGGTCATTGAACACAATGCCGAAGTGCTGTAGCAGCTCACGCTTGTAGTCAGCTTGCAGTTGCTGTTGTTCGGGCGGTAGTGCCGCGCCTTGTGGGTTATAAACCAGGTTCAAAGACAAGCCCGAGCCGGGTTGCCCGTAACCCAGCTGGTTGAGTTTTTGCAGCCCGGCAATGCTTTTGTCAAACACGCCGTCGCCGCGCTGCTTGTCCACGTTGTCCGCCGAATAGCAAGGCATAGACGCCACCACGTCAACGCCTTCTTCTGCCAAAAACTCAGCCAGGCCTTCCTGGCCAGGCTCAAACATCACCGTCAGGTTGCAGCGGTCAATCACGCGCACGCCCTGCGCTCTGGCAGCGCGTACCAATCCCCTGAACCCACTGTGCAGCTCTGGCGCACCACCGGTCAGGTCCAGCGTCGTGATGCTGCGTGCCTGCAAAACTTGCGGAATCAGAGCCAGCGTGTGTGCATCCATCATTTCAGTACGGTGCGGCCCGGCATTGACGTGGCAGTGCAGGCAGCTCTGGTTACACAGGTAGCCCAGGTTGACCTGCAATGTCTCCAGCGGCTTGCGGCGCAAGGCGGGGAAGGGGGTTTTCTGTAGCAGGGGCAGGGTGTCGTGCATGGGTATAGCTGTTCGAAAAGGTTAAAAATTTCACCGGGTGGGCTTAACGCAAAATCACTTCAAGCCGTGCCCGCACCTCTCTGGTCATGGCCTCCGGTTGCGTGACCAGAGCACTCTGCAATGCGGTGTGTGCATCGCTGATGTGCGTCTCTGTGGCCAGCAGTTTGATGGCCCGTGCGACGATTTTTTGAGCGCGACCTGCGTTTTTAAGCAAATTGGCCAGCGCCATGTTGGCCGTCACGTGCGCTTCACGCGGATGCCAGCAGTCAAAGTCAGTCACCATCGCCAGACTGGCGTAGGCCATTTGGGCCTCACGTGCCAGTTTTGCTTCAGGCATGTTGGTCATGCCAATCACGTCCGCCCCCATGCTGCGATACCAGTTGGACTCCGCCAGACTGGAAAAGTGCGGTCCTTCAATACAAACGTAGGTACCGCCCTGGTGCAGGCTGGGGCTTAGCAATGCAGAGTCTGTAGCCTCGCCTTTCAAGACATCCTGCACCGCTTGAGCCAACGCGCTGGCCGCCACATTACAAACAGGCTGGGCCATCGACACGTGCGCCACAGCGCCAGATCCAAAAAAGCTGCTGTCCCGCCGTTTTGTCAGGTCAATAAACTGGTCGGGCAGCACCATGTCCAGCGGTTTGATGTCTTCCCGCAATGAGCCCACAGCTGACACTGAAAGCAGCCAGCGCACGCCAAGCTGCTTCATGGCATAAATGTTAGCGCGGTACGGCACTTCAGAAGGCAGCAGCCTATGACCACGCGCGTGGCGTGCCAAAAATGCTACGTTGACACCGTGCAGCTTGCCCGTTATGACAGCGTCTGACGGAGCGCCGAAGGGTGTGTTGATAATTTGTTCCTGGCTATGCTCCAGACCATCCATCTGGTAGAGGCCACTGCCACCGATAATGCCGATCAGCGCCTGAGTCATCTGCTGCGTTCCTTGGTGTCTGGTGTTGGGTCGAAAAGAGACATACAACGGTGTCTATCGTTTATTGTTTGCTGTCAAAATTTTCACAAGTGTGTGATGCTGTGGACGTTTGATTGTTCCGTTTAGTCGTTGACGATTTGTATTTCTTACAGTAGAACCTAATTTTGTAAGAAATTTGACCATCTTTCGACTAATTTTCAGAATCATAAATAAGGACTACCTTGAACCCACGCAAACTTGTTGCCCTGGTACTGCTGCTAGCCTGCATTGCCGCTTTTTTTGTATTTGATCTGGGTCGATTTTTCAGTCTGGCTTTTGTGAAGGAAAGCCAGGCGTCATTTGCCGCACTTTATGACCAGCGTCCCGTCGTGGTTACCTTGGTCTTTTTTGCGGTGTATGTGGCGGTGACAGCGCTGTCATTGCCAGGAGCGGCCATCATGACTCTGGCCGCTGGTGCCAGCTTTGGGCTGATATTTGGCACGGTGGTGGTGTCGCTGGCATCGACCCTTGGCGCAACGCTGGCCATGCTGGCCGCGCGTTACATGCTCCGGGAATCGATTCAAAAGCGCTTTGGTTCGCGTTTGGCTGAAGTGAACAAGGGCATTGAAAAAGAAGGCGCTTTGTACCTTTTTACGCTGCGACTCATTCCCGTGGTCCCGTTTTTTATGTTGAATATGTTGATGGGCTTGACCCGCATGAAAACCTGGACGTTTTTTTGGGTCAGTCAGTTGGGAATGTTCGCCGGCACTGTGGCATATGTGAATGCGGGAACCGAAATTGCCAAGATCGATTCGCTGCGGTCGATTTTGTCCCCCGGGCTGCTGGGCTCGTTTGTACTGCTGGGCTTGCTGCCGCTCATCATCAAAAAAATACTTGATTACTTCAAGCGCCGCAAGGTGTACGCGCGCTGGAGCGCGGTCAAGCCAAAGTCGTTTGACCGCAACCTGATCGTCATTGGTGCGGGCGCGGGCGGACTGGTGTCGGCCTTGATCGGCGCGGCCGTCAAAGCCAAAGTGACTCTGGTGGAGGCCCACAAAATGGGCGGTGATTGCCTGAATTTTGGCTGTGTTCCCAGCAAGGCGCTGATCAAAAGTGCCAAGCTGGCCAACCAGATGAAGCACGGCTCCAGATACGGACTTACCGATACCCAGGCTCAGTTCAGTTTCAAAGCCGTGATGCAGCGCATTCACCACGTGATTGCCGAAATTGCCCCACATGACAGCGTTGAGCGCTTCACCGGCCTGGGTGTGGATGTGGTGCAGGGTTACGCCAAAATTGTGAACCCCTGGACGGTGGAAATCGCCTTGAACGATGGCAGCAAAAAGCGGTTGACCACGCGTTCCATCGTCATCGCCGCCGGAGCCATGCCGTTTGTGCCGCCGCTGCCAGGCATCAACGACGTGGGCTTTGTCACCAGCGACACGCTGTGGGATGAATTTGCCAAGCTGGACGAGATTCCCAGGCGCCTGGTGGTGCTGGGCGGTGGCCCGATAGGCTGCGAGCTGGCCCAGAGCTTTCAGCGCCTTGGGGCACAGGTTACCCAGGTGGAGATGGCGCCGCGCATCATGATTCGCGAAGATGTGGAGGTCTCTGAGCTGGCCAGACAGTCTTTGGTGGCCGATGGCGTGCAGGTGCTCACGGGCCACAAAGCGTTGCGCTGTGAGGTCAAAGACGGGGTGAAGTCCATCATTGTTGAAGCCGAAGGCCAGGAAATCCGAATCGAGTTTGATGTCCTGCTGTGCGCTGTGGGGCGCGTGGCCCGGCTCACCGGCTACGGGCTTGAAGAGATGGGTATTCCCACCAGCCGCACCGTCACCACCAACGAGTACCTCGAGACCATTTACCCCAATATTTATGCGGCGGGCGACGTGGCCGGGCCGTTCCAGTTCACGCATACTGCCGCGCATCAGGCTTGGTACACGGCAGTCAATGCGCTGTTTGGTGACTTCAAAAAGTTCAAGGTGGATTACTCGGTGATTCCCTGGGCCACCTTTATCGACCCCGAGGTCGCACGCGTGGGCTTGAATGAACAGGAAGCCAAAGAAAAAGGCATTCCCTACGAAGTGGTGAAGTACGGCATAGACGACCTGGACCGCGCCATTGCCGACAGCGAGGCGCATGGTTTCGTCAAAGTGCTCACGGTGCCCGGCAAAGACAAAATTTTGGGTGTCACGATTGTGGGCACCCACGCCGGTGACCTGCTGGCCGAGTACGTGATGGCCATGAAACACGGCTTGGGCATGAACAAGATTTTGGGAACCATTCACACCTACCCGACTCTAGCAGAGGCCAACAAATACGCAGCCGGGGAGTGGAAGCGCGCACACCAACCAAAAAAACTGCTGGAATGGGTGGAGAAATTTCACACCTGGAAGCGTGGATAGACCGCGACACGACACAACCACGAGACATTGCCATGAAGCCACTACTTTTAAACCGTCGATCAGCTATTACTTCAATAGCTTGTTATGCACTATTAACGGGGTCTACAGCCTCTTATGGCCAAAATTCTGGTAATTTTGACAACCAATATGCCAGTTGGGATGCGCTGCTTAAAAAGCACGTCAAATGGCTACCTGACAACAAGCAGTCGCGGGCGAACTACAAAGGGTTTGCGGCAGACCGGGCTGAATTGAAGAAGGTGCTGGACGCCCTCAGCGCGGTGGCCAAGCCTGAGTTTGACGCCTGGTCTCGCCCCCAGCAAATGGTGTTTTTGATCAATGCCTACAACGCCTTCACGGTCGAATTGATTTTGACCAGATACCCCGACATGAAGTCCATCAAAGACCTGGGCTCGTTTGTCTCTTCCCCCTGGAAAAAGAAGTTCTTCACGCTTTTGGGGGAGGAGCGCCACCTGGACTGGATTGAACACGAGCAGTTGCGCCCAAGATATGCCGACCCGCGTGTGCACGTGGCAGTAAACTGCGCCAGCATTGGCTGCCCGGCCCTGTTTCCTGAGGCTTTCACTGTGGCCAGGCTGGATGCGCAGCTGGAAGACGGCATGCGGCGGTTCTTGGGTGACGCCACTCGCAACCGCTATACCGATGGTAAATTGGAGGTGAGCCAAATTTTCAAGTGGTTCAAGGAGGATTTTGAGAAGGGCCACAAAGGGTTTTCAAAAGTGGAGGACGTGTTTGCAAAATACGCCGATCAACTCACCGCCGCACCGGCCGACCGGGAAAAAATAAGGGCTAAAAGTGTCTCTGTCACGCATCTGGATTACGACTGGTCGCTTAACGATCTGGGCCGCTAGCTTTTGCATCGGCCTGCTGCTGTGCGGGCCAGTGGCGGCTCAAAAAATTCAGGCTTTTTCCAGTGGCGGTATGGGCGAAGCCGTGCCCGCGCCCTGGCGTATGGTGGGGCTTCCGGGTGGTAAACATCCTTTGCCAAAGCTGGACATTGTGAGCCTGGACGGCGAGCGTGTACTGCGCATTGCTGGCGACAAATCTTACGGCTCGGTGGTTCACGATTTGAGTCCGGTGGTGCCCGGTCCGGGCAGCCTGCTGCGCTGGCGCTGGCGTCTGGACCAGGCACTGCTGTTGACGGATTTGACCCGCAAAGACGGGGACGATTCGCCATTGAAGGTGTGCGTGATGTTTGATTTGCCGCTCGAAAAACTGGGCCTGGTCGAGCGCAGCATCATGCGCATCGCCCGCAGCCGAACCGCTGATTTTGTACCTGCGGCCACCATTTGCTACATATGGGACCATCTGCTGCCGGTGGGCACCGAGCTGCCCAATGTCTATAGCCCGCGCCTGCACTATGTGGTGATGGACTCCGGTGAAAAAAAGCTGCGTCAATGGGTCAAGCATGAGCGCGATGTGACGGCAGATTTTCTGCGCGCATTTGGCCGCGAAACCGATGTGGTGCCGCCCGTGGTCGGTGTTTTGGTGGGTGCAGATTCAGACAACACAGCAAGCACCAGCCTGGGCTACGTAGGGGACGTGACTTTCACCGCCACGCCCAAGCCCTGAGCAATTAGGGTGTCAACACAATCGGCTCCAGCGCGTCGCCCTGGGCCAGAATGCGGCCAATGGCCACGGTATGCACGTAGCCCAGTTGGCGCAGCGCATCCACGCAGGCTTGCACGCGGTCAGGCGGCACACTGGCCAGCAGCCCACCGGCTGTTTGGGGGTCAAAAATCAAGGGGTAGCGCGGGTGTTTCACAAACGCCTCCTGGTTGCGCAAAGCGCGGCGCAAGCGCACGTTGGCCCCTTGCAGTGAGCTCACAATGCCCGCCGCTACGCATTCTTCAGCGCCATCCAGCAAGGGCAGGGCAGACAGGATCAGCTCGGCATCTACCTCAGAGGGGCGTGTCATCTCCACCAGATGACCGAGCAAGCCAAAGCCCGTCAAATCAGTGCATGCAGTGGCATCAAACTCGCGCAGGCACTTGGCACCCAGGCGGTTGGAGAGCACCATTGATGTCAGCGCCGCGTCGATCCAGCGGCCTTTGGCAGCCAGGCGCGCGTGGGCTGCAAACAAGGTGCCTGTGCCAATCGGTTTGGTCAAGATCAGCACGTCGCCCGGTTTCATGCCGCCCTTGCGCAGGATGGCGCCTGGGCTGTCGTCAATCAGCCCGTTGATGGCAAAGCCCAGGGCCAGCTCTTTGCCCTCGCCCGTATGGCCACCCACCAGCGCGCAATTGCCTTCGTTCAACACTTCAAGTGCACCTGTCATCATCTGAAACAGCACGTCTTCGGTTTTTGATTCCAGACCTGGCGGCACAGTGACGATGGCGGTGGCAGACTGCGCCTCTGCGCCCATCGCCCAGATGTCGCCCAGCGCATGGTTGGCCGCAACCTTGCCAAAGATGTAGGGGTCATCAATGAACGATCGGAAAAAGTCCACCGAATGCACCATGGCTTTGCCCGCCGGCACGCGCACCACGGCGGCATCGTCCGGGTCTTTCAGGCCAATCACCACGTCTTCGCGGTACACCGGGTGCAGGTTGCTCAAGGCGCGTGACAGTACCGATGCGCCGACCTTGGCACCGCAGCCGCCGCAGCGCATGGCGATGGCAGAGATGGCCTGCAAGGATTCCTCCTGGCTGAGCCTGACCGAATTTTGCGACGGTGCAGGGGGTGCTGGTACGGTCAAATCCATGTCAGGAAATTCCTGAAAATTGTTCATGAAGCGCCGATCAATCCAGTCTTTCCACTGCCACACCCAACCGCCCGCAAACCCAAGCCAGCCGCGTGAGGCAATGGCGTATTTGTCACCGGTGCTGATCAGCGCCAGCCAGGTCGTTTGTGGGTGATAGGCTTCAAGGGCGATGCCGCCGACGGCGCGGCGCAAGTTCTCAGTGAGCGGTGGGCCTTGTCGCACGGCAAACACGCCCGCTTTTTCCAGCTTGTAGTTGACCATACTGGCGATGTCGCCTGCTGCAAATATGTTGGGGTCCGTCACAGTCTGCAACGTGTCCTGCACCTGGATGAAGCCTTCAGCATCCAGCGCCAGGCCTGTTTCTTTGAGCCAGGGCGCACCGCCTGCGCGGGTCACCCAGACGATCTCGTCAGCATCAAACACCTCGCCCGCGCTGGTTTCCAGCCGCTGGGCCCACACGCGTTTTACTTCTGACTTGCGGTGCACAGTGACCTGACGCATGGCCAGCACGGTGTCAAACCGTTTGCGAACGCCGGCGTTGTGGGTCGGCAATATATCGGGCGTGTTGGTGAACAGATGAAACACCAGCTCATCCGGGTTGCGCCCCAATTTGGTTAACTCACCACGCAGCCGCCATTGCATCGCCAGCAGCAATTCAACGCCGCCAGCACCTGCACCCACCACGGCAATCGTCGTTTTTCCAGGGTGCGTTTTAACGCGCGCAAGCAAGGCAAGCCAACGCTCGTTAAAGCGCTGAATCGGCTTGACAGCAATCGCATGCTCTGCCGCACCGGCCACCTGGTGCAATTGCGGGGTAGAGCCAATGTTGATCGAGAGCTGGTCATATGGCACCGGCGGGCGGTTGCGACACAGCACTTTCTGATTAGCGCGATCCAGGCCAATCACCTCATCACGGTACAGGCGTGCGCCTGCAAACACCGCCAGCCGGCTCAGGTCAATATGCACTTCGTCGTAATCGTAATGCCCCGCCACATAGCCTGGCAGCATGCCGGAATAGGGCGTGTGCATGTCGGTGCAGATCAGCGTGAGCCGCACACCAGCAATGGGTTTCATGCCAAATTTCTTCAGCACGATCACATGGCTATGGCCACCACCTACAAGCACGATGTCTCTTAAAACAGGTTGATCAGACGTTTGCATTGTTTTGTTTTTCAGAGGTTTTTAAATCATTTCAGCAGTTCATGAACCAGCGTTGTCAACGCGTTCTGCTCGGCCTTGGGGTCAAAAAGCGGTGCGCGTTCGGCGCAATGTGTTTGCAGTTGCGCCAGGAAAGTATCTCCCGGCGCTTTACCTGCTGTGAGCTGGCATTTGCGTACGCGCACCAGCATGGCAGACAAAGCCTGCGCGTTTCCAGGCTCGAAGTAACCTGGGTAGCTGATGCCCAGCATGCCCACATTGCCGTCAATTTTAGAGGCCAGCACGGGTGTGCCGCTGCATACCGCTTCCATCACCACGTGGGCGCCGCCTTCCATCTTGCTGGCATGAACCAGTACATGTGCACGCTGAATGTGTCTGCGTGTGGCTTCGTGCGCCAGACCGCCCAACCAGCGGTAATTGGGGCAGGCCAGCGCGGTGGCACGGGCTTGCTCACCCAGGGCATCGTCCAGTGGTTCACCAATGTGGTCAATCACAATATCCGGGTGCGCCTTCAAAAGCCGGGCGGTTTCAAACAGGGTTTGGGGTGATTTTTCATCACGCAAATGACCCACCATGACGGCGCGAAGATGCCTTTGCGTTTTATCCGGGGTGATCCGATGCGTGGTTGACTGAAAAATGACACGTGCCTTGTCGCGCATGTCTGCAGGCAAAACTTCAGGTCCGCGTTCCTGTAAAACAACCAGGCGGCGGGCCAGCGTGAGCGACCTCTGTGCCACTGCATCTGTCTGGATGTCGCGGTACAAATCAGTGCCTGTCAACACCACAGCCAAGCCCCTTGCAGCAGAGCATGCACCGCGCGCTTTGGCCCATTCGGCAATTGAATCTGCGGACCGGCGTGCATGCAGCGCCAGCATCACCTCGAACGGCTGACCATTGGGCGATTTACCGCGACCGTCTTCATTGCGCCAGTGCTGCGCAATGACGGGTTCAAAGTTGGGTGCCAGCATCTGCGACCAACGCCATGCGGTTTGCCAATTGCCGTTGTTGGCGTTGGCCATTGCGGGGCTGATGATAAGTACGCAGGGTTTTTTCATCCGGGACAGGGAAAGCTGAAGGTTGTTAAAAGTCAGTGGGACGGCCAACCAGGAAGTTTGGTTGTCGGCTATGGCAGGATTTCAAGTCTAATCTCAAAAGTCAAGTTTCGTTTTACCAGTGGCGCTGGCGGACACTTTGAGCTACGCTTGCAGACGCGGTCTGTCGCAATGACACTGCTTCGTTCACAACACCTCAGGAGATACGGATGAAACGCCTGACCTTTTTGACCACTGCACTGGTGGTTTTTGTTTTGACTGCACTTGCAGGCTGCGGCACGCCGTATGCCACCGTGCCCAACCGCGCGGGCGAGCCGGTCATGCTGCTGGGCCACGACCCGGTGGCTTACTTTACAAAGGGTGAACCCACCCGTGGCAAGGCCGAGTTCAGCATGAACCTGCCAGCGCGCACTTACTACTTTGCTTCGGCTGAAAACAAAGCCCTTTTTGCCGCCAACCCGGCCCGATACGAGCCGCAATACGGCGGCTTCTGTGCCAGCGGTGCGGCATTTAACATCAAACTGGGCAGTGACCCCACGTCTTGGCAAATTTATGACGGGCGACTGTTTATTTTTGGCGATGTTCTGGGGCAAAACGCCTGGCAGGTGGACCCCAAATGGAATGTGGATCATGGCGACCGCTTGTGGCCGGGCATCAAGGACAAAGGATGGCGTGGTGCGTCTTTGGCCGCTTACGCATCCAAAGTGCCACACTACAAAACTGGCGCACAAATTCGCGCTGAGTGGGAGCTTAAAAACCCGGGCAAAACATGGCCCACCTATGACGTGGGCGGCATGATGAGCAACCTGTTCACCAAGCCGCCGGGGTGGCGCGCCGCAGAGGGTCACAGTCAACCTGCGTTGGGCTACCCCGACTGATTTAAGGTGTCAGGTGATTTCAAGCCTGTTACCAGACGGTGGGTAGACCCGACTCAGGATTTCTTGGCTTTGGCCGCCGCCACTTCTTTGGCAATTTCTTCACCGCTTTTGTAATGCGGCACGCGAAATACCATGCGCTTGCTGCGCTGCCACATGCTGTTGTTCCCGGCCACCTCTTCTTGCCAGTACTTCTGGGCCAGCGCGAGGTTGCGGGTCTCGTCCACCTCAAAGCCATCTTTGGAGCCCTGACCGCCAAAGATGTAAAGCTTGCCGTTGATCATCTTCCAGGTGTCGGCATCGCCGCCCCACGGTATGCCGTAGACCACACCGTTGGCGCAGTAGCCACCAAATTCAGGCAAGTACTTTTTGGGCTCCTTGTCGAACAGGCTTTTGTGCTCAGCGCTTGAAAACCGAAACGTTACGCCTTCGTAATCGCTTCTGAACTGTGTGCTGCCTTGCACATATTTGTTTTGGGTGAAGTAGGCCACCACGTCAGCTCCCTTGAGCATGACGCGGCTGTCGCCCGCGTCGGCGACAGCATTCACGGGTTTCAGGCTGGAAGACGGGTTTTGCGCCACGATGGCACCACAGCCGGCCAGCGTGAACCCCAAAGTGACGGTCAGGGCCGTTGCAGCCATCAATCGGGTTAGACGGGACGAATTCATGATCTTGCAGTCTCCAAAGTAGGTTGTCGAACAGGTAAATGAGTCAGCTTGGCAGGTTTGGTTCCTTCCGAGCTGCTGGAAATGGGGTCAAGAGCCGGCATCAAGTTCGCCGCTGAACTCGTCGAACCCGGCACTGCTTGCGCGGATGCGCAAGCTGCCGCATAGGGCGATGGCCAGCCCAGCATGGCACTGGCTGCTTCGGCTCGCCGGTGCAGGTCCGCCGCGTCACGCCCGCCCAGGTGAACAATGCCGTAGCGGTAGCTGCCCAGCCACTTGAAATCGCGTGCGATGGAACCCTTGTCTTTGGGAAAGGGAAACAGCAGGGCATCAGGAAACTCTGCGGCAAATTGCGCCTGGCGCGCTGCATCTGGCATGGGGCAGGGCTTGCTAGGTGCAAAGCTGCGGTACACCAGGCTGGACGCGGCACCCGCTGTTGGCATGACCCGGGCCACCGTGTCCGGGTGCAAGCCGTGCGCCAGCGCCAGCGAGCAGGCATGCAGGTCCAAACCGGTCACCCGCTGGTACAGGTCCGAGAACTGCGACGCCATGCGCGGGTTGAACTCAATCACCGTCAGCCGGTCAGTGGCGGCATCGTAGAAAAACTCCATGTTGAACATGCCGTGTTTGAAGCCAACCGCGCTCAGAAACATCTGTGCCACGCCGAGTGCTCTGGCCTGGATGGTTTCTGCCAGGCAACTCGGATGGTCCCAGCGCATGAAAGCCTGGGTGCCGGGGTACATCACCGCATCCACCACACCCAGCCTGGCGGCCTGGCCGTTCCACACGTAACCGTCCAGGTTAAATTGGGCCGCATCAACGGGTTGCTCCACCATCATCCGGTGTGCGCTTTGCGCGGGGCCCAGGCGGCTTTGGAACACCCGTTCGAAAGGCTCAACCAGGTGGCGAATGACCCACAGTTCCCACCGGCCAAAGCGTGTGTGGGCGTGCAATTCTTCGGCTGTGTTCACCACCCGCGCTAACACCGAGAAGGCGGCCTTGACGGGTTTGACGAACAAGGGGTAGGTCAAGTCCTCTGGCACAGGGCCACCATACTGGGTGTCCAGCACGGCGTACGCCACCGTGGCTTCGGGGCAGACCTCTTGTAAAACTTTACGGGCGTGCAGTTTGTGCTGGCATGCCAGAACGGCTTCGACAGACGTGCCTGGCCAGCCCATGCGCTCAGCCAGCATGGCGGCAGCCAGCGCGCCAAATTGCTCGTGGTTGGACACCACGGCCTGCCAGCCTGCTGCTTTGGCCTGGCGCGCCAGTTTGGTGACGAACTTCTCAACATCAAACCACGCCAGGTGGGCGTTACTGGGAAACGTGAACAAATCAAAGCCTGCGTGACCCAACGGGGGATTTGGGTTTGCAAGGCTGCGCCCGCGCTGGTTGGCCTGCTCGAAACCGATCACATCCCAGTCGTAGTTAAAGAGAACCAGCGTTTTCAGGGTTTGATGCGATTGTTTCATGGGGGTTTGTCAAGCGCTGTAAAGGGCAGTCAATTTGGCGGCGTTGGCCAATGTGGTCCGGTAGCCCGCTTCAATGGCGCGCTCACGAAACTCGCGCGACAGATTCACGTAGTAGCCAAACTCGGGGTGCAGGGTGAGATCGGCGGCGCGGGCGTCGGGTTCAGTCAGCGCACGTTTTTTCAAGTCGCTTGTGCGCCAGCGCTCCGTGCCGGCAGGGGCGCGTGATTCGTGGGCGGAGGCATCAATGGCCAGAATGCGGGTTGCGCCCAATTGCCGGGCCATGCGCACCGGCAAGGGCTGGTATTGGTCCGGGTCAACATACTGGTCCCCGCGGATCCGCACCGGGGTAAATTGCCCCTCAATGGCACAACTGGCTTGCACGGCCAGGCCGGCGTCACCGCAGTTAAAGCCTACCAGGCTGCTGTCGGTGCGTTTTGCGGCCACGCAAACGACGGGAATTCGCATGCGTTCAAGCAGGGTGTTGTTGACTTCAGCGCGCACCAGATCGGCGATGGCCGAACCGCTGAAGCGCTCATCCGAGCCCATGGACAGTCGCCCCAAGCCCCAAGGCTGTACATCCAGTGCCATGCGTTCAATCTCATTGGCAGGTCGGCCTGAGGCGTAGACCACGGCCACCAAAGCGCCAATGGACGCGCCCACCAGCAGGTCGGGCACGAGCTTTAGCTCCGTCAGCGCCTTGATCACGCCGACATGCACAAAGCCGCGCGGCCCACCGGAGCTGAACACCCACGCGGTGCGCACCGGGCGAGCCAGCGGGATGGCACGGGGCGCATCTGGCCCGGCATGGTTTTGGTCTGGCGACAGGGTGCAGCCTGACAGACCTGATATGCCAACCATACTGGCCAGCCCGATCAGCCCAGTTTGGCCCCCCTGTTGCAGAAAATTTCGACGCTTTAGTGTCATGTCACGTATGTCCCCCACGCCCTTCAGAGCAGCGCCAGCTGATTAAGTTCGCCATGGGTGTCTGAGTTTGTTGCGGGTGGCATGGGCAGTTGATGATGCAGACTGGGTTAAATTATGAAGTGCTATTATTTTAGTAGCTGCTTGCGCACGAATCCATTGGGATACAGGCGCTTTTAATACCTGAAAAAGGTCAAAAACAGATCAAAAAAGCTATTTTGAAGCCCAAAACACGCCAAACCAGCTTTGTGCGTCCGTCCAGTGCTGTACATGGCTAAAGCCGGCCTGCCTGAGCAAGGCGGTCATGCCATCAAGCGTGTACTTGTAGGAATTTTCAGTGTGAATGCGTTCGCCTGCCGTGAAGCTTCGTTCGTGCCCTGGCCAGCGCACCGTGGTGTTGGCAACCGCCTCCAGATGCATTTCAATTCGCGACTCCTGCGCGTCGAAAAGCGCCACGTGCCGCCATTGCCGCAGGTCAAAGTCAGCACCCAGCTGGTCGTTGATATTGAGCAGCACGTTCTTGTTGAACGCTGCCGTTACGCCGGGTGCGTCGTCATAGGCAGCTTGCAGTACAGCGGCGTCCTTCACCAGGTCAATGCCCAGCAGCAGGCCACCAGCGTTGCCTTGCCCAGGACTGGCGATCTGCTGCAAAAAGCGCAGCGCCTCAGGCGGTGAGAAATTGCCCAGGCTGGAGCCAGGGTAAAAGAACACGCGGTCATGGCTTTGCACTGCATCGGGCAGGGTGAGCGCGCTTGAGAAGTCCATGCCCACACCCACGATGTTGAGTGCGGGAAAGCTGGCCTGTACCTGGCTGGCTGCTTCACGCAAAAAGTCCACTGAAATATCAACCGGCACATACTGGCCCGGTTTTAAATGCGGTATGAGCGCTGCGGCTTTGGCGCAGTTGCCAGCGCCCAGGTCAATCAGGCAGGCGCTGCGAATGCCTGAATTGATAAGCGCCTGGGCGATGTGCGCGCTGTGTGCTTTAAAAATGGCGGCTTCAGTGCGGGTGGGGTAGTACTCGTCCAACAGCGTGATGGCTTCAAACAGTTTGGAGCCGAGCAGGTTGTAAAAATGCTTGGGCGCAACATGGGCCGGGTTGGCCAAAAGCCCTGCGGCCAATTCAATCCCTGCTTCGCCAGACGGTGAGGGGTTTGAAGCATTCAGATGGATGAATGCGGGGGAGGCGGTGTGAGGTTTTGTCAAGGAAGCCAGCATGAAGTTGAAACACCCTGATAGCATAGCGCCTAGTCTTTGCACAGGCGACGATTCAATGTTTACCAATTCTTCTTTTTGGAGCTTCCTATGCGCCGTTTATTCTTGAAGTCGTTTTTGGCTGTTACTGGTTTTGCCCTGACGGGCGCTGCCTTGTCGCAAACCGTTTTCCGTGTCACCACCATCCCCGAGGAGGCTGCGACCGAGCAAACCCGCAAGTTTGGTCCCATCGTCAAGTATCTTGAGGGCAAGCTGGGGCAAAAGGTAGAGTTTATTGCGGTGTCTGACTACCCGGCAGCCGTTGAGGCGCTGGTCAACAAGCAGGTGGACATGGTGTGGTTTGGCGGCTTTACGTTTGTGCAGGCCAGTGTGCGGTCTGGCGGCAAAATCATCCCGATTGCCCAGCGTGAAGAAGACACCAAATTCCAGTCTGTCTTCATCACCAAGCCTGATTCAGGTATCAAGACCTTGGCAGATTTAAAAGGCAAGCAAGTCAGTTTTGGCTCCCAGTCATCGACCTCTGGCCACTTGATGCCGCGCAGCTTTTTGCTGGACGCCAAAATTGACCCTGACAAAGACTTCAAACGCGTGGCTTACTCAGGCGCACACGATGCGACAATTGCATCCGTCGTCAGTGGCAAGGTTGATGCCGCAGCGCTGGACATCACGGTCTGGACCAAGTTTGTCAAAGACGGCAAGGTCACTGATAAAGATGCGGTGGTGTTTTTCACCACGCCGGGCTACTTTAACTACAACTGGTCAGTCCATGCAGACATGCCAGCCGCCCAGCGCGAGCGCGTCAAAAAAGCCTTGCTGGACATTGACCCGAAAACGCCCGAAGGCAAAGAAATCCTGGACTTGAACCGCGCCACCCGCTACATCGCCACCACGCCAGACAACTATCGTGGCATTGAAGCGGCAGCGCGTAGCGCCGGTTTGCTCAAGTAAGCAGCGAAGTTAAGCAGCGTGCAAGTGACATTGGCCGACGCATCGGCCCGCCACCCTGCAGCGCGCGGCACCGTGCCCGATGCCGTGCGTCATGTGTCTGTCAGTGTGCAGTCTGGCGAGCATGTGGCCGTGATTGGCCCGTCGGGCGCGGGCAAAACCACTCTGCTGCAACTGCTGGCTTGTGCCCTGAAGCCGACCACAGGTAGCCTGGCGCTGGGTGACATCAATCCGTGGGACTTGCCCGTCAAAAGCTTGCAACAGCTGCGTGGCCAACTCTTTTTGGCACCCCAGGTGCCGCCCCTGCCGCCGCGCCAGCGTGTGGTGACGGCAGTGCTGGCAGGGCGTTTGCCGCAGATGGGCTTGTGGGCCAGTTTGCGCAGCCTGTTTTACCCGTCGCACATTGATGCAGCAGATGCGGCCCTGGCCCGGTTCGACCTGCGCGAGAAGCTGTTTGAAAGGGTTGACCGCTTGTCGGGCGGTGAACGCCAACGCGTGGGCCTGGCAAGAATTTTGGCATCTGATGCGCAGTTGCTGCTGGTAGACGAGCCTTTGTCTGCGCTGGATCCAGCCAGGAGCGAACAAGCCATCAAAGCCCTGACAGACATTGCCACCGAGCGCAAAGCCACGCTGATCGCTACCCTGCACCATGTGGAGATGGCGCTCAAGGCCTTTCCACGCATCGTCGGTATGCGTGACGGGCAGGTGGTGTTTGACCTGGCCGCAGCGCAGGTCAGCAAAGATCATTTGCATGACCTCTACGCGCAGCACCTGCATGAGCTGGCAGGCCCTGCGGTTGAGCACGACAACCCGCCTGATGTGCCGCCGCTGCCGGTAGTGATGCATTGCCGCTGATGTTGGCGATCAACGCAACACAGCCCAAGCGCGATCCTGCCTGGCGCAGTCGGGTCTTTTGGCTGCTGGCCACCGCAGTGTTGCTGTGGCCCATGCTGGTGCTGACGGAATTCAAAATCTGGACGCTGTTTGAGGCTAGTAACCTGAAGCCCACGCTGAAGTTTTTAGGCGACTTCTTTCCGCCCAAAATAGAAGGCGAATTCTTGCTGCTGGTCGCCAAAGAAACCTGGCGCACGGTGGCCATTGCGACGGCGGGCATTGCTTTGGCGCTGATGCTGGCGATACCGCTGGCGCTGCTGTCGGTGCGGGTGTTGTCAGTATCTGCGTTGACGGGCAGGATGAACGCGCTGCCTGCGGTTGCTCGCACGCTGCTGCGCTGGCTGATGGTTGTTTTGCGCAGTGTGCCCGAGCTGATCTGGGCACTGATTTTTGTCCGCGTGGTGGGCCTTGGCCCCACCGCAGGCGTGATTGCAATTGCCTTGACCTACGCCGGCATGTTGGGCAAGGTGTATGCAGAAATTTTGGAGAGTGGCGACGCTCAGGTAACGCAAAGTTTGCTGCGCAACGGTGCCAGCCCGCTGCAAGCATTTTTTTACGGCTTGCTGCCTCAAAATGCGGCGGAGTTGACCAGCTACACCGTTTACCGATGGGAATGCGCCATACGCTCATCTGCGGTGCTGGGTTTTGTGGGCGCTGGCGGTCTGGGCCAGTTGATGGATGCGTCGATGAAGATGTTCAACGGCTCAGAAGTGGCGACAATTCTGATCGTTTTTATGCTGCTGGTTTGGCTGGCCGATGCCGCCAGCGCCTGGCTGCGCAGAGCACTGGGTTAATAGGAAGGGAATGGCAGCAATGAATCAAACCCAGCCCCCGAAGCTGCCGCCGCCGCTGTTTGATGCACGCTGCAAAGCCTGCTGGTTTGTTTTGGGCCTGGTTTGCCTGACAATCGCCAGCTTTTGGACGCTGGACCTGAAGTGGGCGCAGTTTTTCAGCGCGGATGCGGGTCGCCGCATGGGCAAATTCGTTGGCGAAATGCTGATACCGGAAACCAGCAGCAAATTTTTGGTCAAGCTCGGCTGGGCAGCACTGGAGACACTGGCCATGAGTGCCCTGGGCACGCTGCTGGCGGTGATGCTGGGCTTGATGCTGGCCGTGCCTGCCAGTCAAACCCATCCTCAAGACCCGGCCCGTTGGCGCGGCGCAAGCCGATTGCTGCTCAATATGCTGCGCAGCATTCCTGAGCTGGTCTGGGCTGCACTGCTGCTGATCAGTGCGGGCTTGGGGCCCTTGGCGGGCACGCTGGCGTTGGCCCTGCACACGTCTGGCGTGCTGGGCCGGTTGTTTGCCGAAAGCATAGAAAACGCCAGCCCTGGCCCCGCGTTTGCGCTGCGCGCCCGTGGGGTGAGTGAGGCCAAAATCTTCTGGTACGCCACGCTGCCGCAAATCTTGCCGCAATTGCTCAGCTATGCGCTGTACCGCTGGGAAAACAACATCCGCGCCGCTGCCGTGCTGGGTGTGGTGGGCGCAGGTGGGTTAGGCCAAATGCTGGCTTTTCATATGGGGCTTTTTCAGATGCAGGAGACCAGCAGCATCCTGCTAGCGATGCTGCTGATGGTGGCGCTGGTAGACACCTTGAGCTATGCGTCGCGACGACGGATGGCCAGTTAGCTGCTAGGCCGTCCTTGAATTAAAGCTAGGCTAAAGCTGCTCTCAAACCGCCGTGGCAGTCCCGTCACAGGGTCTTCAAACGCAATCGACTTGGCCAGCAGTTGCAGCGGCAAGCTGTAGTCATCATCCGGCGTATCAGCCACAGGTGGGTACATGCGGTCGTTCAAAATCGGCAACCTCAGTGCGTTCATGTGCACGCGCAGCTGGTGCTTTTTGCCAGTGACCGGGCTTAATGCGTACCTGGCATGGTTGCCGTTTTTTTCAATCACGTCGATGTGGGTTTCGCTGTTCGGTGTGCCTGGGACTTCGTGTTGCCTGAAAAACGGAACGCCCTCAACAATGCGGCTTTTGCGCGTGACGGGCCATGTCAAATCGGCGCGCCACGGCGCAATTGCTTCGTAATATTTGCTCACCGCGTGGTGTCTGAACAATGCTGAATAAGCATTGCGTTCACTGGGGTTGACGCTGAACAGCACCAGCCCGGCGGTCTCTCGGTCAATGCGGTGAATCGGGATGAGCGTGTCAATGCCAAGACTTTTTTTAAGCCGCACCAGCAGCGTTTCCTGCAGGTAGTGGCCTGAAGGCGTGACGGGTAAAAAGTGCGGTTTGTCGGCCACGACCAGATGCGCGTCCTGGTACAGCACAGCTTCTTCAAACGGAATGCGCGCCTCCACATCGACAGCGCGGTAGTAGTAAATGCGCATGTGGCTGGGGTAGGGCCGCTCGGGCGTGACCAGCACCCCGAATTCGTCAACCACCAGCTGACTGGCCATGCGCTCCAGCCATACCTCGCGAGCGATGGCGGGGAAGCGCTCGACCAGAAAATCAGTGATGGTGCGCCAATGACCCGCGGGCAGGCCAATGCAGCTGGGGCCTACGCCGTTGCGTGTGGGCAGACCGTGCTGAGGGGTCACACGCGTTTGAAGACAAGGTCCCACACACCATGCCCCAGCTTGATGCCCCGGTTCTCAAACTTGGTCAGGGGGCGGTAGTCGGGCTTGGGGGCATAGCCCTCGGGCGATGTGTTTTGCAGCGCTGGCTCTGCACTCAGAACTTCCAGTATCTGCTCGGCGTACGGTTGCCAATCAGTGGCGCAGTGCAGGTAGCCACCGGGTTTCAGGCGCGCGGCCAGCTTGGCAATCAGCGGGGCTTGAATCAAACGGCGCTTGTTGTGTTTTTTCTTGTGCCACGGGTCGGGGAAAAAAATGTGGATGCCGTCCAGGCTGTTCAGCGCGAGCATGTGGTCAATCACCTCCACCGCATCATGTTGCAGGATGCGGATGTTGGTGAGGTGTTGCTCCTCAATCTGCTTGAGCAATGCGCCCACGCCGGGCGTGTGCACTTCGCAGCACAAGAAGTTGGTGTCAGGCATACCCGCAGCAATTTGCGCTGTGGCTTCGCCCATTCCAAAGCCGATTTCCAGCACCGTAGGCGCAGCGCGTTTGTAGAGGGTTTCGAAACTGCACAACTCTGGCTTGTAGGGCAACAGATACTGCGGGCCCTGAGTTTCAAATGCCCTGGCCTGGCCAGCGGTAGTGCGGCCTGTGCGAAGGACAAAGCTGCGGATGGTACGGTGGGGAAAGTCTGTAGGTGGGGTTTGTTCGGTCACACCCTGATTTTAAAGCGCGCGGCCCATTGAATGGAGGCTTCATGCAACCAGTCAGTAGTTTTGTTGGCGGCGCAGGTGATTCCCAAATGCTGGCTTGCATTCCTCAAGGCTTCAAGCGGGTCATTCAAGTCCAGAGGCCTTGCGCCGTTTTGCTTGGACAACTTCTCCCCATTCGCCCCCAACACCAGCGGCGTATGCAGGTACTGCGGCTCTGGCAAACCCAGCGCGCGTTGCAGCAGTATTTGCCGCGCCGTGTTGTCCGCCAGGTCTGCACCCCGAACGATATGCGTGACGCCTTGCGCCGCATCGTCCACCACCACGGCCAACTGGTAGGCCCACAGGCCGTCAGCGCGTTTGAGCACGAAGTCGCCCACCTCATGGCTGACATTTTGATGTTGCTGGCCTGATAGCCGGTCAGTCCAAAAAACTTCATCCGCTATTAATTCAGGAGCTTCTTGCGCCCGAATCTGTTGGGCTACAGGCCAATATGATGGGTAAAAAGTGCTTAAAAAGCGCCACGAACGGGCATTTTTGCCGTTCAAGCCGCCCCGGCAGGTGCCTGGGTAAACCAGCTCGTCATGCCGCGTGTGCAGGTGGCCTGATGCAGCAAGCGCCGTTTGAATGTCTTGCCGTGAGCAGGCGCAGGGGTAGGCCTGCGATTGCGCGATGAGCTGGTCCAGGGCGCTTTGGTAAAGGCCGCTGCGCGCTGACTGGTAAACCGGGGGCTCGTCATGCTGCAAACCGCACGCTGCCAATTGCTGCAAGATGACCTGGTCTGCGCCGGGCACGCAGCGCGGTGTGTCCACGTCTTCAATCCGTACCAGCCATTGGCCACCCTGGGCTTTGGCGTCCAGCCAGCTTGCAAGGGCCGCGACCAAAGAACCTGCATGTAAAGGCCCGGTAGGCGAGGGCGCGAATCTGCCGATGTAAGGTGTGGCCCCCACGTTTGTCGCTTCGCGTACCTTCGGCGGTTCACTGCCCCTTTCGTTAAGTTCAGGGGCTAATTTTCCTAGGGGCGGCCCGTCGGAAAATTGCGCTGAAGTCGTCACGGCGAGATTTTACAGAACGGCTAAAGCCAATTCAAGGCCTGAAATAAAACCATCTTCAACCCGATGCCCCAGACACCAGTCGCCACAAGCCCCAATGCCCAGTTTGGCGTCCCACAAATGGCTTTTACCCAATGGCTCGGTGGTTTGCGCATAGCGCCAGCGGTGGACTTCGGCATACGGCGGCTGTGCGCGTATGCCGGTCACTTCAGTAAAGGCTTTGAGCAGCTTGGCCTTGACGCGCTCGGCATCGTCTTCCAGGTGGCGCCCAGACCACTCAGGGCTGGCTTGCACCGTCCAGCGCTCAATCGGGCCACGTCCGGGCTTTGACGACTCGCGTGCCAGCCAGGCAATGCGGTGGTGGGTGCTGCGCGCGGCATTCCACTGGGGGCCCAGGTGGGCCAGCGCTGGCTGCACCGCTTGCGGAAAAGCCAGCATCAATGTCCAGCAGGGGGCAACGCTGACGTTGGCAATCTCACCCATCAATGTTTTGGCAATTTGCGATGACAACAGCAGCGCCTGGGCTTGCACCGACGGCACGGCCATGATGACTGCATCAAAGCCTGAATGCACGCTGGTCGTGGCGCCTGGTCCTTCGGTTTGCAACTGCCAGCGCTTGGGTGCAAGTGAGTCGGTTTGTATGCGTGTGACCTGGGTCTCAAAATGCAGCTGGGTTTTGGCAACCAGCGGCTTGGCCCATTCCTTGACCAGCGCGCTCATACCCGGTGTAGCGACCCAATGGGCTTCTTTGGGCGGCAGACTGGAGGCCACCACGCGTCCGGCCTCGTCCAGTATGCGCACGGTGTTGGCGCTCCAGCGGCGCACCAGTTCAGGGCTGATGGCCAGGGCTTTTTCAAACCGCGCGTCGCGCACAGTGAAGTACTGCGCGCCGTGGTCAAAGCCGCCAAACTCGCTTGTGCGGGTGGACATGCGGCCACCAGCGGTACGACTTTTCTCAAACACTGTCACTTGGTGCCCGGCCTGGGCCAGCGTGCGTGCGCAGGCGATACCCGCGATGCCCGCGCCGATGACTGCAATCTTGCGAACTGGCGCGGGCGGTTTGGAGGGGACGGAATTTTTTGTCATGGTGTGTTCTTATGTTGGCAATTGATCGTGTTCGAAGGTGTTGGTGTCAATGTACTCTAAACGGCATGTTGGTTACCTTTCAAGCAGCGCACTGCGCGTCTTGGCGCTTTCCAGTTGCTTGAGCCACCACTGCAAGGCCTTGCCTTCGGCTTGCCGCCATGCATAACTGACGCGCATCACGCGCGGCGGCTGCATGACTTTTTTCTCGACCAGGCGGCCCGTGTCAATGTAAGGCCGGGCCAGGTATTCAGGCAAAAACCCTGCACCCAGCCCGCGCATTTGTGCGTCCAGCTTGGCCAGCATGCCGGGCACGGTAAACACGTCCTGTCCACCCAGCAGGCCCACACTGATGCCGCTGCCGCGCTGCACAGAATCAGCCACGGCCACCACCCGGTGCGCCAGCATCATGTCGTTGGTGATCGGCTCGGCGGCTTTGGCCAGCGCATGGTGCGGGGCCACAGCGTAAACAAACCGCGTGGTACCCAGTGCCTTGCTGTGCAGCGTGCTGTTGGCACCCGGCTCCAGGGCCACACCTATGGCCAGGTCCGCCTGGCCTGACGTCAGCGCCTGCAAGGTACCTGACAGTGCTTCTTCTCTTATTTTCAGGCGCGTGGGCGGCTTGAGCGCAAAAAACGCCTCACACAGCTCCATCACGGTGCCGCGCGAAATAATGCTGTCAACAGCCAGTGTCAATTGCGGCTCCCAGCCAGTAGCCACGCGCTTGACACGGTTGGCAATCGCGTCCAGTTCACTAAGCAGGCGATTGCCTTCACGCAGCAGCTCTTTGCCTGCTTCAGTCAATTTGGCCTGCCGGGATGAACGGTCAAACAGCAGCACATCCAGTGCATCTTCAACCTGCCGTACGCGGTAGGTTACAGCGCTGGGCACCAGGCCAAGCTCGCGTGCAGCGGCTGCCATGCTGCCCGTGCGGTGCACGGCGTCCACCATGCCCAGGGCCTCGGGCGTCAGCACGTCGCGTATGGATGTTTTGGTCATTTATGGTTTATTCATTCAAATAATTCGAATGATGCCATCAAATGCCAACAACTGCCCGTGCGCTTGTGCCAGCTACAGTACACACAGTAAAAAAATCTTTGGCAACTTTAGAAACAGGTTTTTAACATGATCACTTTACGCAAATCGCAAGAACGCGGCTATGCCGACCACGGCTGGCTCAAGTCTTATCACTCGTTTTCGTTTGCCGGTTATCACGACGAAAAGCACATGGGATTTGGCAACCTGCGCGTCATCAATGAAGACCGCATCGCACCCGGAACCGGCTTTGGCACACACGGCCACAAAGACATGGAAATCATCAGCTATGTGATGTCGGGCGAACTGGCGCACAAAGACAGCTTGGGCAACGTCAAGGGCATTCCCCCGGGCGACGTGCAGCGCATGAGCGCGGGCACGGGCGTGCAGCACAGCGAGTTCAACCATGCTGAAGGCCAGACCACGCATTTTTTGCAAATCTGGATGGAGCCGAACGTCAAAGGCATTGCACCGGGGTATGAGCAAAAGACTTTTACGTCTCTTGAGAAACGCGGAAAGCTGCGGCTGGTCGCGTCGAATGATGGTGCTGACAGTTCAGTGACCATTCATGCTGATGGGAATTTATACGCTGGCTTGCTGGATGGCAATGAATCCGCCAGCCTGCCTTTAAATCCGGCGCGCAAGACCTATGTGCACTTGGTGCGAGGCCAGTTGCAAGTCAATGGCTTGCCGCTGGTTGCGGGTGACGCGGCTTTGATGTCGCTTGAAAGCCAGCTGCAATTGAGCCACGGTGTTGATGCCGAGGTGCTGGTGTTTGACCTGGCTGCCTGATTTATTTTTTTCAGTTGTTTTTTATTTTTCAAGGATGTTTCTCATGTCAAAAGTTGTTGTTGTTTATCACTCCGGTTACGGCCATACCCAGCGCGTGGCGCAATTTGTGTCTGACGGTGCAGGTGCCGAACTGATTGCCATAGATGCAGACGGCAACCTGACTGACGCAAATTGGGCGAGCCTGGACGCTGCTGATGCCATCATCATGGGCAGCCCCACCTACATGGGCATGGCCAGCTGGCAGTTTAAAAAGTTTGCTGATGCCACCAGCAAGAAATGGTTTACCAGCGCCTGGAAAGACAAGGTTGCGGGTGGTTTTACCTGCTCTGCCAGCCCGAGCGGCGACAAGCTGTCCACCATTCAGTACTTCATCACCCTGGCCATGCAGCAGGGCATGATCTGGGTCGGCCAGCCTGCGCTGAACAATGGCGTGATCAACCGCATTGGCTCCAACTCCGGGGTAATGGCGCAAGTTGGCCCGCAAGACCCAGCCAGCGCGATTCCGCAGGGCGACCTGGACACCGCAGCAGCCTATGGCAAGCGTGTGGCTGAGGTGGCTAGCAAGCTGCGCGGCTGATTAGCCCATATCCCGCGCTAATCGCAGTCCGCTGAACTGCCAGCGTGCATCCGGCGGGAAAAAATTGCGATAACTGGCCCGCACATGGCTGTGCGGTGTGGCACACGAGCCGCCGCGCAGCACAAACTGGTTGCACATGAACTTTCCGTTGTATTCGCCCACCAGCCCTTCCCACGGCTTGTAGCCGGGGTAGGGGTTGTAATTTGATTGCGTCCATTCCCACACGTCGCCAAACAGTTGTGAAGGGTCATCGCTTTTGGCATGTTGCAGCGGCATGGGGTGAAAAGCGGCGCTTTCTACAAAGTTGCCACTTGATTGATTTGTGATGTGACTGGCCGCCAGTTCCCATTCAAATTCAGTGGGCAGCCGCGCGCCTGACCAGCGAGCACAGGCATCCGCTTCAAAATAATTCAAATGACAGGCGGGGGTGTTGGGGTCTACATCCACCATGCCTTGCAGGGTAAAGTTTTCATAGCCTGAATGCGCTGATGGACTGGCGTGCCAGTACAGTGGCAACGCATGCTGCCCGGCTTGCACCCAGTCCCAACCCATTGACAGCCACAGCTCAGGCCGCTGGTAACCGCCGTCCGTGATGAAGGCCAGAAAGTCGCCGTTGGTGACCAGCCTGCTGGCCATCTCAAACGGTGCGATGTAGACGCGGTGGCGCGGCGTTTCATTGTCAAAAGCAAAGGTATGGGCAAAGTCACCCGAAGCTGCGTCAAAACCGTGTTCAACCAGACCGCCTTTGTAGCCGTGCCATGCCACCGGTCGCGGTGCAATGCTGGAGAGCGGCCAGCGCTTGGCGTAAGCAGGTTTGTCCGGGTTCATCGACAGCGCGTGTTTGATGTCGGTCAGCAGCAATTCCTGGTGCTGCTGCTCATGGTGCAGGCCCAGCGTGATGAGCTGGGCCAATTCAACATCGCGCGGATATTGGCTCAGCACCGCCAGTACGCGTTCATCGACCGCTTTTCGGTAGGCCATCACACCAGCCAGCGTGGGGCGGCTGATCAGGCCGCGCTGAGCGCGTGGGTGCTTGCCTCCTAGCCCGTTGTAGTAGCTGTTGAACAGAACGCGAAAGCTGGCATCAAACGGCTTGAAGCTGGCTTCGTATTTATCAAGAATAAAAGTTTCAAAAAACCAGGTCAGGTGGGCCAGATGCCACTTGGTCGGGCTAGCATCTGGCATCGACTGTAGTTGGCAATCTTCAGCGCTGAGAGGCTGTGCCAGTGTCTCCGTTTGGGTGCGAACGCGCTGATAACGCAGTGCAAGGGATGAAAGGCTCTGGGGTGCGGTTTGCAGGTTCAGCATGTCGTTCAACAAATTAATTCAGGTTTGTCGGCAAAACATAAATAGTCTTGCAGCCCATCAGTTAAATGTGTAGGTCAACAGGCCAATTTAAGAGGGGCCTAAGTGTATGAGCCCGATGCGCACGTCCTAGAATATAGCGATGTTTGTCCATTTACGTCTCCATACCGAATTTTCAGTCGTTGACGGCACCAACCGCATTGATGAAATCACCGCCGCCGCTGCAGCAGACCAGCAGCCCGCCCTGGCTATCAGTGACCTGAGCAACCTGTTTGGCACCGTCAAGTTTTACAAGGCCGCGCGCAGCAACGGTGTCAAGCCGCTGATAGCCGCTGACGTGTGGGTGCAGGTGCCCGGGAAAGACGCTGCCACGCCGCCCGCCCGCCTGCTGCTGATTGCGCAAAACCACCGCGGCTACCTGAATTTGTCAGAGCTGCTGACCCGTGCCTGGACGCGCGGCGTGGTGCGAGACCAGGCCATCATCAGCCTGGACTGGCTCAGTGAACTCAATGAAGGCTTGATAGCGCTATCGGGTGCGCAGCGCGGCGCAATTGGCCAGGCGCTGGTGCAGGGTGATGATGCACGTGCCATGGAATGCGCACTGTATTTTTCAGGCATTTTTGTTCACCGCTTTTACATCGAGCTGCAGCGTGCTGAACAGGCCGACGATGCGCGTCATGTGCCCGCAGCCGTGCAACTGGCGGCGCGTTTAAAGCTGCCCGTGGTAGCCACCCACCCGGTGCAGTTTTTAACCTATGACGACTACGAAGCACACGAGGCGCGGGTGTGCATTTCTGAGGGTGAAATTCTGGGCAATGCGCGGCGCGTGCGCAAGTTCACGAGGGAGCAATACTTCAAGTCCAGCGCGCAAATGGAAGCGCTGTTTGCAGACATTCCATCGGCAATAGCCAACACGCTGGAGATTGCCAAGCGCTGCAATTTAAAGCTCGACTTGGGCAAGGCCATGCTGCCCGACTACCCCACGCCAGAAGTCAATGGAGTGCGCATGGCGGCAGATGACTACTTTCGTCAAACCTCGTTTGAAGGCCTGGAAGAACGACTTTTGCATCTTTACCCCAACGCAGAAGTACGCGACAAAAAACGGCCGACTTATGTGGAGCGGCTTGAGTTTGAGATCAAGACCATTCTTGGCATGGGTTTCCCCGGCTACTTTCTGATTGTGGGTGACTTCATCAACTGGGCCAAAAACAATGGCTGCCCGGTCGGGCCGGGGCGGGGCTCGGGTGCGGGTTCTCTGGTGGCCTATTCGCTCAAAATTACTGACCTGGATCCGCTGCGCTACAACTTGCTGTTTGAGCGGTTTTTGAATCCTGAGCGGGTGTCCATGCCCGACTTTGACATTGACTTTTGCCAGGCCAACCGCGACCGCGTGATTGACTATGTGAAAGACAAATACGGTCATGCAGCGGTCAGTCAAATCGTGACCTTTGGCACCATGGCCGCGCGCGCCGCCATCCGTGACGTGGGCCGTGTGCTGGACTTTCCGTATGGCTTTTGCGACGGTATTTCAAAGCTGATCCCGAACAAGCCAGGCCAGGCCGTCACGCTGCAACTGTTGCCAGCCGAGCGCAAGAAAAGTGACAAGATGGTTTATGCACTTGAAGCCGAGCCGATACTGGCCGAGCGCGAACGAAAAGAAGAAGACGTTCATACCCTGCTGGAGCTGGCGCGCAAGCTTGAAGGCCTGACGCGCAACGTTGGCATGCATGCCGGTGGCGTGCTCATTGCGCCAGGCAAGCTGACTGATTTTTGCCCGCTGTATCTGCAGCCCGGCAGCACGTCGGCGGTCAGCCAGTTTGACAAAAACGATGTGGAAGCCATCGGCCTCGTCAAGTTTGACTTTTTGGGCCTGGCCACATTGACGATTCTGGAGATTGCCAAAAACTTCATCACCTCCCGCCATCCGTCGCAAAAAGACTTTGCGTTTGAGAACCTGCCGCTTGATGATGCACGCGTTTACAAACTGTTTGCAGACGGCCAGACCGAGGCGGTGTTCCAGTTTGAAAGTACTGGCATGCAGCGCATGCTCAAAGACGCCAAGCCCGACCGGCTGGAAGACCTGATTGCGATGAACGCGCTGTACCGGCCCGGCCCGATGGATTTGATTCCGACCTACATCGCCCGCAAGCAGGGCAAGGAAGTGCCCGACTACCCGGACCCGCGCGTCAAGCCGATGCTGGAAGAAACCTACGGCATCATGGTCTACCAGGAGCAGGTGATGCAGACCGCGCAGATATTGGGCGGCTACTCGCTTGGCGGTGCAGACATGCTGCGCCGGGCCATGGGCAAAAAAGACGAAAAGGAAATGGCCTCCCAACGTGAGGTGTTTCGCAAAGGTGCAGGCATCAATGGCTTGTCAGAAGAAAAAGCCGACGAGGTTTTTGACCTGATGGAAAAGTTTGCAGGCTACGGCTTCAACAAGTCGCATTCGGCTGCTTACGCGCTGCTGGCGTACCACACGGCATGGCTCAAGGTGCATTACACGGCCGAATTTTTTGCCGCCAACATGACGGTGGAAATGGGTGACACCGACAAGCTAAAAATTTTGCACGGTGATGCGCTCAAGATGGGCATCACGTTTGAATCACCCGACGTGAACCGGGGCGACTACCGGTTTGAACCTACCAGCAACAGCGCTGTGCGCTATGGGCTGGGTGCCATCAAAGGCACGGGCGAGCAGGCCATTGCGGCGATTGTGGCGGCGCGGGCAGAAGGGGGAGTGTTCACCTCGCTGTATGACTTTTGCGTGCGTGTCGAGCGCACCAAAATCAACAAGCGTACGGTGGAGGCACTGATCAAAGCCGGTGCGTTTGACAACCTGCAATTAAACCGCGCGTCATTGCTGGCGTCGGTTGACCAGGCCTTTGACTTTGCGCTGGCCGCCGAGGCCAACGCCAACCAGGGCGGGCTGTTTGACATGTCAGATTCTCACGCTGCCAGCACGCAAGAGCCAGCGCTGGTCGATGCCATGCCTTTCGGCATCAAGGCACGCCTGGTGGCTGAAAAAACGGCGATTGGTTTTTACCTGTCGGGCCACTTGTTTGATGAGGTCGAAGCCGAAGTCCGCCAGTTTGCCAAGTTGAAAATCGAGGACTTGATGGATTCACGCGACACACGCGTGCTGGCCGCCATCGTCACTGAACTGCGCGTCATCAACGGCAACCGCGGCAAGGTCATCATCTTCAAGCTGGACGACAAAACCGATACGCTAGAAGCATCGGTTGATGAAGCCACCTACAACGCCAACCGCAACCTGCTGAAAGACGATGAACTGGTGATTGTGCAGGGCACGCTGCAAGGCGCGTCAGAGCGTTTTGGCCGGCGCTTCAAGGTCACGCAGGTGTGGGACCTGGAGGCCGCGCGCTGCAAGTTTGGCAAGTATTTGAAGGTGGCCGTGAACGGCGCAGCGCCCGATATTTCACGCATGGTCAAAGACTTTCCGCCGCGCAAAGAGATGACCGAGCAGGGCGAGCTGGTGCGCAGTTTGTCCGTGCGTTTGCAGGTCAGGCGGCAGGCGGACTTTGGTGATGTGGCGGCGGAGGTTGCGCTGGGTGAGCAAGCAAGGTTCTTCCCAACCGACGCCGCGCTTGCCAGCTGGATGGCGCAGGCGGACAAGGCGCTGGCGCGGATTGTGTACGAGTGAGCGTTTTCGCCGGTGCGGCCCCAAGCCGCAATCCATGCATGCAGAGAATCGCCAAATTCAGGGATGGAAACCGGGTCAAGCCCGGTATGACATGAAAAATGGCTTTTTCAGGTATGTTTTAGGCCTCTAGCCCAATAGATTCGGGCGCAAGCAGCTATTTAATTGATAGCATCAGTCTTTGGGCCGAAACTCGATAATCATGGGTGTTGGCACGCGACCATCCACATCGCGGGGCATGACTTCCGTGCGAATGATGGCATTGACGACCGCGTCGTCCCAGGCTTTGTTGCCACTGGATTTGACGAGGCGCTGGCTCATGATGGTGCCGTCTAGCGCGGTGCGCACTTCAACCTCAGCGCTAGGGTTGCCCGCGATGTCGCCAGTAAAAATAATGTTGGGTTTGACCCGGGCTTTGACTTTGCCGCCGTAGCTTGCTGAAGGGCCGCTCGATTTTTGCGCTGTCCCTTTGGCTGCATCACCACCGGTTGCACCTGCCAGCCCCAAGGTACGAGCAATGTTTTGTTTACGCTGCGCTTCAACGGCTGCTGCGTTAGCTTGCTCTTTCACATCCTGCTTTTTGGCGTCAGCTTTTTTGGCGTCTTCAACCGCTTTGAGCTTGGCCTGGTCTTGCTTGAGCTTGCGTTCTTTCTCGGCTTTGGCTTCTGCCTTGGCTTCTGCTTGCGCCTGCAGTTTTTGCTGCGCTATCAGCTTGCGCTTTTTCTCCTGCTCAAGAGCTATGTCTACGTTGGGCGCGGGTGGCGGAGTTTCCTGCACTTTGGGCGTGGGCTGTGGGGGGGGTGGCGGAGGTGGCACCTCAACCAGTTTGGGCGCGGCTTCCTGCGCAACGCTTGACCACAGCTCGGCTTCAAAAGCGACAGACCGGTCGCTGCGTTTCCAGTTCACGCCCCAGGTCAATGCCGCTATCAAGAGGCCGTGGGCCAGCAAGGCCAGGCCAAAGGCGCGCACCGCGCCTGCATCACGCGATGGGCCAAAGTCAATGCGGTCTGCTGCGCTGGGCATGGTGGCTTACAAGCTACTTGCCGGTTTGAACCGACAGGCCTACCCTTGATACACCGGCTTTTTGCAGGCTGTCCATCACCTTGACCACGGTTTCGTATTTGATGGACTTGTCGGCACTGATGACGACAGGTACCGCTTCAGCAGTGGCTGCTTTTACTTTGGGTTCCAGCTTCACAATGTCAGCAGCCACTGTGGTGACATTGCTGGGCGCGCTGTTGGTTTTGACCTTGATCTGAATCGCCTCGTCTTTGCCAATGATGATTTGTATCGGGCTTTGCGGCTGCGCGGCTGCCTTGCCGACCTTGGGCAGGGCAATCATGCTGGGTGTGATGAGTGGTGCGGTCACCATGAAAATAATCAGCAGCACCAGCATCACGTCGATGAAGGGCACCATGTTGATTTCACTGATGGTGCGGCGACCCCGGCCTCTGGTATTGATGGCTGGCATGGTTAGTGACCAGACGGCGATTGCGCACCCAGGTTGCGCTGAAGAATGTTTGAAAATTCTTCAATAAAGGTTTCGAGCTTGTTGGCAATGCGGTCAATGTCGTGTGCAAAACGGTTGTATGCCACCACCGCCGGTATGGCCGCAAACAGGCCAATGGCGGTGGCTACCAGCGCCTCGGCAATGCCGGGGGCAACTGTTGCCAGCGTGACTTGCTCCAGTGCAGCCAGCCCGGTAAAGGCGTGCATGATGCCCCAGACGGTCCCAAACAGGCCCACACACGGCGACACCGAGCCCACAGTCGCCAAAAACGACAGGTTGGCTTCAATTGCGTCCACCTCACGCTGGTAGCTGGCCCGCATGGCGCGGCGTGCGCCGTCCATCAGCGTGCCGGCATCTGTGATTCGGCGTTCGCGGAGTTTTTGATACTCGCGCATGCCGCTGGCAAAAATACGCTCCATCGAGCCCGAGTTTTTGGCGTTCTGCACAGCACCTGCTGCCAGGTCGTTCAGGCTGGTGCCCGACCAGAACTCGCGGTCGAAATCTTCGTTGAGTTTTTGCACCTGTTTCAGGGCAATGACTTTTCTGAAAATGGCAGCCCAGCTGGCAATCGACACGCCCACCAGCAACGCCACCACCCCTTGAACCACCCAGCTGGCGTGAAGAATCAGGTTAATAATCGACAGGTCTTGGTTCATGTGGGCACTTTCAAACTTTCGAGAATGTTTTGCGGTATGCGAGCGGGTTGCATGCTGGTGGCATCAACCCAGCCGATGCGTATCGTGCCTTCGCAAAGAAGGGCATCGGGGGTACTTTTTAACCACACCTGTTGCCAGATTGTCATGGACGCACGACCACTTTGTTGCAAGCTGGCAGTAACAATCAGTTCATCATCCAGCCGGGCAGGGCGCAGGTAGCGAACGCTGGTTTCAGCCACCACAAACATGCCGCCGGTCGTTTCTTTTAACCGTTGCTGCGCTATGCCCAATGATCTGAGCCATTCGGTGCGTGCGCGTTCAAAAAACTTCAGGTAATTGGCATAAAAAACAATGCCGCCCGCGTCGGTGTCTTCCCAGTACACACGGACTGGCCACTGGAATGTGGCCTTAGCCAATCACAGACTCCAGCCGGGCAATGGCTTCTTGCAGATGCGCCATGGAACTGGCCGTTGAAAACCGCACATACCTTTCGGGCGCGCTGGTGCCAAAATCCCGCCCCGGCGTGACGGCCAGATGCGCGCGCTTCATCAGCTCAAAGGCAAACTCCCAGCTGCCATTCAAGCCCCATTGCGCTGCAATTTTGCTGCAATCAGCGTAGGCATAAAAGGCGCCGTCGGGCATGACGGGCACGGTCAAACCCAGCCGATTCAGTTCAGGAATAAAGTAGTCGCGCCGGGCTTTGAACTCGTTGCGGCGGCGCTCGTATTCAGCCAGGCTGTCGGGTTCAAAACAGGCCAGTGCTGCATGCTGCGCAATCGTGCTTGCGCAAATAAAAAGATTTTGGGCAATGCGCTCAATCGCCGGTACCAAAACTTCAGGCACCACCAGCCAGCCGAGCCGCCAGCCCGTCATGTTGAAGTATTTGCTAAAGCTGTTGATGCTGATGATGTTTTGGCCAAGCTCGCCCGGCATACCCAGCGCCGTATGGCCAAAGCGCTCTTCATAACTAAGCCCCAGGTAAATTTCATCCACCATCGTGATACCGCCCTGACTGGCAACATATTCGGCGATGCGTTGCAGCTCATCTGGCGCGATGGACGTTCCTGTCGGGTTGGAGGGTGACGCCAGCAGCACACCGCGTGTGTGCTGCCCCCAGGCGGCCTCAACCTTGGCCCGCGTTAGCTGAAAACGTTCTTCAGCTGTCGTCGGAATCAACACCGAACGGCCTTCTGCTGCGCTGACAAAATGCCGGTTGCACGGGTAGCTGGGGTCGGGCATCAGTATTTCGTCGCCTGCTTCGATCAATGCCAGACAGGCCAGTTGCAGCGCGACTGATGCACCTGCGGTCACCACGATGCGGCTGGGGGCTACATCTATCTTGAAGCGGGAGGCATACCAGGCGCTGATTTTTTCACGCAGCTCAGGCAAGCCTGTGGCCTGGGTGTACTGGGTGTTGCCGTTTTTAATCGCCTGGGCTGCGGCAGCCTGAACCAGCGGCGGCGCAGTAAAGTCGGGCTCGCCAATGTTTAAAAAAATCATCGGCTTGGCGGAGTGCGCAAACTCTTTGGCCATGACGGACGCCGCCTTGGCGACTTCCATCACATAAAACGGCTCGATGCGGTGCGCGCGCTGGCTGATCCTCATAGTGTCAGGCGCGTTGTGGTCTGTCGGCAGCCACTTCACTGGCGCGCAGGGTGGGTGCCAGCTTGTTCAACACACCGTTCACGTATTTGTGGCCGTCGGTACCGCCAAACGCTTTGGCCAGCTCAATGCATTCATTGAGAACAACGCGCCACGGCACGTCCAGGCAGTTTTTAAATTCATAAGCGCCTATCCACAGCACAGCGTGCTCGACCGGTGAAATCTCGGCCATGGGGCGGTCCAGCAGGGGTGTGATGGCTGCATCGAGTTGCGTGGCTTGCGCCAGGCAGCCATGCAGCAGCGCGTCGTAATGGGCTGAGTCTGCCTTGTGAAAACCCACCAGGTCCCGCGTGAAGGCATCAATGGCGTCAGCAGCGTTGTGGCCTACAAAGTGCTGGTAAAGCGCCTGCATCGCAAACTCACGGGCCCGGGTGCGGCCTGATTTGTCGGCGGCTTTTTTGACGCCTGTGTCGGTCAAGCCCGTGCGGGTTTGCGGCGGGCGTTTTGGTTTTATCGTTGTTGTATCAGCCATGGGGTAACAGTATTTGGAATCGGTGTGCAGTATCAGTGTGGAGATTCAGGCAAGTGCGCTGAGCAGGTTGGCCATTTCAACGGCAACGCGCGCAGCATCCAGACCCTTGTCGGTTTGGCGTGCCTGGGCTTGCGCCATGTTTTCAGTGGTCAAAATGGCGTTGGCTATGGGCAACTGGTAGTCCAGCGCCACGCGCGTGACCGCAGCGCCACTTTCGTTGGCTACCAGCTCAAAGTGGTAGGTTTCACCACGAATGATGCAGCCCAGTGCAATCAGGGCGTCATACCTGCCACTTTCAGCCAGCGCTTGCAGTGCGCAGGGCACTTCCAGCGCACCGGGTACTTTGACATGCGTGATGTGTTTGCTGTCCACACCCAAAGCCGCCAATTCATTCAGGCAGGCGCTGGCCAGTGCGTTGGTCACGCTTTCATTAAAGCGGGCCTGCACAACGCCGATGACCAGTTTTTTACCATCCAGCTTGTCTGCTGTTCCTTTGTCTGCACCAAACATGTTGCGGTCCTTCAATAAATTATTTGGTGATGTAGCTGGCGGTCTCGAGCCCGTAGCCGGTCATGCTGGGCATGCGTCTGGGGTTGCCGAGCAGGTTCATTTTTTGTACGCCACAAGCACGCAAAATTTGCGCGCCTATACCGTAGGTGCGCAAATCCATGCGGCCACGTTCGGGTGCCTGGCTGGCACGTGCCGTGCCCTCAAACTGGGCCAGCAGTTGGGCAGCGCTTTCGCCGCAATTGAGCAGCACCACAACGCCATTGCCAGCCTTGGCAATGTACTTCAGGCTTTCGTCCAGATTCCAGGAGTGCATGGAACGATTGGTTTCCAGCGCGTCAAGTACCGACAGCGGCTCATGCACGCGTACCGCTACAGCATCTTCTGGTGACCATTTGCCTTTGCTCAATGCCAAATGCACGCCCTGGCTGGGCTTGTCTCTGAAAGCATGCGCTGTGAATTCACCAAATGCAGTGTTCAATGTGCGGCTGCCGATTTTTTCAATCAGCGATTCGTTGCGGCTGCGGTGTTCAATCAAATCGGCAATCGTGCCAATCTTCAGCCCATGCTCTGCTGCAAACTGCAACAGGTCTGGCAGGCGGGCCATGGTGCCGTCGTCTTTCATGATCTCGCAAATCACGGCCGCAGGCGTGCAGCCAGCCATCGCCGCCAGATCACACCCCGCTTCAGTGTGCCCGGCGCGCATCAACACCCCGCCATCTACCGCCTGAAGCGGAAAAATATGACCCGGCTGAACCAGGTCATGGGCGGTCGCGCTTTTGGCCACGGCTGCCTGCACGGTGCGCGCACGGTCAGCGGCAGAAATACCCGTGGTGACACCTTCGGCGGCTTCAATCGACACCGTAAATGCCGTGGCATGTTTGGTGCCGTTGCGCGTGGCCATGGGGGCCAGCTGGAGCAGCTCGCAGCGCTCGCGCGTGAGCGTCAGGCAAATCAGGCCGCGCCCATAACGCGCCATGAAGTTAATCGATTCTGCCGTGACATGGTCTGCAGCCAATACCAGGTCGCCTTCGTTTTCGCGGTCTTCTTCGTCAATCAAAATAACAATACGGCCAGCGCGCATGTCGGCCACTATGTCTGCTACAGGAGATATCGCAACGCTCATGAATGTACTTTCAATTTATTTTTTTGAGGGGCTTGCAGCATGCGTTCAACGTAGCGCGCCACCGTGTCAATTTCAAGATTGACGGCGCTACCAACGGCCAGGCGGCCCAGCGCTGTGTTGGCGATGGTGTGGGGGATGATGTTGATGCTGATCTCGCAACCTGAACCATCAGGAAAATCATGGACCTTGTTAACCGTCAGGCTGGCGCCGTTGACGGTGATTGAGCCCTTGTAGGCCATGTATTTGCTTAATTCAATCGGCGCTGCAATACGCAATTCCCAGCTTTCGCCCACTTCTTCAAAAAGCGTGACCTTGCCAACGCCATCCACATGGCCAGACACTATATGCCCGCCCAGGCGGTCATTGGCGCGCAGGGCTTTTTCCAGATTGATGGTGCCCAGCTTAGTCAGGCCACTGGTTTTATCCAGCGATTCAGCAGATATGTCGATTGCAAACTGGTTTTGCACAATGTCAATTGACACGGCCGTCATGCAGGCACCGTTGAGTGCAATGCTGTCGCCCAAGCCCACATCGTCAAGATATGCAGGCGGCGTCTCAATGGTGAGTCGCTTGCCGTGGTCTGAAGAGCTGCCCAGGCTATGGATGGCGACGATGCGCCCCACGCCGGTG
>JANOWR010000029.1:0-4611 GCA_031417995.1 Polaromonas sp. | reverse complement strand
TTTTTCTCGTCAACCCGCTGGTCGCCCGATGTGACCACCAGCACGGCGGCATCGTCAGACCGGCGGCGAAACACAATGCTCTTGGCGATCTGCCCGACGCCTACGCCCAGCCCATCTGCCGCCTGCTGCGCCGTGCGTGCGGCATCGTCAAGCATGACCGGGGCGTGCGGGTGCTCCTTGGCTTGCAACAGCGCTGCGACTTTTTGAACACTTTCAGGCAGCGCAACCAGTTCCGAACCACACATTAGTTAAGCCTTTTGTTCAACAAGGCAGTCGCCGCACGCGAATTGGGTTTGCGGCCCAAAAACTCGCTGATGAACTGGCCCGCGTCCACCAGCTTGTCCAGGTCAATACCCGTCTCAATGCCCATGCCGTGCAGCATGTACGCCACGTCTTCAGTGGCTACATTACCAGTTGCGCCTTTCGCGTAGGGGCAACCACCCAGGCCGGCAACAGACGTGTCGAACTGCCACACACCCATTTGCAGGCTGGCCAATGTGTTGCCCAGCGCCTGACCGTAGGTGTCATGAAAGTGTCCTGACACATCAGCAAGTGCATAGTGCTTGAGCGCTGCTTCCATGGCACGCTGCACCTTCAGCGGCGTGCCCACCCCAATCGTGTCTGCCACGCCAATGTGCTGTACGCCAATGGCGGCCATCAGTTGCGCCACCATCCCGACCCGGTCAGGCGCAACATCGCCTTCATACGGGCAACCGACAGTGCAGGAAATAGCGCCACGCACGTAAATGCCTGCCGCTTTTGCCGCCGCCACAACCGGCGCAAAGCGTTCAATGCTCTCGGCCATCGAACAATTGATATTGCGCTGACTGAAGGCTTCACTGGCCGACGCAAACACCACGATCTCATCGGGCTTTGCAGTGACCGCGGCTTCAAAACCCTTCATGTTGGGGGTGAGCACTGAGTACCGGACATCTGCCCGACGCTCGATGCCCGCCATCACATCCAGCGCATCAGCCATTTGCGGCACCCACTTGGGCGAGACAAAACTGGTGACTTCTATTTCCTTTAAACCTGCGTCCTGCAGGCGATGTACAAGTTCAACCTTGATGGCGGCTGGCACCATGGCTTTTTCGTTTTGCAGGCCATCACGTGGACCCACATCGACGAGCTTGACTTTGTTTGGGTAATTCATGCGTCTAGTATCCTTTTTTCATGTCCACCACGCCGGCAATGCTGGCAATAGCCGCACCGCTGTGCAGCGCCTTAATTTTTGCGGCGATCTGTGCAATGCTCTCGGCGCGCAAGGTGCGGGCTGATGTGTGTGGCGTGACAGTAATTTTGGGGTGCTTCCAGAACCGGTGTGCAGACGGCAAAGGCTCCTGCCTGAAAACATCCAGCGTCGCGCCCGCCAGATGACCGCTGTCGATCAGCGCCATCAGATCCTCGTCAATCACATGGCCGCCGCGTGCCACATTGATGACGTAAGCGCCGGGCAGCAACTTCGACAGGTTGCGGTGGTTCAGGATGTTTTCAGTCTCAGGCGTCAGCGGCAGCAGGCAGACCAGGATGCGCGTGCCAGCCAGAAAATCGGTGAGTCCGACATCACCCGAGAAGCACTGCACACCGTGAACAGTTTTGGCGGATCGGCTCCAGCCCCGCACGGAGAAGTCAAACTGCTTCAAGGCCAGCGCCACACGCTCACCCAGCACACCCAGCCCCATCACGCCGACCGGAAAGTCCGTGCGCGCGCGCGGCTTGCGATACGACCATTTACCGCCTGCCACATCGGCTTCATAGGCATCAAACTCCCTGAAGTGCCGGATGACCGCGTGACACACGTAATCCGTCATTTGTACCGACATGCCCGCATCGTCCAATCGAACGACGGGCACGCCTGCAGGCAAGCGCAGATTGATCAGCGCATCAACACCTGCACCGATATTGAAAACACCTTGCAGGGCAGTTTGCTCGTCAAAAAAAGTTTGCGGCGGCGCCCACACCACGGCGTAGTCGGCAAGGCTGGCACCCGGCGCCCACAGTTCAACATGCGCACCTGGCAGGGCAACGCGCAGGCCTTCCAGCCACGGCTCGGCATTCGTGTCAGTACAGCAAAAGGTGACGCGCATCGGCTTAAGTCCCAAGCTTCAACAGCTCCGCGCCTTCAGCCACCTGATCGCCAGGCGCATACAGCAGCTCTTCAACCACGCCGTCCAGCGGGGCGGCAATGGTGTGCTCCATCTTCATGGCTTCCATCACGGCCAGCGCCTGGCCCTTGCTGACTTTGTCGCCCGCCTTAACGGCAAACGACACCACCTTGCCCGGCATGGGAGCTGTCAATCGGCCACCCTCAGCCTGTGCCACGCCTGCATGCGCCAGCAGGTCAATGGCTGTGATTTGCGTCGCACCTTGTGCACAAAAAATATGGGTGACATCGTTGTTTTGGTAGGTACTGGCGGTGATGCGCTGCCCGGCAAATTGCACATTGATGCCGCCTGATGCTGGTGTAAATGTCAGCACACCCGCCGCATCACCCACCGCCAGATGCAGAGCACCGTCATGCAGATAGATCAGTGCGGCCTTGTGCAGCTCGCCATGAAATTCAAACTCAAAACGCCGCAGCGTGACGCCATGCGACTGCCAGCCATCGCGGCGGCTGAAGGGGTCTGTGGTTTCCAGCGCTTTTTCATTCAGCAGCGTTTGCACCACGGCACATGCCACGGCCATGGGCAAGCCGATGCGCTCCTGCCTGAACAGCACCGCCTCTTCACGCGGAATCAATGCGGTATCCAGATTGGCTTTGGCAAAAGATTCAGTTTGCAGCACGTAACGCAAAAACTGCACATTGGTTTGCAAACCAACAATATGTGTTTGCGCCAGGGCTGCATTTAGCCGGGCCAGCGCTTCCTGCCGGGTTTTGCCATGCACGATGAGCTTGGCCACCATGGAATCGTAAAACGGTGAAATCGCGTCACCTTGCCGCACGCCATCGTCAATGCGCACGGCACCCCGCACAAACGATGTGGCGTCAGGTTTGGCATAAACATGCAGCGTACCCGTGGCAGGCAGAAAGTTGTTGTCAGGGCTCTCAGCGCAAATGCGCGCTTCAATGGCGTGGCCGTTGATGCGCAACTCGTCTTGTGCCAGCGGCAACTTTTGCCCACTGGCCACCAGCAGTTGCCATTCGACCAGGTCCAGCCCGGTAATGGCTTCGGTCACCGGGTGTTCCACCTGCAATCGCGTATTCATCTCCATAAAGTAAAACTTCATGCCGCCGTCGGCAAGTTGCTCGACTATGAATTCCACCGTACCCGCGCCCACATAATTCACAGCCCGCGCAGCAGCTACTGCCGCTTCGCCCATCTGCTGCCGCATCGCATCGCTCAGGCCGGGCGCAGGCGCTTCTTCCAGCACCTTCTGGTGGCGGCGCTGTACAGAACAATCACGCTCAAACAGGTACACGTAATTGCCATGCGTGTCGCCAAACACTTGAATCTCGATATGCCGTGGCCGCTGCGCGTACTTTTCAACCAGCACGTCGTCGTTGCCAAAGCTGTTGATGGCTTCGCGTTTGCAGGACGCGAGCGCCGCGTCAAAGTCTTCGGCCTTGTCAACGGCGCGCATGCCCTTGCCACCGCCGCCCGCGCTGGCCTTGATGAGCACCGGGTAGCCGATACGGTCTGCTTCGCGTTTGAGCAATGCAGGCGACTGGTCAGCACCGTGGTAGCCGGGCACCAGCGGCACGCCGGCTTTTTCCATCAGCTGTTTGGACTCCGCCTTCAAACCCATGGCCTTGATGGCAGACGGTGGTGGGCCAATAAAGACCAGACCGTTGTCTGCACAGGCTTGTGCAAAGGCTTCGTTTTCGCTTAAAAAACCGTAGCCTGGGTGAATGGCTTCAGCGCCTGTGGCCTTGGCTGCTTCAATGATGGCTTCCCAGCGCAGGTAGCTGTCTTTGGGTGCACTTGATCCGTTCACGCCGATGTGTACGGCTTCATCACAACAACTGACATGCTTGGCGTCCGCATCTGCATCTGAATACACCGCCACGGTTTTGATGGCCATGCGTTGGGCAGTTGCTGCTACGCGGCAAGCAATCTCTCCTCTGTTTGCGATGAGTATTTTTTTAAACATGTTCATTCTTTGAAAAAGGTGACTTCAACTTAAATGCTGGGGGCACACCGGGGTCTGGTCTGCCACTGAAAATGCGTGCGACCCGGCTAAACAGTAGTTTTAAGAAGCGCCAGCAGATGTAGATCAAAAAAACACTGAGCGCAAGCACCAGCACCAACACAGGCACAAAAATAAACGGGTGCGCCACTGCCGCCCACAGGCCGAGCGGCACCAGACCGTCTTCCAGCAGGGACGCGCCGACGTTGCTAAACGGCTCGGGCGATGTGTTGATGGCCGCGCGCGTGGTGGCTTTGGCGGTAAAGCTGGTGGCCGCCAGCGTGCCGCCCAGAAGCGCCGCCACCAAAGCCATTGCGCCACTGTCTGCACTGAAGACACTGGCTGCAAGCGCAGCACCTGCCGGGATGCGGATAACGCTGTGCACAACGTCCCACAAAGAATCAAGCCCCGGAATCTTGTCGGCAAAAAACTCGATGAACACCATGAAACCACTAGCACCCAGCACCGCCGGGTTAGCCAGCA
>JANOWR010000028.1:0-23023 GCA_031417995.1 Polaromonas sp. | reverse complement strand
CCCTTGAGCGCCGCCGTCATGTCACGGCTGTCAAATCGCGTTGGGTAGTTGATGAAAGTCATCATGTCCTCGGGCACACCCAAGTCCTTCATGACGGCAGAGCGAATGCGGCGCACCGGGGCCAGCGCCATCAAGCCCTTTTTAACGCTTTTCGGAATGAAGCCCAGCAGTGCCGCATTGATGAACAGATTCATCTTGGGCGCATGCGCCGCCTTGCTGAAAATGTCCAGCACATCGCCCACGCGGTAACCCACCGGGTCAACCAGATGGAAGCATTTCTTGGCCACGTTGGCCTGGTGGCTGATGTGGTCCAGTGCGTCGACCACAAAGTCAACCGGCACGATGTTGACGCGCCCGCCTTCCAGGCCGACTGACGGCATCCACGGCGGCAGCAACTGGCGCATGCGCTGAATCAGTTTGAAGAAGTAATACGGACCGTCAATCTTGTCCATCTCGCCGGTGGTGCTGTCGCCCACCACCATCGCGGGGCGGAAGACCGTCCACGGCACCTTGCATTCCTTGCGCACGATTTTTTCGCTTTCGTGCTTGGTTCTGAAGTACGGGTGCTCGTAGTTTTCGGCCTCCTCAAACATGTCTTCGCGGAACACGCCTTCATACAGGCCCGCCGCTGCGATGGACGACACGTGGTGAAAATGCCCGGCCTCAATCGCCTTGGCAAACTCGACCGTGTTGCGCGTACCGTCAATGTTGACGGCAATCTGGCTTTCTTCATCAGCCCCCAGGTCATACACAGCGGCCAGGTGGTAGAAGTGATCAACCTGACCTTTGAGTTTTTTGATGTCGTCAGCGCTCACGCCGAGTTTTTTGCTTGTCAGGTCGCCGTGCACGGCCACAGCGCGTGCTGCGCTCACACCCCAGTATTCACGCAGTGCAGCAGCCTTGCCAGCGCTCTCGGCGCGCAGCAAGAAATGCACAACGCTGCCCTTTCGCTCCAGCAGTTTTTTAACCAGCCGCTTGCCGATGAAGCCCGTGGCGCCAGTGACGAAATAATGCATTGTGTGTTTCCTCTTGTTGGTAGCTGCAAACAATTTAATTCACGATTCTTGCCTGAATCGCGGGTTTTCCTATTCAGCGAAAACCCGCGCTAAACAGCCCGTTGTGCGCAATAGACAGCTCCGCCTATTTTTCTAGGAGCACAAGCCTACTCAAGCGGCAGCTTGGGATTTACATTAATGAGCATCTACGATTCAAATGAACGGAACACCCCATGGTTAAAAAACTGCAAAAAATGAGTGCCGACAAGGCTGCAACCCCGCATCTGGCAAGCGCTGTCAAGGAGTCAGCCCAGCAGATCTGGCTGGCTGGTCTGGGCGCTTTTTCTAAAGCACAGGAAGGTGGCGGCAAGGTGTATGAATCGCTGATGAAAGAGGGCCTGTCCATCCAGCGCAAAACGCAAGCCGCGGCTGAAGAAAAAATCTCTGAAGCCACCAGCAAAATGGCCAACATGGCGGGCGACATCCAGTCAAAAGCAGGCCAGCAATGGGACAAGCTTGAAAATATTTTTGAAGACCGTGTCGCCAAAGCCCTGAACAAGCTGGGCGTGCCGTCGGCCAAAGACGTTGATGCGCTGATTGCCCGCATTGACGAGCTGAACAAAAGCGTACAAAAAATGAGCGCCAAAGCACCTGCAGCCAAAACCGCAGCAAAACCAGCAGCCAGGAAAGCCGCAACGCCCGTTGCAAAGCGCGCTGCTGCACGCAAATCGGCTTGAAAAGCAAACCGAGGGTTAGAGCCCCACGCATCGGCCTGGCTCTCGCTGGCGGCGGACCGTTAGGCGCCATCTACGAAATCGGCGCACTTTGCGCGCTGGATGAATCGCTGGAAGGTATTACCTTTAACCATCTGCACCATTACGTCGGCGTTTCCGCAGGGGGCTTTATTGCAGCGGGACTGGCCAACCGCATGACCCCGCGCGAGTTGTGTGCCGCCTTCATTGAAAACGACAGCGAAGCCTCAGAAGTGTTTGACCCGGCCTGGCTGATGGTGCCCGCTTATGGCGAATTCATGCGCCGCAGCATCATGTTGCCGGGCCTGCTGGCGTCCAGCTTGTGGCGCGCCACTTTCGGCGGCAAAACACTGCTGAATGCTTTCGAGACGCTTGGTCCTGCATTGCCCACAGGTATATTTTCAAACGACGAGATTGATGCACGGCTGACCAAGCTGTTCGCCAAGGCAGGCCGTACCAATGATTTTCGCGAGCTGCGTACCAGGCTGACACTGGTCGCCACCAACCTCGACAGCGGCGACGCGGCCCCTTTCGGTCAGCCCGGCTGGGACCACGTGCCCATTTCCAAAGCCGTGCAGGCCAGCTCGGCGCTACCGGGGCTTTTTCCGCCCGTGGAAATTGACAACCAGTATTTTGTGGATGGCGCGCTGAAAAAAACCATGCACGCGGGCGTCGCCATGGACGACGGCATTGACTTGATGTTTTGCCTCAACCCGCTGGTGCCGTTTGATGCCACCCATACGCCCGAGTTCGCCATGACCCAGCGCGTCATGCAGCGTGGCCTGCCGCTTGAAAGGCAGCGCATACCGCGCATCATTGATGGTGGCTTGCCAGCGGTCATGAGCCAGACTTTCCGCGCCATGATCCACTCGCGGCTGGAACTCGGCATGAAGCACTACGAACACGCTTACCCTGACACCGACATTGTGCTGCTGGAGCCCGACCACCGTGACACTGCCATGTTTTTAGCCAATACCTTCAGCTATGGCCAGCGCCGCGAAATGGCCGAGCATGCTTACCAGAAAACACGGCAAATGCTTCGCTCCAGAAAAACCACATTAACGGCAAAACTGGCGCGCCATGGCATATCGCTGAACATGGCTGTTCTTGATGACCCCAAGCGCCAACTGGTAGCGCCCCGCCACGCCGCAACGCGGGTGGGCCGGGCCATCACGACGCTGGAAGAAATCATGGAAGACCTGAGCCGCGCGATCAAGCCGCCCATGCGGCTGGTGGCGTAACGCTACGCGCTGTTCTAGGCGCTGCAGGCATCCGTGCCGTCGAAACGCAAAACATTGCGGCAAACAATGCCCGCCTGGTCCTGTGTGTTCGACACCAGCTTGAAGTTGGCCCCGGGCGCCGTGTTGTTGAGTAAAAAGTTTTTGCCCGCTTTGCCGTCGTTGATGACGGCGCAGTCAATCTGACCACCCTGAATCAAAATCCCCTTGCTGTTGCGCAAAAAGATGGCCCCTTTAAGACCGCCATCACCATAAAAATGGCAGCCGTTGAAGGTAAATCCCGTGTCAATGGCATCGGCAAACAGGTTGAACTCACTGGCATGGTTCAAGTTAAACCCATGAAACCCACCGTGACCATGGTTAGACCCCGGTAACAGAACAACGCCGACCCGGCAGTCCACCACATTGCCGCCGACAAACTGGCAATTGCCCGCACCCACAACAATTCCTTCACCGCAGGCGGTAACAGCGGTGTTGGTAAAAATGTTGTACTCAGACGAAGCCGCCGCACCAATTTCCAGGGCTCGCGCACAGTCGGTGAAGCCAAGGCCTGAAAACTGCCCCCGGTCCCCACGCGGCGTGAGGTAGGGCACTGCACCTGAAAGCACCAGGCCCGCACCACTGAAGCGCGAAAACTGCAGCGCACTGACGCGAAAGCGGCGACAGGTTTCAATCAGCAAACCAACGTTGGCAGGCGATGTTTTAACCGCGCCAACGCCGGTAAAACGGGCAACACCCAATAGGGCCCAGTCGTTGACCGCCGCAGCCTTGAACATGGCACCGCCGCGCTCATGAAGCAGTTCTGCCCCCTCAAACTGCCAGACCTGGCGGTCCAGGATGGCAATGGTTTCCCTGATCACATAGCGCCCTGGCGGCACGCGAATGTAACTGCCCGGCCTGGCTGCCAGCGCCTTGAATGCCGCCGTGTCGTCGCGCACGCCGTCGCCTGCGGCACCAAAGTCCTGCGGCGTTAAAGCCTGGAGTTTGTCTTTTGCTGACGCGGCCTGACCCAAAGTGGCGCTTGAATAGGTCGCTAGCCCGCCACCCCACATCAAGGCCTGGGCCAATCCAGAGACCAGCAAGCGACGCCGCGCTGGCAAAGGGGGCGAGAAAGGGGGCGAGATCAATGCGGCCTTGTTTTCAAAAAATGAAGTCATGGTGATCCTGCTAAAAACACTTTTATCAATGTAGCAGAGCCTTAGGGAAGTCCTGGGCTCCTAGGGCTTCCCTTATTCCCGCGCGCAACGTGCTCGGTTAAAGTCGGCAAATTCACAAGGAAGACACCATGGCGAAAAAAGCGCCGCGCCGTACGGCGGAGCGAATACTGGAGGTCACGCTGGAGCTGTTTAACCGCTTTGGCGAACCCAACGTGTCAACCACGCTGATTTCTGCCGAACTCAGCATCAGCCCTGGCAACCTGTATTACCACTACCCAGCCAAAGACGAGCTGATCAATTCGCTGTTTGACCGCTATGAGCGCGCGTTGAGCGAGCTGCTCAACGCCAGCGACGGTGTGCGCAATGTGGAGGACGCCTGGTTTTTCATGCACACGCTTTTTGAGCTGATCTGGCAATACCGCTTTTTGTACCGCGACCTGAATGACTTGCTGAGCAAAAACCGCCGACTGGAGACGCACTTTCAGTGGGTGCTTAAAAACAAAACGCGTTCTGTCAAAGCCCTGCTTGACGGCATGAGTCGGGCAGGCGCCGTCACCATTGATTCACGCGAAGTCGAGGCCACCGCCACCAGCATGGTGGTGGTACTGACGTACTGGCTGAGCTTTGAATACGTACGCGACCCGCGCAACGCGCTGGAGCCTGAAAACGCCCAGGCCGCCTTGCTGCGCGGCGCGCACCATGTGCTCAATCTGCTGGTGCCTTACCTGGAGCAAAGCCAGCGTGCCCATTTGCAAGCACTGGTGGGGGCCTACAGCAGTGGTCACAAATCTTGAGTACCATTAAAACTAAAGCAAATAAGCAAAGGAGACAATCATGGCAAACATGACCAAATGGACAGCCTTCCCCCATACGGGCGATTACAGCTTCGACGCAGCCGCCGTCAAAAAGAACTGGGCACGCCTGCACCAGGGTGATTGCGAACCGCTGCCCAAAGACGCTGCGGTGCTAGCCGCCTGGGTGCTGTTTCACAACGGCGAGTTTCAAAAAGCTTTTGACGCAGGCATCAAGGCGGGCGGTGACGGCATCACGGTAGCCAACAAGGCGGCCTGCATTTACGCCAACTACCTGGAAACCAAAGAAAAGCCCAAGCTCGACATGTTCATGGAGGCGGCCGAGCGTGCCGAGACACAGCAAAAGTCCGACCCCAAAAACGCCAACGCCTACTACTGGCAAGCCTACGCCCTGGGCCGCTACGGCCAGGGCATCAGCGTGGCCAAGGCTTTAGCGCAAGGCCTGGGCACCAAGGTCAAACAGGCACTTGAGCAAGCCATCAAGCTGCAACCCAAGCACGCCGACGCGCACATTGCACTGGCAGCTTTTCATGCCGAGGTGATTGACAAAGTCGGCTCGCTGATTGGCGGCATGACCTATGGCGCCAAGAAAGATGTGGGTTTGAATCTGTTCAAAAAAGCGCTGGAGTTAAATCCCACGTCCGCGATTGCCATGATTGAACACGCCAACGGCATGGTGATGCTCGAAGGCGACAAAAAGATGAAAGAAGCCACCAAGCTGTATGAGCAGGCGGCAGCCAGCAAAGCCCTGGACGCGACCGAGCGGCTGGATGTAGAAATGGCCAAAGCGGAGCTGGAAGACTGAGCATCCAGCAATTTAACCGCTATATTTTCAGGAGCTGCTTGCGCCCGAATCCATTGGGCTACAGCCTTAAAATATACCTAAAAAAGCTAAAAAACAGGCTTTTTTAGCTTGTTTTCAGCCCCGCCAGGGCTTTCCCCGGTAAAAAGCGTTTGCTGCCTGCCGCAGCATGGGTTTGTCGCCTGATGTGTCGCCATAGGCGTACACAACTTCAGCGCCACCATCCGCGCCAAAGCGCTCGTCCATCCAGGCTTTCAGGCGCAGCACTTTTTGCTCGCCGTGGCAGTTGGGTGTTTTCATCTGGCCTGTCAGTTGCCCGTCTTCTACCGCCATTTCGGTACACAGCAGCGCGCCAAAACCCAATTGCTGGGCCACCCGTTTTAAATAAATGTCCGGCGACGCGCTGACCATCACGCAGCAGTGACCTTGGCTTCGATGCCATGCTAATTGCGCCATAGACCAGCTTTGCAATTGACCGGGGAAGTCATGGGCCAGCCAGCGGCTTGTCCAGTCGTCCATCTGCGCTGTGGTTTTGTTTTTAAGGGTGACCAGCATCAGCTTTTGTTTGGCGACGTGGTTGGGGACCAACCGAAGTACAAACCCTGCAAGCCAGGGCGAACACATCAGTAAAGCCAGCAGAAACCGGGGCCAACCCAGGCCACGTGCCAAAAACGGCATCAGGGTGTCACGCTGGGTCAGTGTGCCGTCAAAGTCAAACGCGGCAATCACCACCGGAGAATTTACGGGCATCGCACTTGCCCGCAGTAGCGCTCGCAAAACGGGCAACCCGTCATCGGCAGCCATTTGGGGATGTTGTAAAAGCGTTTGAAGATGTCGCCCAGGACGCTCTGGCGATAAGCGGGGAAGTCAAAACCCATACCCTCAACGACGTAAAAAGGAACGCCGTCTTGGGTCACAGTCAAAGACCTGACACTTTTGAAATACGGCTTGAAGTCATCCAGATTGGGCGCTGCACCCGTGATGACACGAATCGTTTTGCCCTTGTAAATCGAAAAGTCCACCAGCATGTCGTCTTGCCGCGCATGAAAGCGCCCCACGCCAAACACCGGCATGTACTGGCGGCGCTCAAAGCCGTAGATGGATGCAGCGGTGTAGGCGTCGGCCATCAGCACCACGCCGGGGGATTCAATCTGTTTGAGGATGTCAGCCGTCTTGTAGCTGCGAATGACTTGCGGGTAAATTTTTGATAGCGGGGCTATGGTGCGCCAGGTCTGCAGCGTGGTCATGTACAAGCCAGCCACAACGGCCACATGCAAGCCAGCAAACACGGCCAGACCCACAGCGGCCGTCTTGAGCTTTTCATGCGGCAGTGCAAGCGCCAGCAGCGCAAAACCAAACGGGTAAAACGACAGCACCCAATGCAGGCCAATGACTTTTTTACCTGACAGCAGCGCAAAAAACAGCAGCGGCACCACCACCAGACACACCAGCAAACGGTGTGTGCTGGACGCTGAACCGATACGCGCGATGGCGTTGCGATGCTTAAAGGCCAGCCACAGCGCAGCAGGTGTGATCAGGTAGGCCATCATGCCGACGTACATCAGCGGTTTGCGCCACTCAAACACAGCGCCTTCGTTGCGGTTATACACATTGAACATGATGTTGGGCCAACCGTGCGAGGCGTTGTAGCCGATGTTGACCATGGCAAATGGCAGCGAGCAAGCCACCAGCAGGGCAAAACCCGCCAAGCGGTCGCGCCGGTACATCAAAAAGTACGCGGTGTAGGTCAGGCCCAGCACCACCGCAAAATATTTGGACAAAAACGCGCAGCCGATGAAGACACCAGACAGCGCATAAAGCCCATACGCTGGCCGCTCGCGTTGCTCAGCCCGCATCAAAGCGGCAGCCGACAGCACCGACCAGAAAATCAGCGGCGTGTCGGTGGTGATCAGCGTGTTGAGCCAGTTCAGGGGCGCCAGCCAAAAGAAAACCACCGCCCAGGCGGCACGCGTTCTGTCAACGCCCTTCAAAGCCCACCACAGCGCGGCACCTAGACCCAGCGGCAACGCCACCACAGGCAAGCGAATGGACCAGAGGCTGTCGCCCAAGGTAGCCCGCATGGCCGCTATCAGCCAGCCGACCATGGGCGGGTGGTCGTAGTAACCCCAGTCGGGGACCACGCCCCACCAGTAGAAAAAAGCCTCGTCCCCGGTGATGGGAAAGGTGTTGGCGATATACGCGCGCAGCAGCAGCGAAGCCAGCCCGGCGACGAGCAGCCAGCGCGTTGCAACCGAAGAATCATTGACTTGATGCGTGGTCATTAAAAACGAATGTCTTTGCGAACCCATGCACTGTAAAGCAGCGCCAGCACCCCAATGGCGACGGCCAGCCACAGGCTCAAGAGCCGGGTCAGCACCGTGATGGTTAGCGCCTCGGCCGTGCTGGCGCTTTGCGCGACCAAGAGGCCAGCCAGCACCAGTTCCATCCCGCCCAGCCCCGCAGGCAAGGCCGACAGCGCACCTGCCACCATGGCCACGGCATAAAAGCCAATGGCCGTGACCGGCAGCATGTGAACATCGAGCGCGCGGCAAATCAGCCAGACGGCCACGCCTTGCGCTACCCATGCGGTCAGGGTGAGCCCAAACCAGACCAGTGGACGCACGGACAAACAAACCCACGCCTCTTGCAGCCAGGCAAAGCGTTGCAGCAATCGCTGGCGGTTACGCCAGGCCACCAACATCAAGATGGCAAGCACCAGCAAAGCAAACAAGGCCAGCGCTATCAACCAGCCTGTCATGCCATCAAGCGCTGAATGCTTGACCAGCCAGAGCAAAGCGGGCACGCACAGCAGCAGCAAGCACAGCAAGTCAGCCAGCCGCTCAGCGCCAAAAATGGCCAGGCTTTGCAGCAACGGCAGCGGCCGCTTTGCCAGCAACAAGCCGCGCATGGCCTCGCCTGCGTTGCCAGGGGTAGGCGTAAACGCATAACCCGCCAGGTACAGCCGCAGCCCTTCAACCCAGCCAAAATGCCGGTCGTAATGCGCCATCCACAAGCGCCAGCGCAAGCCGCGCAGCACATAGCTGAACAAACACAAACCAGCAGCTTGCAGACCTGTTACTGACCACAACACAGACAGCGACACGCTGTGGGCGTCGCCCCACAACAGCAGCAGAGCGGCATACGCTGTAGCCGCCAGACCCAAGACCAGCAGCAGACGCTTGACAGGCCAACGCACCGCGCGCTCGGCAGTCACGACAGCTGGTTCCAGAATCGGCTTAAAACAAAAAACCCGACCCAGCAAATGCCTGCCACCAGAATCCATGGGTCACGCAACAGGTCGCGCGCCACGTCTTCGCCCCGGCCCCGGTGTACCTGGTAGGTGTAGCGCAGCATGCCAAAAATCACCAGCGGCACGGTGTAGATCAAACGCTCGCCATGGCGAAATTGCGATTCGGGGCTGATGGCAAACAGGCTGTACGAAAACAGCATGGCAGTCATCGTCATGGCGATGAAGGTGTCGAGCAGCGCAGATGGGTAATGCGCCAGTACGGCGCGCTGGCTGTCGGCTGAATGAAAAGTTTCGGCCTTGCGTTTGGCAAAGCCCAAAAACAGCGCCACAAACATGCCCGTCAGCAGCAGCCAGTGCGACGGCGCAATACCCACCGCCACCGTGCCCGCCAGCAAACGCAGCATGAAGCCCGACGCAATGATGAACACATCCACCACCGGCACGGTTTTAAGGCGCAACGAATACGCCAGATTCAGCAGCAGGTAAATGCCCAGCAAGGCCAGCAAAATGACGTTGCCCCAGGCTAGAGACAAGCCCAGAGCCAGCAGCAACACAGCCAGACCCAGGCCAGCGGGTGCAGACACCGCTCCGCTGGCAAAGGGCCGCCGACGTTTGGTGGGGTGCTGCGCATCGAGTTGGCGGTCCAGCCAGTCATTGAGCACATAGACCGCGCTGGAGGCCATGCAAAATGCCGCGAACGCCCAAAGCACCCGCTCAACCATGATGGCGTTGCTCCACAGCTGGCTGAAAATCAAACCCGCAAACACAAAGCCGTTTTTCAGCCATTGGTGTGGACGGGTGAGTTTGATGAGAGCTGACGGAGAAAATGAAGGCATGAAAGAAGACGTTTTTGCTTAGCCATCAAGCATAACTGACACACCCAAAAGCGCAGCTCTACTCCCGCACCCGCCCCACCCCGTCAATCAGGCTCAACTCCACCAGCTTGGAGCCCACCCTGTCACCATCAAAGTGCACCCGAAAACCGCCCAGATTCATCTCCTGCAAGCCGTCCAGCGCCTTGCGCAGTTTGGCGCGTGTGGGCTGGTTGCTGGCTTTGCGCAGCGCTTCTGAATAGGCCCAGGCAGCGATGTAGCCTTCGAGCATGTAGACGTTGGGTTTGCCCAGCTTGGCAGCGGCTGAATCGGCCAGCAGCTCGCGCACCAGCGTACTTTTGGCGTTGTCTGATCGCGGCGTGACGCGCACCAGCACCACACCCGCCCCGGCAGCACCCAGTTGCTCGGCCAACAGGCTTTCGCCCGTGGTCGAAAAGCCGTAAATCGGGCCTTTGTAGCCTTTGGCTCGCAGCTCGCGTATGGCACTTGCCGCCCCTTTGGGCTCGCTGATCAGCAGCACCGATTGCGGTTTGGCTGCAACGGCTTTGTCCACGCCTTCAATTGGCGCTTTAAGCACCAGGTTCGCGCCCAGGCTGGTCATGGTGCGTTCGGCAGAGTCAAGCGCGGCCATCGATTCAGCATCTTTGGCATGCAGAATGGCGAGCTTTTTCATGCCCAGGGTTTCGGCGTGTTTGGTGATCACGGCCGCTTCTTCTGAATAGCCCGGGCGAATGGAATAGACATTCGGGTACAGCGAGCCACGCAGTTCATCAGCGCCTGCCATCGCACCAAACAGCAGCACGTCTGCATCTTTGAGCTGGGCATTGACGGCCGTGACCTGCGGCGAGCCCAGGTAACCAAACAAGGACAGCACGCCCTGGCCGAGCAGTTTTTTGGTGTTGCTGACCGCCTGCTCCGGGCTGCCTGCGTCGTCCATGCTGACCAGTTCAACCTTGCGCCCATTGATGCCGCCTGCGCTGTTCAGGCGGTCAAAATAAAGCCGCGCGCCTTGTGCAAACGGCAAGCCCAGCGTGGCTGATGGCCCGGTCAAAGCGACAGACTGACCCAGCGTGATGGCGGTTTTGCTGACGCCGTCTTGCGCATGCGCCAACGGCGCCAACAGCACGCATGCGGCGACGATCAGGCGTTCAACAAACCCCGGCCTGCCAGGCATTTTTGGATGTATATGTGTCATGTTTGTCTCCAACTATGTATTTATCTGTAACCAATATAAAGTCTGCCTATGCAAAATACCATCCACATCAGCCCTGTTTCAAGCCCAGATGTCAGTACTTTGCAAGCTACAGGGCTTGACCAGATGGTGCGCGGCGCTTGCCCACACGACTGCCCAGACACCTGCGCCTTGCTCACCACGACTGAAAACGGCATCGCCACCAAGGTACAAGGCAACCCGGCCCACCCGCAAACTGGCGGCGTGCTGTGCAACAAGGTGTCGCGCTACACCGAGCGGACGTATCACCCCGAGCGGCTCTTGAGCCCCCTCAAACGTTGCGGCGTAAAAGGTTCTGGCCAGTTTGAAGCGGTCAGCTGGGATGCAGCACTCAAAGACATCGCCGCCAGACTCAAGGCGATTGCAGCACGCAGCCCACAAGCTGTTCTGCCCTACAGCTATGCAGGCACCATGGGACTGGTGCAGGGTGAGGCCATGGCCGGGCGGTTTTTTAACCGGCTGGGCGCGTCCCTGCTGGACCGCACGATTTGCTCGACGGCGGGCGGCGAGGGTTTTGCGCACACACTGGGCGGCAAGGTCGGCATGCGGGTCGAGTTTTTTGCAGAATCAAAACTGATCATCATCTGGGGCAGCAATTCAGTCGGCAGCAACTTGCACTTTTGGCGTTACGCCCAGCAGGCCAAGCGCGACGGTGCCAAGCTGATTTGTATTGACCCGCGCAAAAGCGAAACCGCTGAAAAATGCCACGAGCACGTCGCCCTGCTGCCGGGTACCGACGCTGCGCTGGCGCTGGCCGTGATGCATGAGCTGATCACACATGACTGGCTGGACCATGACTATCTGGCCCAGCATACATTGGGCTGGCCAGCCTTGAAAGAACGCGCACTGCTATGGAATGCAGAGCGCGCCGCTGTCATTTGCGGCGTGCCTGCGCAGCAAATCAAAAACCTGGCACGCGACTACGGCCAGTGCCTAATTAACCAGCAACCTGCCGCCATTCGATTGAACTACGGCATGCAGCGCGTACGTGGCGGCGGTAACGCGGCCCGCGCTGTGGCTAGTTTGCCCGCGCTGATTGGCGCGTGGCGGCACCGCGCTGGCGGCGTGTTGCTCAGCAGCTCGGGCCAGTTCCCGGTTGACCAGGCAGCGCTGCAACGGCCAGACCTGCGCAAAGGCAGTGCGCCGCGCACCCTCAACATGGTCACGGTCGGCAATGATCTGGCGCGGGAAACCTCCAGCGAATTTGGCCCCAAAATTGAAGCGCTGATGGTCTACAACAGCAACCCGGTGGCGGTGGCGCCCGACTCAGGCAAGGTGGTGCAGGGCTTTGCGCGTGACGATCTTTTTACCGTGGTGCTGGAGCATTTTCAAACCGACACAGCCGACTATGCCGACTACATTTTGCCGGCCACCACCCAACTGGAGCACTGGGACATTCACACTTCTTACGGCCACACCGACGTGCTGCTGAATCGCCCGGCGATTGCGCCTGTGGGCCAGGCCAAAACCAACACACAAATCTTCAGGGAGCTGGCGGCGCACATGGGTTTTGATGAGGCATGTTTTGCAGACGATGACGAGACGCTGTGCCGCGCCGCCTTTGGCGGCAAGGTTGACTTTGATGAACTGCTTGCAAAAGGTTTTGCCACGCTCACGCTGCCAGATGCACCCTTTGCCGAAGGTCACTTTCCCACGCCCTCGGGCAAATGCGAATTTTCGAGCAGCAGGCTGGTCAGCCGTGGCCTGGATGGCCTGCCCGACCACCTGCCCAACTTTGAAGCAGCGGGCACGTCAGCCAGCTACCCGTTGGCGATGATCTCCCCGCCAGCGCGCAACTTTTTAAACTCCACGTTTGTCAATGTCAAAAGCTTGCGCGCGATTGAAAGCGAACCGGTGCTTGAAATTCATCCAGATGACGCAGCGGCACGCGGCATCACGACAGGCACTGTGGTGAATGTGTTCAACCAGCGCGGCAGCTATAAAGTCAAAGCCGAAGTGTCCACACGTGCGCGGCTGGGTGTGGTCAACGGCATGGGTATCTGGTGGCGCAAGTTCGGTTTGGACGGCACCAACGTCAACCAGCTCACCAGCCAGCACCTGACCGACCTGGGACGTGGCCCGGTGTTTTACGACTGCCTGGTGGAGGTTAGTACAGCATGAGGTTGTGGCTGGTATTGATTGCAGCGGGTCTTTTAAGCGGCTGCACCACTGTGGGCTACTACTGGCAATCCGTCAGCGGTCACATGCAGATGCTGAACGCCGCGCGACCCGTGGCAGATGTGCTGTCAGACCCGCAAACGCCTGAAGCACTCAAGGCGCGGCTGGCACTCAGCCAGCGCATCCGCAGCTTTGCCGCAACTGAACTGCAGCTGCCCGACAACGCCAGCTACAAGCGCTATGCTGACCTGCGCCGCAATGCGGTGGTGTGGAATGTGGTGGCTGCGCCTGAGTTTTCACTGACGCTCAAAACCTGGTGCTTCCCAGTGGCAGGCTGCATCGGCTACCGGGGTTACTTCAATGAAGCTGATGCACGGGCCGAGGCAGCGCAATTGCAAGGCGAAGGTCTGGAAGTCAGCGTCTACGGTGTGCCTGCTTATTCAACACTGGGCAAGCTGGACTGGTTAGGAGGCGACCCCTTGCTGAACACCTTCATCAACTACCCTGAAGGTGAACTGGCAAGGCTGATTTTTCATGAACTGGCGCACCAGGTGATGTATGCCGCAGACGACACGATGTTCAACGAATCATTTGCCACCGCCGTAGAACGCCTGGGCAGTCAACGCTGGCTGGCTGCAAACGCCAGTCAGGTGGCAAAAGACGAATACGCCGCACTCGATGCCAGGCGCCAGCAATTCAGGGCACTGACAGCTGCCACAAGACATGATTTGACCCAAATTTACCTGCAAAATACGGTCCCAGCCCAACAAATTCGGGCGCAAGCAGCTCCTAAAAGCATAGTCATGCAGAAATTCAAAGCGGACTACGCGCAGCTAAAACAATCCTGGAATGGCACACCACAAAGTACCGCCGTTTACGACGGATGGGTGGCCAGGGCCAACAACGCAAGCTTTGGCGCCCAAGCCGCTTATGACGAGCTGGTGCCCGGCTTTGAAGCGCTGTTTAAAGCAGGCGGCAAAGACTGGCAACGGTTTTATGATGCAGTCAAGCGCCTGGCCGCACTGCCCAAAAGCGAGCGCCATCAGGCATTAACGACTCAAAAATAAGGAGACAACACATGGCAGACATCCACATCACCCGTCAGCACGGCATGACGCTCGCCGAGGCACGCAAGGCAGCTTTTAAATGGGCCGAGCAGGTTGAAGAAAAATTTGACATGGCCTGCACCTATGAAGAAGGTAAAACTTCTGACGAATGCAGCTTTACCCGTTCGGGTGTCACAGGCACCTTGCTGGTTGACAAAGACACCTTTGTCCTGACTGCAAAGCTGGGGTTTTTACTGGGCGCTTTCAAGGACCGGATTGAAAGTGAAATCGTGAAAAACCTGGATGCACTGATTACCAAAAAAGTGCCGGTCACCAAAAAGGCAGCCGCCAAAAAATTGGCGCCCAAAAAAGCATGACCACCGAATTGCAACGCGGCCCTCTGTCAGGTTTGAAAGTGCTTGAACTCGGGCAGTTGATCGCCGGGCCATTTGCTGCCAAAACGCTGGCTGATTTTGGGGCGGATGTCATCAAAATAGAAACGCCGGGCGCGGGTGATCCACTGCGCAAATGGCGCTTGCTCAAAGACGGCACGTCGGTGTGGTGGCAGGTGCAGTCGCGCAACAAGCGCTCGCTGGCGCTTGATTTGAAGCAGCCAGAAGCACAGGAGATTGTGCGCAAGTTGGCCAGCGAGAGCGATGTGCTGATTGAAAACTTCAGGCCCGGCGCGATGGAAGGCTGGGGCTTGGGCCCCGATGTGCTGCAAGCCCTTAACCCGCGCCTGATCATGCTGCGCATCAGCGGTTACGGGCAAACCGGGCCGTACCGCGACCGCCCCGGTTTTGGCGTGGTGGCCGAGGCCATGGGCGGCCTGCGCCACCTGACGGCCGAGCCCGGCCGCGTGCCGGTGCGCGTGGGTGTAAGCATTGGCGACACACTGGCGGCCCTGCACGGCGTGATTGGCATTTTGATGGCGCTGCACCACCGGCATACCGCGGGTGCGGGGCAGGTGATTGACGTGGCACTGTACGAGGCGGTGTTTAACTGCATGGAAAGTCTGTTGCCCGAACACTCAGCCTTCGGTGCGGTGCGCGGCCCCGGTGGCAGCGCTTTGCCGGGCATTGCGCCGAGTAACGCTTACCTGTGCAATGACGGTGGTTATGCACTCATCGCGGGTAACGGCGACAGCATTTACAAGCGCTTGATGAAGACAATTGACAGGGAAGACCTGGGACAGGACCCCGCTTTGAACGACAATGCAGGCCGCGTGGCACGCATTGATGAAATTGACCACGCCATCGGCCAGTGGACAGCCCAGCGCAGCGTGACCGAGGTGCTGACCGCACTGGATGCAGCGTCGGTACCCGCAGGCCGCATTTACACGATTGCCGACATTGCAGCCGACCCACATTACAAAGCGCGCGGCATGCTGGACAGCGTGCAGATGACTGACGGCAGCACCCTGACCGTGCCCGGCATCGTGCCCAAGCTGTCAGCCACGCCAGGTGGCCAGACGCGCAACGCGCCTGCGCTGGGGCAAGACACCGACGAGGTGCTGCGCGGCATTGGCCTGAGTGCAGCGCAAATTCAGGCACTCAAAGACAAGGGCATTGTGCAAGGGACATCTTTATGAAAAAACGCATTTACTTTCATGAGGTCGTCACACGCGACGGCTTTCAAATGGAGCCCGACTTTGTGCCGACCGACGACAAGGTTGCGCTGATTGATGCGCTCAGCACCTGCGGCTACGCCAAGATTGAAGCCACCTCGTTTGTGTCGCCCAAAGCGATTCCCATGCTGCGCGATGCCGACGAGGTGATGGGACGCATCCGGCGCGTGCCAGGTGTTGAATACACCGTGCTGGTGCCCAACCTGCGCGGTGCAGAGCGTGCCTTTGAGGCCAAAGCCGATGAACTGAACCTGGTGATGTCCATGAGCGAGACACACAATATGGCGAACCTGCGCATGACGATGGCCCAAAGCTTTGCGGCGCTCAGCGAGATCATCAAACGCGCTGAAGGGCTGGCCGCCGTCAACGTGTCTTTGTCCACCGCATTTGGCTGCCCGATGGAAGGCGATGTTGCGCAGGCTGTGGTGCTTGGCTACACGCAACGGTTTGCTGATGCTGGTGTGCGCGGCGTCACGATTTGCGACACCACCGGCATGGCGCACCCGGCGCAGGTCAGCCGCATGGCTGAGGCGGTACAAAACCAGTTTGACCATCTGCAACTGACCCTGCATTTTCACAACACACGTGGCATGGGCCTGGCCAATGTGCTGGCAGCAGCGCAAAGCGGCATCACGCGGTTTGATGGCTCGCTGGGCGGCCTGGGTGGCTGCCCCTATGCGCCGGGGGCCAGCGGCAATGTGTGCAGCGAAGACGCGGTTCATATGCTCGATGCGATGGGCTACGACACCGGTATGGATGTGGGCAAGCTGCTGGCGCTGGCGCGCCAGTTGCCGCAGGTTGTGGGCCACCCTGTACCCGGCCAGGTGGCCAAGGCGGGGCGCATTACCGAGCTGCATCCAGCGCCTTCTGCGTCCCAGTCCCCTCCCCTTCCGGGGGAGGGTTAGGGTGGGGGAAAGTGCAGCATGATTCCACATTTCGGCGCTAGCTGCCCCCATCCCTGCCTCACCTGCAATCGCCAGAGGCGAAAGCTCTTTGGCCTGTCCAAGTCCGCACTGGCGGACTTAGAGCCGCAGGCCGCAGCCCCGGGAGGGGAAGGAGCAATGCAAATATTTCAGCTCAATTCAGCAATCAAGTCCACATACTGTTGCATCGCGTCATCTGTTGACGTCCCTTTGAGTTTGGCCCAGGCATCCCATTTGGCGCGTGCCACCATGTCGCCAAAGCCGGGTTTTTTCTCTTCGTTGTCACCTGTACTGCCCTGCTTGTACAGTGCATAAATCTTGAGCAGGGTGGCGTTGTCGGGCCGCTCGCTCAGATTTTTGGAATCGGCCATGGCTTTATCGAACGAGGCTTTGAGTACTGACATGGGAAGGCTCCTTGTAAAAAATATTTGGCTAAATGCTTCGGGTTAGCTCGCAGTATCTTACCGACCTCTTTGCCTGCAAAATAGACGGCTCCCCCCATCGGGCAGATTTCCTGAGGAAGGCATTCATGGTTACTCGCATCAAAAACGGCAGAACAGTCGCGCAAGACTTGGCGGCGGACGTGGCCAGCAAGGTTCAAAAAAACGTCAAGCGCGCGGTGGCGGGTACCTTGGGCCTGAACGGCGAGCGCATGAGCAAGGTCGATACCGCCTGGCTGCGCATGGACTGCGATGCCAACCTGATGATGATTGTGGGTGTGTGGCAACTGGCCCCCGGTATCAAGCATGCGGCGGTGTGCGAGCGCATTGAGAACAGTTTGCTCAAGTACAACCGCTTCAAGCAGCGCGTGATGGAGGACGCGGCGGGTGCCACCTGGGTGACTGACCGCAAGTTTGACTTGGGGCAACATGTGGTGCTGGAGTCCTTGCCCAAAGCGCCCAAAGGTGGCAATCAACAGGACGCCCTGCAAGACCGCGTGGCCGAGCTCGCCACGCAGCGGCTGGACCCCAAACGCCCGCTGTGGCAAATGCATCTGATTGAGGACTACACCGGGCCCGATGGGGTCAAAGGCAGCGCGCTGATTGTGCGCATTCACCACTGCATCGCCGATGGCATAGCGCTGATTTCAGTGACCATGTCGCTGGTCGATGGCGGTGCGCCGCCACCAGAGCGGCGCAAAAAAGAAGCCGCTGCCAACGGGGCCGAAGACTGGATTGCAGACACGTTGCTCAAGCCGTTTACCGACATCACCGTCAAGGCACTGGGCGCCGTCGGCGAAGGCGCAGCCCGGTCACTGGGCATGCTGGGCGCGCCGAAAAAAGGGATGGAACAAGGGGTGAGTGGCTCGCTCGACATGGCCAAGGTGCTGTTGCAAGTCATCAAAGACGGGGCGGCACTGGCGTTGATGCCCGATGACTCGAAAACCCGGCTCAAAGGCAAACCCGGCGGCAGTAAAAAAGTGGCCTGGTGCCAGCCCATCCCGCTGGACGAAGTCAAGGCCGTCGGCAAGGCGCTGAACTGCTCCATCAACGATGTGCTGCTGAGCTGCGTGGCTGGTGCGCTGGGCGAGTACCTGAAGGCGCATGGCGACGACGTGGCGGGCCAGGAAATCCGCGCGATGGTGCCCGTCAATTTGCGGCCACTGGACCAGGCCTACAAGCTGGGTAACCGCTTTGGCCTGGTACCGCTGGTGCTGCCGATTGGGGTTGAAAACCCGATTGAACGCGTGTACGAAGTCCGCCGCCGCATGGCCGCGCTCAAAGGCAGCTACCAGCCGCTGCTGGCCTTCAGCCTGCTGGCGGTGGCGGGGCTGCTGATCAAGCCCGCGCAAGACGTGATGCTTAACCTGTTCGCCAAAAAAACCACGGCAGTGATGACCAACGTGCCCGGCCCGCGTGACAAGCTCAAGTTTTGTGGCGCAACGCTGGAGCAAAGCATGTTCTGGGTGCCGCAGTCAGGCGATGTGGGGCTGGGTGTGTCGATCCTCAGCTACGGCGGCGGCGTGCAATTTGGCGTGATCACCGACAGCCTGTTGTGTCCCGAACCCCAGCGCATCATTGATGAGTTTGTGCCTGAGTTTGCCAAGCTGTCCCTGGTGACGCTGATGCTGCCCTGGGGCGAGTAAAACGAAGATTTTGGGCATTTTTTAGCCTTTTCAGGCCATCTTTCACCGTCATTTACGGCTATAGCCCAATGAATTCGGGCGCAAGCAGCTACTGATTTGATAGCGTTTAAATTTCTGGTTCAGGCTGCAAAGCGCCGCGAGGCAATCTCCAGCAGGCCGTCAAAAATCAGGCTTTCCACCAGTTCAACCTGCACCGACATGCTGGGTGCCATCTTCCAGCCTGCGCCGCCGGTCATGATGCATTCTGGTGCTTGCCCGCAGTGGCGGGTAAGGTTGTCAACCATGCGCTGAACCGCGCCAGCAATGGCGAAAGTGCCGCCGCTGGTCAGCGCGTCGCTGGTGTTGGTCGGGAAATCGCACACGTCTCCGGTCGGTACATGCAGCCCGGCCGTACCCGATTCAAGCGCCCTCAGCATGATGCCGTGGCCCGGCAAAATAATGCCGCCCAAAAATTTGCCTGTGGCATCAATCGCCTCCACCGTGACGGCCGTGCCGACCATCACGACAATGCAGGGCTTGTTGACGCCCCGCCCCAGCAGCCGATGCCGCGCGCCTATCATGGCCACCCAGCGGTCAGCGCCGAGGCGGGCCGGGTGCTCGTAACCGTTGGTCAAGCCAGCCTCAGCCGCACTGGAGACCACCCAGCGCGGGGCCACCTCCCACAGCTCCATCTGTTCTGCCACGCGCCTTTTGATGGCGTCGCCCGCCACGATGCAGCCGAGTATTCTGGACGGCTGGAGCATGCTGCACCATTCGTCTTCAGCCAGCTTGTCAATGTTTTCCAGAAACACCGCCCCCTGTGCCAGCAGCTTGGCGCCCACGGTAGGCGTGTCGTACTGCGCCCATTTCAGGCGGGTGTTGCCCACATCAAGTGCCAGGAAAGTCATGTGACGGGATTATGAACACCTTTAAGGCCTGCCAGCCATATTGAGGCTAGAGGTTTTCCAGTAGGGGTAAAAAATGCGTTATTTCAATTTCAAATCAGGCCAAACCAGCAGGCGCGCTGTACGGCGGCCAGTTTGTTTTCAACCTTGAGCCGCATCATGGCGTTGGCAATGTGAAAGTTGACGGTACGTTCCGTGCAAAAAAGCCGCTCACTGGTTTCACGCGCTGTCATTCCCCGAAATGCCAGGCTCAGGCATTCAAGCTCGCGCGGACTCAAGGGGCTGCGCGCTTCTGCCAAGGCGCGCTTGAGCAGCGGCCAGATGTTGAGTGCCGACCAGACCAGCTGCGCCGCCTCGGTCCTGTCGTGCCACTGACGAGGACTGAACAAATAACATTCAAAGGCCCGGCCCACAGTCAGCGGAAAAGCAATGCGCACCACGCTCTGGTAGCCGTGGCCCAGCCAGAGCCTGCGCCAGCGGCTGCCATAGTCAAAGGCCGAGGTGGAAATGTCCTGCCAAGCCACCAGCGGCGCATCCGAGTCGCGCCAAGGCGCGCCAAAGTCCCGACTTTCGGCCAGCGCCTAAGCCGCCTGCAGCAACAGCGGCGGGTGCAGCGCCAGCACCAGTCGGTCGTCTTGCCCGCCAAAAGGATCCGGGCCCAGCACCAGCAAGGCTTCCACAGAAAACTCGCGCAGTGAGCAAAGCCAGTCAGTGATCACGCCATCGACTGTCACACTGTCAAAGTTAGCAGGTAGTTGCATCAATCGAATTTAAAAAGAACAAGGACAATAGACAAATGTTAAATGCATCATCGCACTGCTCGCACTCCACCAACGGGGCATCTAATTGATAAGCGTCCGCTCCAGCCTGCAGTTAGCAAGGCGACCATTGCTTCAATGGTTACGGGAAGAATTAATCCTTGCGCCGCTGGAGCCTATTTTGCATCCATCGTCCAAGCGCATCTGGTGGTTGGGTCTGTCTATTTTTTCAGGCAATGCATTGTTCGCGTGGATCTGGTCAATCTGGCTGCCTCAGCCCTACGAAAACCTGTGGTTACGCGCTATTGCCAGTCTTTTGGGCTATGCCCTGATGGCACAACGCATTAACAAAAATCCCGACAGCCTTTTTACGCAACGTGTTTTCAGCATCGTGTTCTGGCTGGAGCTTCCCGTGTTTTTTAGCTGGATGTATTTGTGCAACAACGGTAACCCGGTTTGGCTGGCGACCATGGCATCAATGGTCTTGATCTACTACCTCGTCACGGACTGGCGACTGGCAACATTTGGCACCATTACAGGCGCGCTGACGGCATGGCTACTGTTCACGGTGGTTGCCCCCAAAGCAGCGTACGTACCAGAAGGCCAGGCCATAGTCCATGCTGTGGTGTTCGCATTCACCTGGTCTATTGCTCTGGTACTCAATCTGTCGTCGGCGAATCTCAGGCGCGCACACCTTTCACACACGCTGGCAACCATTGGCATCATGGCGCATGAGCTGCGCACGCCGCTGTCTACGGCCGCGCTGCTCGGCGATGCCATACAAATGGAGGTGCGGCGCCAGCCTGACAACCCCCAAGCCCCGCAGATTGAAAAACTGGCCCTACGATTGCATACACTGGTCCGTAACATGAACCACCAGATTGACACCCAGATAGCCAATGCCAAACTACGCGAGTTGCCGCGCTATACAGAGTTGATTTCAGCCAAACGCCTGGTCACTGATGTGGTGGAAAACTATCCTTATGTGGCCAGCCGCCAGCGCGCTTGTGTCAGGGTACTGGCTCATGAGGACTTTCATTTCAAATCTTCTTCTCGGCAGTTTTCGCAGGTACTTGACAACCTGATGAAAAATGCTTTTCACTCACTGATGGCGGCTGACTCGCGCTACCCGGTGGGCGCTTTGCGCATTGAGGTCAGCACATCGCAGGGCAACGGAAAAATTGTTATTGAAGACGAAGGCATGGGCATAGAACCTGTACTGATGCAGCAGATTTTCAAACCATTCTTTTCAAGCAACAGTGGTACCGGGCATGGCCTGGGACTGGCCTTTTGCCAGCAGGTGGTACAAAGCGCTGGCGGAACCATTTCGGTGCGATCAGAGTTTGCAGTTGGTGCAACTTTCACGATTGTGCTGCCGCTGGAATTCATGAAATAACGGCTATGTCATTTCCACTCTATCGCCGACCAGGAACCGTCGTTTTTTTAGACGACGACCTGGACTACCTTGAAATGCTGGCCGAAGTCATGCCCATGGATTGGTATGTCCATTTGATGCTGCGGCCCGTGGCCTGCATTGACATGCTGCTGGCTGAAACGGCCTCCACCGAGCTGGACATGTGGCGCCAGCAGGAGATCATCAACCGTTGGCGCGAAGGCGCTGCGTTGATTCCGCAAATTCTGAAATATTGGCGGGATGACGGTATGGCACGTTTTACGCTGGCACAAGTGTGTGTGGTGGACTACTCCATGCCTGCCATGAGTGGATTAAAAGTGCTGAGTAAACTCACCCAGTGGTCCGGATCACGCATTTTGCTCACCGGTCGAGCTGACGAGCAGCTTGCCGTAATGGCTTTCAACAGCGGATTGATACAGCAATTTATACCCAAGCAGTCGCCGGAAATTCGCTTGCAGTTGACGGATACGATTCAAAGTTTTTTGCACAAGCCAGACACAAGACATCAACAAATTTGGCGCGCTACCTTGTCGCGCGAACAAAATGCGCTGCTGAACGATCCAGCTGTGTCCGAGCAACTTGAAAAGCTGGCCTTGCAGCAAAATTGGGTTGAGCACGTAGTGATCGGTGCGCCCTTTGGTGTGCTGGCGCTGAAGAGTTCGGCTAAAGCTGTCTGGCTTCAGTTGGAGTCTGCCGACAGGTTGGGAGAGCTTGCAGAAATGGCAGAGTCACAAGCTTGGCACGCAGCGGCGGTCCAGGATATTCGCTCGGGTAAAAAGCTTGTCGATCTCGAATTGCAACTTGCTCTTGGAAGCGGGCAGAGACCGAAGCTTGCCGAAAGCTTTGTTATAGGGTCGGACGCAGCGCGACTTTACGCCGCGCTGTTTGACATCAGTGAGGTCTTTTGCCCAGCGGCCACTGACAGCTACCAAAACTTCATTGCCAGCCAAAGTCAACGGCTCATACAGGGTTAGTGACAAACTTGCCCGGCACGCGCGCGCCGTGCAATAGGCCAGTCCCAGGGTTTGACGATCGGGGCGATTTCCCTCGCAACTGCTTCGACATGGTCCAGCTCAGAATCCATCAAGCCTGCGTTG
>JANOWR010000027.1:0-42788 GCA_031417995.1 Polaromonas sp. | reverse complement strand
AGCCGAGCGGTTCTTCGACGAATAGGCCAGCTTCACCGGCGCCTCGAAACCGGGCACCAGGCGCTTGTAGCTGTTGGTGCCAGGGTTGGTGATGGCGTTCAGCGCACGTGCGTGCTTGATGATGCCGCCGATGTAGTACAGCGCGAAATCTGACAGGCCTGCATAGCCGTCGCCAGCAAACAGGTTTTTGCCGTCTTTCCAGATCGACTGGTGAACGTGCATGCCGCTGCCGTTGTCGCCAACGATGGGTTTTGGCATGAAGGTGGCGGTTTTGCCGTAGGCATTGGCCACGTTTTGTACGACGTACTTGAGCAGTTGCGTCCAGTCGGCGCGCTGTACCAGCGTGCTGAAACGTGTGCCAATTTCGTTCTGGCCAGCGCCAGCCACTTCATGGTGAAACACTTCGACCGGGATACCCAAGGATTCGAGCACCAACGACATTTCAGCGCGCATGTCCTGTGTGCTGTCAACCGGGGGCACGGGGAAGTAGCCGCCCTTGACGGTTGGGCGATGGCCGCGGTTGCCGCCTTCCAGCTTGGTACCTGAATTCCATGGCGCTTCGTATTCGTCGATTTTAAAGAAGGTGCCCGATGCGTCGGTATTCCAGCGCACGTCGTCGAAAATGAAAAACTCTGGCTCTGGGCCAAAGTAAGCGGTGTCGCCCAGGCCGGATGCCTTCAAATATGCCTCAGCGCGCTTGGCAATCGAGCGTGGATCACGGTCATAGGCCTTGCCGTCGGTCGGGTCGAGCACATCGCAGCTTAATAGCAGTGTGGTTTCTTCAAAAAACGGATCCAGGTTGGCGGTGTTGGCATCGGGCATGAGCAACATGTCTGAAGCTTCAATGCCTTTCCAGCCAGCGATTGAAGAGCCGTCAAATGCGTGGCCCGAAATGAATTTGTCTTCGTCAAAGTGAGACACAGGCACGGTAACGTGCTGCTCTTTACCACGTGTGTCGGTGAAGCGAAAATCAACAAACTTGACTTCGTTTTCCTTGACCATTTTTATGACATCTGCGACGGTCTTTGCCATCAAATTCTCCAGTAATGAGGGTTGCGAGAGGGTTGAAAAATATTCTCAGCACCATTGAATGCACTTTTTATGCCAAAACAATGCAGCTACTGATTAGTTGAACACGCCAGATTGTGCCGTGAATTCAGCTCTTGCCAGCAGTTTTTGACATCAGAAATTCATAATCCATAAACCATAATTCATGCACATTTTCGTGCATTTGATAAAATGCACCTTTATAGTGCCATATATCAACGCACCAATTCAGGGCCTAGTTTCACATTAAACGGGACCAGCCCAGCCAGCAAAGCCGGGTATGCCAGCTCAATGGCTGCGGGTGCGCCCTTCACGCCCAGCTCAATATGTCTGCCATACGTGGGGTGATCTACGCTCGGCAGACTGAAAACTTTTACGCCTGCGTGGGCCGCTTCAATGGCTTCCATCAGCGGTGTCAGTGTTGCTTCCATCGAACCAGACACGATGACGGACTTTTCGATGTAGGCTGACTTTTGGTGCAGATGCGGATAAATCGTGTCTAAAACCCATTCCATCATCGGCCAGGCCATCACCGGAAACCCCGGCAAGAAATGAACCGCACCCTGCCCGGCCTGGCAGGTAAACCCGGGGATCTTGTTGTACGGGTTCGGAATAATCTGCGCCCCCACCGGAAACACCCCCATGTTCAGGCGGTGAATGTTGTCGTGCCTGTCGGCATCAAACGGTACGCCCTGCTCTTTGGCGGTGTCTTTCATGCGCTCGGTGATCAGCGCCTTGGCTTCTGGGTGCAAGGCCAGGTCAACGCCCAGGGCGGCCGCTGCGCACTGGCGGGTGTGATCGTCGGGCGTGGCACCAATGCCGCCGCAAGAGAACACCACATCGCCCGACTCTCGCGCTGCTGCAAAAGCGCGTGCCAGCGTGGCCGTGATACGGGCCTTGTCGTCGCCCACATAGTCGGCGTAGGCCAGTTGCAGGCCGCAAGCGCCCAGCAATTCAATGGCTTTGGGCAGGTGTTTGTCGGCACGTTTGCCGGAGAGAATTTCGTCGCCGATGATGATGATTGCAAAGTTGGTGGTCATGACAAAGACAATGTGAAGGGGATTCAGGGTTGCGCGCCTGGTGAAGGCAATTCAGGCATGGGGTCAGGCTTGATTGCTATTAATTCAGGAGCTGTTTGCACCGGTTTTTCTTGGGCCAATGCATTGTTTTTCTTGCGAAGCTGCTCAAGCGCGCCCAGTGTGTAATGAGCAAACCAGAGCGATGAAAAGGCAAACACCAGTGTGTAAATCCAGATCGCCACAGGCACCAGGATCGGAGCCATCGCCACAAACATGGCACCCGACGCCCAGATCAAACTGGGCGCAGCACCCAGATAGCCGCTGATGACACCAATGCTGAGCAAGGACGCTCGATGTTCTTTAAAAATTTGCCTGCGCTCTTCACTGCTGGCGTGGTCAACCAGCGCGTCATACGACATCACGCGGTAAGTCAGCCAGCCCCAGATTAAGGGCGGCAGTACCAGAATCAACGGCGGAATCAGCCATAGCGGGACTGACAGCACCAGCGCAATCACTGCCAGCAAGGTTGAACCCAACGACCAGAACAGGCTGGCCAGCATGGAGCCACCTCTTTTGCGCTCCAGCCCGGGGAAGCGCCGCTGCGCCACCAGCGCCACCATGGCTGGCGTCATGAAAATCGCCACAAACAGCAGCGACACAATCACGATGACCGGAATCGCCAAAAACAAAAGCAGCACCGGTGCCAGCACCAGTCGCAAGTTGTTTAACCCAAGCCCCTCAAGCCAGCGCACCATGGTGCTGAACAACTCAAAGCTATCCAGGTTGGCACGCACGCTGGCTATGGCGGCTTCCCAAAAAAAGTAGCCCAAGCCCAGCGACACCGCCGCCATGATGACCAGCGGCAGCACTGACAGCGCAATCACGCGGGGGTGCAGGCAGTACATGGCCGCGCGCCAAAAGGAGTCGAGGAGTTTGCTCATGGCGTAAGAATAACGCTTTGAATTTGTGCCTTGGATTAATGTCTTGAATTAGGATGACGCGATGCAATTTTTAAACATCCATGACCAGCAGCTGGAGGTCAGGCGCATTGAAGGCTCTGATGCACTGGCCCCGATTGTGTTTTTACACGAAGGCCTGGGCAGCGTCAGCCTGTGGACGCAGCGCGGGCTGGACTGGCCGATGGCCGTTTGTCAGGCCACTGGCCGCGCTGGCGTGGTCTATTCACGGCGCGGCTATGGCCAATCCAGCCCCACAGCGGCAGGCCGCAATGTCTTGCCACCCGACTACATGCACCACGAGGCCTGGGACGTGCTGCCCGCTTTGCTGGCGCAACTGGGTATTCAAAGCCCGGTCCTGCTGGGCCATTCAGACGGCGCAAGCATTGCCCTGCTCTATGCCAGCCGCTACTTGGTGGCTGCCTGCATCGCCATGGCCCCGCATGTGGTGGTTGAAGGCGTGGCCGTCAAGGCAATTGGCCAAGCCAGGGATGCGTTTGAAACAGGAGATTTAAAACAACGACTGGCCAAACACCATGCAGACGTGGACGGCGCTTTCTGGCAATGGAACGACGTATGGCTGTCTGCGGGCTTTGCCACTTTTGACATTCGCCCCGAATGCCGCAGCATCCCCGCCCCGCTGCTGCTGATGCAAGGGCTGAATGACGAATACGGCACGATGCTGCAGCTCGATGAGATTGCTCAAGCCGCGCCGCATGCGCAGCAACTCAGGCTGGCCGACTGCGGGCATTCGCCGCACCGTGACCAGCCGCAGCTTTGTATTGAAGGCATCAAGGATTTTTTGCGTACAGCCGACTAAGTGCTATGTTTTCAGGAGCTGCTTGAGCCCGAATCTATTGGGCTACAGACACTTGTAATGGGTAAAACTGGCTTGTTTTTGGCTTTTTTTACTGCGGTACCAAACCAGCCGCTTTAACCAGCTCTGCATGCAGCTTGATCTCGTCGGCAATGATTTGCCTGAACTGCTCTGGCGTGTTGGGCGCAACATCCATGCCGGCTGCGCGCAGTTGGGCTTTGACTTCGTCAGTTGCCAAAATCGCGTGAACCTGCCTGTTGATCTGGTCAACCAGCGGGCGCGGCAGCTTGGCGGGTGCCAACAGGCCAATCCAGGTCACCATCACCATGTTGTTGATACCGCTTTCGGCCATGGTGGGTACATCAGGAATCAGGTCGGAGCGCTTGTCACCCATGATGGCTAAACCGACCAGCTTGCCCGCTTTGATGTGCGGCAGTGCTTCTGGCAACGGCGCAAACAAAATGTCGACATTGCCGCCCAGCAAGTCATTGATGGCCAGCGCGCCGCCCTTGTAAGGCACATGCAGCATCTTGACCTTCATGCGCGCCTCAAACATCAGCGCGGCCAGGTGCTGCGGGCTACCGTCACCTGAAGACGCATAGTTCACGGCCTCGGGTTTGGTCCTGGCAGCCGCCAGCACAGCCGCAGCCGTCGGAAATTTTTGCCTGTCTTTGACAACCAATACCATCGACTGGTTGGCCAGCTTGGTAATCGGCGCAAAGTCGGCCTGCGGGTCATACGTCAGGGTTTTGAAAATACTTTTGTTGGTCGTCAAAAATGACGCGGGCGATGCCATGAGCATGTAACCGTCTGGTGCCGCTTTGGCCACGATGGGCAAGCCAATTTGCCCAGAACCACCGGCCCGGTTATCAACCACCACCGGCTGGCCCCACACCACTGTCAGCTTTTGGGAAACCAGGCGCGCAATCATGTCCACGCCGCCGCCCGCAGGCAGGGCAACCATCATCTTCACCGGCTGGTCGGGAAACTTGTCCTGAGCCAGCGAGGATGTTGCTGGCGAGAGGACGCCCAAGGCGCACAGGAGGCTAAAAAGGGCATGTCTGATTTTCATGATGGGTAGCTCCGGGGTTAAGGTAACTATGCGAGATTTCAACGTGGATCTCAGCATAGGTTTCAAAGAATCCTCACGCAATATGCGCGCCGCTATAGCTTGTATTTGTGATTGCCGGAAGTGGACCTGAAAGCAGGTTGATACGGCAATAGCCAGGCGATTTTGTGCACCAATCTGGCGATTTAGATGTCTGGAAACTGCGTTTTCTATGAGCTTGCGTCTGATAATTGCTACAAAATTAGGAGCTTTTTGCGCAGGTATTCATTGGCTTTAAGGCACTTTTAATGAATAAAAATGGCTTGTCCTTAGCGTTTTCAGCCCCCGTGGTGGCAGGTTTCGCCGCTCAAAGTAAAAAGCTACTTTTTGCCTGATTTACCTAAGTTACAGACCAATGGATATGTACGCGAGTAGCTCTATTATTAATAGCGTCTAGAAGTTGATTGAAGTGCTTGCTTTGTTTAAGGGTAAACACATGGCAACTTTTAGCTCTTTTTTATTCGTGCAGTGAGTTTTACACCAACATTTCTGTATTCTTCAGTATCCAAAGATAAAACGACTGGTGTCACCCTCTATGCGTTTTATCTTCAAATCTGAGGGTGGAGGAGAAAATCATGGCGTACGAAAATTTTGCGATGGATACTGCAGCACGTTTCGGTGAAATACCTTTTGCTGCGTTCACAAGTGATCTGATACATAGTACTTTTCAGACATTGGTAGATTCCCAAGTAGAGCAAATGCAGGAGTATCAGAACTACACGCAAGCACTCACCTCATCTTTGTCAACTTACATCAACAATACGGTTGACTCAGTATCGATGAGTGATATCCAGGGATTGTTGTCAAACATTCCACTACCAAGTGATGACGGTACCAAGCAATTACTCGATGCAATTGCGGCAACAAGTACGACGTTTTCGCCTAAGCCCCCAGCGACTGCACTGACGGCTGTAGATGCTGATCCCACAGTACCAACCAGTACGACGCCTGTATCGGGTGGAAGTGGCAACGCAATAACGGCAATTATTGGTGCATTGTCACCAGCGGTTAAGGGGCTGGTTGATGGCCTCTTTCCAAAAAAGGAAAATATGAATGCCGATAACAATTATCTGACTGCATATTTAGATATGAATCACACAGTGCTTGCAGAACACCAAGCAGCATTGAATGTATCTGCAACAGCCATGTCAGGACGCAACTTACTCTATCGGTCTTTGGCAGCAACTGTTGCAAGCAACAAATACGCATTGCTTCAAAACATGGCGTCGATGGGGTTATTACGGCTAATCGTGAGTGACGGTCAAATTGAAACCAAGATTACGTTTTCAACATGGGAAAGTCACAGTGATGGATCCTCTACAGAAGATAAAAAACGAGATGTAGCAGGCAGCTTGGCTTTGAACAAAAGCGGAATACTGGGTTCTATATTTGGCAAAAATAAGGCAGGAATAAATCGGACTCGTACTGTTGCTGTATCCACCGCTAAAACATGGCACCAGGACAGCAGCGGGTCAAGTGTCAATATTTTTGGTCATGTCAGAATAAATTTTAAAACTGATTATTTGCCGCTGAACAGATAAATTTATACCCAACGCGGTGATGAACCCAAATGATGAACTGAGCTTATCGCTTGGGGAACTAATCCATGCACTGATTGACGATATTTCATCTTCAATTAGTGATGGACATGTTGCTCAATTAGAAAAAATAGACCGTTTGCAAGCGTCTCTTGGGTTTGCCCCAATTGAGTTTGCCCAGCAATTCGCATCTATAAATGAATTGGCCAATTTTTCAAATATTCTGTTTGGCAGGGACATCTATAGCCAAAAATTAACCGCAGCAGAATATAGAAAATTGGAAGAACAATATCCATTGATCATTGCTCAGATATTTACGCCAATAGGCAGACGTAGTACTTCAAACTTCAACGCTTCAGTTAATAAGATCAAGTTGTATGTAGAGTCACAGTGGGCTATAGGCAAGCAAAACGAGATTAAAGAAATCATTGCTCGGGGTGAATTGCCACGCATAAGAATTGACGGTGGAGAGGTCGCTGTTAGATTTTTCATCAACACAGTCAAGACTAGGAATAGGACAAGTGCAAAGACTGAAGCGATTAACAACTCATCGCCAAAACAGGCCATTGGGAAAATAATGGCGACAAGTGGTGGTTTTAAGTTTGATGTGAGTACAAATGTCGCAAAGCTTGGTAGCGCGAATGCAGTTAGTTCAATAGTTTTGCAATTTAAAACTTATTAAAGCACTTTATGCGCCGCAGATCTGACAACGGAGACAACGATCTTGCAGTTCAACCTAATGCTACATTCATGGACCCAAAGGAAAATTTGTAGCCTTAAAAAGCACAAACCCACCAAATCATCATCCCGGTCTTGCCGCGGAACCCATGACTACTCAGGCGTGCGCAGAAGTGCGGGTTCATGGATTGCGGCTCAAGGCCGCAATGACAACTATGCGGAGGCGGGGGCAGATGCAATAGCCGCCAAATCCCCAGCAGTCAACCACCGCCACTGCCCAACCTTCAAATCATCAGGCAAAGCCAGCGACCCAATCCGCGACCGGTGCAAACCACCCACGCCACCTTCACCCTCCACCCGATTACCCACCGCCGCAATCATGCGTTTAACCTGGTGGTATTTGCCTTCTGTCAGGGTCAGGCTTAACTGGTTTGGCCCGGTTTGCACGCAGGCTGCGGCTTTGACGGGTTTGGGGTCGTCGTCCAACACCACGCCGCTCAGCAGCTTTTGCACCTGCTTGTCATCTACCGCGTGCTTGGCCGTCACCTCATACACCTTGGGAACGTGGTGTTTGGGTGAGCTCATGCGGTGAATGAACTTGCCGTCGTCCGACAGCAGCAGCAGGCCTGTGGTGTCCTGGTCCAGCCGGCCCACGGCTTGCACGCCTGCAGCCGCACCGCCCCCGCGCTGGCGAATGGGTGCGGGCAGCAGGGTGTAAATGCTGGGGTAGGTGCTGGGCTTTTGCGAGCATTCGTACCCTGCGGGTTTGTGCAGCATCAGGTAGGCTTTTTCGTAATACTGCCAGTCAACGCCCTGCACGTTGAAGTTAAGGCCCGCAGCCACAAATTCAGCCGCTGGGTCATCGACCACAGCGCCCGCCACCACCACCAGGCCCTGTTGCACCAGCCCCGAGCAAACGCGCCGCGTGCCAAAGCCTTGAGAAAAAAGAATGTCTTGAAGTTGCATGGGCCTTATTGTCGCTGCACGTAACGCTATGCAAAGCGTGAAAATAGCGCCACACGCATTACCAAGCCAACATGTCCCAACCCTCCCCCACCGTGCCCGCGCCCATAACAACGCAAGGCAAATTCGTCACGGGTTCAACCCTGACGCATGTCCTGAACATGACCGCCGCAGGCTCTGTCGGGCTGATTGCCATTTTTGCGGTGGACTTGCTGAACCTGTTTTACATCTCGCTGCTGGGCCAAAAGGAGCTGGCCGCTGCCGTGGGCTACGCGGGCACGCTGCTGTTTTTTGTGTTGTCCATCGGCATTGGCCTGACGATAGCCGTGAGCGCGCTCACGTCCCGCGCGCTGGGCCGGGGCGACCGTGACCACGCCAAAAAGCTGGCCGGTGCGTCGCTGGTCTTGATGGTCAGCAGCATGGCGTTGGCTGCCGCTGTGGCCTACCCTTTTTTGGACACACTGCTGCGCGTGCTGGGAGCCACAGGCGTCACGGCCGACCTGGCACTGCGCTTTAGCCGCATCGTGATGCCATCTGCCCCGCTGCTGGGCGCGGGCATGTGCCTGGGTGCGCTGTTGCGGGCGCTGGGCGATGGCAAACGGTCGATGTATGTCACGCTGGGGGCGGGTGCGGCCACAGCGGTGCTTGACCCACTTTTGATATTCGGTTTTGGCTGGCGGCTGGACGGCGCGGCAGTGGCCACGGTGCTGGCCCGGTTTGTGATGGTTGGCATTGGTTTGTATGGCGTGGTGCGCGTGCACAAACTGCTGGCCTGGCCAGACCGGCCTACGCTGCGCGAGACCTTCAAGCCTTTTTTTGCAATTGGCCTGCCGTCGGTGCTGACGCAAATCGCCACGCCCGTGGGCAACTCGTTTGTCACCGCAGCCATAGCGCCGTATGGCGACGACGCCGTGGGCGGCTGGGCTGTGGTGGGGCGCATTATTCCGGTCGCGTTTGCGGCGCTGTTTGCGCTGTCGGCATCGGTCGGCCCCATCATTGGGCAAAACCTGGGTGCCAACCGCTTTGACAGGCTGCAATCAACCATGCGCGACGCATTGAAGGTGGTGGTGGTCTATGTGCTGGCGGTGTGGCTGCTGATGGCCGTGTGCAGCACGCTGATTGCCAACGTGTTTGGCGCAGTGGGCCAGGGCCGCGAGGTGATTGTTTTCTTCTGCGTGTTTGTGGCGGGCAGCTACGTGTTTAACGGTGCGGTGTTTGTGGCCAACGCTGCATTTAACAACCTGGGCTACGTGCTGTATTCAACCGCCCTTAACTGGGGTCGCGCCACTTTGGGCGTGGTGCCATTCATCTGGCTGGGCGGGCACTATTACGGCGTTAAGGGCGTGCTGGCAGGGTACGGCTTGGGCGTGGTGCTGTTTGGTGTGATGGGGGTGTGGGGCTGCTTCAAGGTGCTGGGGCAAATGCAGCGACGGGCAGCAGCGGGCTAGTGCTATTTAAATGTGAGCCTAGAAGCCTTAACCCCACACCACTGACCGCATCGCAATTGACCCACCCTGATAGTCGGTGTTAAAAAACCGCATCGGCTCCTTGCTGTCAACAGCCCCGGCCGCATACAGCAGCGGCAAATAATGTTCATGCGTGGGGTGGGCCATTTTGGCCAGACTGCCCAGTTGCAAGAAGTTTTGCAGCGCGCCCAGGTTGCCTTGCTGAATGTGGCCGCCCGTGGTTTGGTCAAACTCCAGCGCCCAGTCGTAGGCCTGGTTGCCTGCTGCCCCGCGCTGCATTTGCCGCAGGTTGTGCACGATGTTGCCGCTGCCGACAATCAGCACACCCCTGTCACGCAGGGCCTTGAGCTGCTGGGCCAGGGCGTAGTGCTCTTCAGGGGCACGGCTGTAGTCCATGCTCAGTTGAATCACAGGTATGTCAGCACCGGGAAACATCGGCTTTAAAACGCCCCAGGTGCCGTGGTCAAGGCCCCAGTCTTTTTCGTCCAGCCCCAGCGGCAATGACCCACGCTGCCTGACCAGCTGGCTGATGGCTTGCGCCGCTGCCGTATCGCCAGACGCGGGGTATTGCTGGTCAAACAGCTCTTGCGGGAAGCCGCCAAAGTCGTGAATGGTTTTAGGCTGGGCCATGGCAGTCAGGTGCCAGCCCTCGGTCAGCCAATGCGCCGATATGCACAAAATCAGCTGGGGGCGCGCCATTTTTGAGCCGAATTCCTGGCCCAGCGCGCGCCAGCTTTCAAAATACGGGTTGCCCGCCAGTGCATTCATGGGGCTGCCGTGCCCCAAAAAAAGCACCGGCATGCGGTCAGATTTTTTAAGGGATGCAATGCGTTCAAGCGCGGTAAAGTCAGAAGTGGGGAGCATCGTTGTGTCCAGTAATCGCGATTTAAGTGCTGACGTGTAAATTACAAAAGTCACCCCGTTACATTGGTAGCCTTACTCCAATCTGCAAGGGCTGCCCATGTTATATTGTTGCAGTGCAGCATTTAAGTTGCATGCTTATTAATTGAAGTACCAGACTCTACAGAAGGTTTGTCATCATGCTCTATCAAGTCTACGAAACCCAGCGCACCCTGATGGAGCCTTTTGTTGACTTTGCGCAGGCCGCCGCAAAGCTGTACAGCAACAGCGCTTCGCCGATGGCGCAAAACCCTTTGGTGCAGCGTATCGCTGCTGGTTATGGACTGATTTACCGCTTGGGCAAGGACTACGAGAAGCCAGCTTTTGGCATTCAAAACATTGTCGATGGCAAAGTTGAAATTGCCATACACGAACGCATTGAAATTGACAAACCTTTCTGCGAACTACGCCGTTTCAAACGCTTTACCGACGACAGCGCCACGCTCGAGCACCTGAAAAACCAGCCCGCCGTGCTCATCGTTGCACCCTTGTCTGGCCACTACGCAACGCTGCTGCGCGACACCGTCAAAACCATGTTGAAAGACCACAAGGTTTACATCACAGACTGGAAAAACGCACGCCTGGTGCCCCTGTCTGAGGGCACTTTTCACCTCGACGATTACGTGAACTACGTACAAGAATTTATTCGCCACCTGCAAGGCAAATACGGCAATTGCCACGTGATCAGCGTCTGCCAGCCAACGGTACCGGTATTTGCGGCGATCTCGCTGATGGCATCACGCGGCGAAACCACCCCGCTGTCGATGACCATGATGGGCGGCCCGATTGATGCGCGCCTGTCGCCCACATCGGTCAACAACCTGGCCACCACCAAGCCCTTCGAGTGGTTTGAAAACAATGTGATTTACCGGGTACCCAGCAACTTTGCAGGCGCAGGCCGCCGTGTGTACCCCGGCTTTATGCAGCACACCGGTTTTGTGGCCATGAACCCTGACCGCCACGCCACCAGCCATTACGACTACTTCAAAGACCTGCTCAAGGGTGACGACGCAAGCGCTGAGGCGCACCGCAAGTTTTACGACGAGTACAACGCCGTGCTCGACATGGACGCCGACTACTACCTGGAAACCATCAAGACCGTGTTTCAGGAGTTCAAGCTGGTCAACGGCACCTGGGATGTGCTGTCAGAAACTGGCAAAGCAGAACGCGTCAAGCCAGGCGACATCAAAACCACCCACGTCATGACGGTTGAGGGCGAGCTGGACGATATTTCGGGCTCTGGCCAAACCAAAGCAGCGTTGAACATGTGCACTGGCGTTGCTGCTGGACATAAAAAGCATTTTGAAGCCATGGGTGCGGGGCATTACGGTATCTTCAGCGGCAGGCGCTGGCGCGATGCGGTGTACCCCGCCGTCAAAGCGTTTATTCTGGAAGCCAATAAAGCCTTGAAAACACCGTCAAATGAACCTGTAGCCCAATCAATTCGGGTGCAAGCAACTCCTAAAAAGATAGCGATTGCCAAACCTGTTGTGAAACCTGCAAGCAAACCAATTGCCAAAGCGCCTGTCAAAGCTGTTGTTAAGCCACCAGTCAAAGCACTGGCAAAACGTGCTCCGGCCAAGGCAGCTCGTAGCAGGTAAACAGATTTGTCATCCCGGGCTGGACCCGGGATCCAGGGCTGCGAATTCGGGGTCATGGATTGCGGATCGGGTCCGCAATGACGACTCAAAGTACGCGGACAATACAGGGGTGAACTCAGCCGTTATAAACCTCGCCAGCCGCATTCATGCGGCACTGCCGCAAACCCAGTGCACCCGCTGCGGCTACCCAGACTGCATGGCCTACGCTGAAGCAATTGTCCATGGCAGTGCAGCCATCAACCAATGCCCGCCAGGCGGCGCAGAGGGCATTGCCAGGTTGGCGGCCATCACTGGCCAAGCCGCTGAATCCCTGAACCCTGTTAACGGCATTGAAGGTTCACGCTCTGTCGCCATCATCGACGAGCAATGGTGCATTGGCTGCACGCTGTGCCTGCCGGTTTGCCCGACCGACGCCATCCTGGGCAGCAACAAGATGATGCACACCGTGATAGAGCCACACTGCACCGGCTGCGAGCTGTGCATCGCGGTGTGTCCGGTCGATTGCATCAGCCTGGAGAATGTAACGGGCGAGCAGTCAGGCTGGGCGGCGTGGACGCAACAGCAGGCTGATCAAGCGCTTGTGCGCTACACATTTCATAGCTGCTTGCGCCCGAATTTATTGGGCTACAGCCCTAAAACACAGTCAAAATCTGTTAAAAACATGACTGAAACACCGCCTGTTGCCATCAAACAGTCTGTCATAGCAGCTGCACTGGCTAAATCTCGTGCGGCGCGAACGCCGCCAGACTAGCGCAACGCCGCGTTCAATTTGTCCAAGGCACTGGCACCCGGGTTGAGCTGTTGACTGCCCAGTGTATTGAGCGGTACAACGGTGGTGTTCAGTGCCTGATGCAAATCACCCGCCGTACCATCGACGTAAAGCAAACCGGTCACGACTTCGCCTTTGGCCTGATGTGACAACACATGGTTCATGGCAGCGATGCGGTCTGTCGGGTCATAGTCACTGCGCAGCTTGCGCAGGCGCAAGGTCAGGCCGTCATGCTGCTCAACGTCAACCACCTCGCCGGGTGCGTAGCGGGTGGTGATCTCGTCGCGGGTGCTGATGAAGTCGATACGGCTGACGGCTTCGTTGTGCTCTCGTACATAGTCGTAGCTTTTGGTGCTGCCCGCATGGTTGTTAAAGGCCACGCAAGGGCTGATCACGTCAATAAAAGCGGCACCACCATGACCAATAGCGCCCTTGATCAACGGCACCAGTTGCTCTTTGTCGCCCGAAAAGCCACGCGCCACATAGGTTGCGCCCAGTTGCAGCGCAATGCCCACCAGGTCCACCGGGCTGTCGTTGTTGACGACACCCTTTTTACTTTTGGAGCCTTGATCCGCCGTGGCCGAAAACTGTCCCTTGGTCAGGCCATAGACACCGTTGTTCTCAACGATGTACACCATGTTGACGCCGCGTCGCATGGCATGGGCGAACTGGCCCAGGCCAATCGAGGCGGAATCACCATCGCCAGACACCCCCAGATAAAGCAGGTCGCGGTTGGCCAGGTTGGCACCTGTCAGCACCGAAGGCATGCGCCCGTGCACGGTGTTAAAACCATGCGACGCACCGAGAAAATAATCGGGCGTTTTGGAACTGCAGCCAATCCCTGACAGCTTGGCCACGCGGTGCGGTGCAATGTCCAGCTCCCAGCAGGCCTGAATGATGGCTGCCGAGATGGAGTCATGGCCACAGCCCGCGCACAAGGTCGAAATTTTCCCTTCATAGTCACGCCGGGTATAACCCACCTTATTTGCCATCAGCGAAGGGTGGTGCAGCCGCGGCTTGGCGAGATACGTCATACAGCTCTTTCCCTGGTTTTGCGTTTGGGGGCAACCACCTCGGCGTGTACATGCCTGGTGATGGCGCCCGTGATAAAGCGCGCGGTGATCGGTGTACCGTCAAAATGCAGCACCCGTACCAGCCGCGACGGATCCACATCCAGTTCATTGACCAGCAGGCAGTGCATTTGGGCATCACGGTTTTGCTCGACCACGAACACCTCGTCGTGCTCCGCCAAAAATTGCGCGACGCTGGCAGGAAACGGAAACGCCCGCAAGCGCAAGGCATCGAGATGAATGCCAACGTCGGTCAGCACGTCCAGCGCTTCCGCCATGGCCGGGCTGGTTGAGCCAAAGTAAATCACCCCCAGCCGGGTCTTGCGTGCGGCAGGGCGCAGTATGGGCTGCGGTACCAGCGTAGCAGCGGTTTCAAACTTTCTCAAAAGTCGCTGCACGTTATAGATGTAGTCCGGGCCGCGCTCTGAATATTGCGCATAGGCATTGCGCGTCGTGCCGCGCGTGAAGTAACTGCCCTTGGTCGGGTGCGTACCTGGCAAGGTGCGCCAGGGGATGCCGTCGCCATCAACATCCTTGTATCGGCCAAAATCCTTGCCCGCCTCCAGCTCATCAGCTGTCATCACCTTGCCACGGTCATAGCTGCGGCTGTCGTCCCAGCTAAAGGGTTCGCACAGCCGCTGGTTCATGCCAATGTCGAGGTCGGTCATTACAAACACCGGGGTTTGCAGCCGGTCGGCCAGGTCCAGCGCAGCGGCAGCGTGTTCAAAACATTCGTGTGGATCTTGCGGCAGCAGCATGACATGCTTGGTGTCGCCATGCGAGGCGTAGGCACACGACAACAAATCGGCCTGCTGGGTACGGGTGGGCATGCCGGTTGACGGCCCACCGCGTTGCACATTGATGATGGTCACCGGGATTTCAGCAAAGTAAGCCAGCCCTATGAACTCTGTCATCAGCGACACGCCCGGCCCGGAAGTGGTTGTGAAGGCGCGCGCGCCATTCCAGCCTGCGCCCACCACCATGCCGATGGAGGCGATTTCATCTTCCGCCTGGACAATGGCGTAATTGTTTTGACCCGTCTCGGGGTCAACCCGGTATTTGGCGCAATACGACCCGAAGGCTTCAGCGACCGATGACGACGGCGTGATGGGATACCAGGCGGCTACCGTAGCGCCGCCATACACGCAGCCCAAGGCGGCAGCACTGTTACCATCCACAAATATCTTGTTGCCTACCTGGTCGCTGCGCTGCACGCGAATGCCCAGTGGTGCCTGCAAATGCTCGCTGGCAAAATCGCGCCCCAAATGCAAGGCCTGCACGTTGGAAGCCAGTAATTTTTCCTTGCCCTTGTACTGCTCTGCAAACAGCTTTTCAAGCACCTCGGCTTCAATTTGAAGCAGCACCGACAGCGCGCCAATGTAGATGATGTTCTTGAACAACTGTCGCTGGCGCGGGTCCGAATAGACCGCGTTTGAAATCTCCGTCAGCGGCATGCCAATGACATGGATGTCGTCGCGAAATTTCGATGGCGGCAGGGGCCGCGTGCTGTCGTAAAACAGATAGCCACCAGGCTCCAGCTCGGCCACATCGGCATCCCAGGTTTGCGGGTTCATCGCCACCATCATGTCGATGCCGCCGCGCCTGCCCTGGTAGCCCTTGTCGCTGACCCGCGCTTCGTACCAGGTCGGCAAGCCCTGGATGTTGCTGGGGAAAATATTGCGCGGACTGACGGGCACACCCATGCGCAAAATGGCTTTGGCAAACAGCTCGTTGGCCGAGGCTGAACCCGAGCCATTGACGTTGGCAAACTTGATGACGAAGTCATTGACGGCTTCGATGCGTTTCATGCTGTGTACTCCACCTGCAAGGCCGCAGATTTGCCTTTATCACGGCAAGACGGCCCAGCCTGCGTGGTGGTCAACAAGAACTTCTGCATGTCCCAGGCACCGGTCGGGCAGCGCTCAGCACACAGGCCGCAATGCAGGCAGACGTCTTCGTCCTTGACCATCACCCGCCCGGTTTTGAGCTCGCCTGAGACATACAAATCCTGTGTCAGGTTCAGCGCCGGGGCTTTCAGGTGTGTACGCAATTCGGCTTCATCAGCATTGCCGGTAAAGCTGATGCAGTCCATCGGACAAATATCAACACAGGCATCACACTCAATGCAGGCAGGTGCCGTGAACACGGTCTGCACGTCGCAGTTCAGGCAGCGCCCTGCTTCCTTGAAGGCCGTGGCGGCATCAAAGCCCAGCTCTACCTCAACACGAATATTGGCCAGCGCAACTTCGGCCTTGGCCCAGGGCACCTTGAAGCGCGGGTCGTTCGAGGTGTCGTTGTCATAACTCCATTCATGAATGCCCATCTTGGCAGACATCAAATTGGTCATGGGGTCTGGCCGCTGGCGAATGTCTTCACCGTTCAAAAATCGGTCAATTGATACAGCCGCCTCATGCCCATGCGCGACTGCAGTGATGATGTTTTTAGGACCCAGTGCCGAGTCGCCACCAAAAAAAACCTTGCCGACAGTAGACTGAAATGTTTCTTTGCCCAGAACCGGCAAACCGGATGTGTCAAAGCTGATGCCACTGTCACGCTCTATCCACGGGAAAGCATTTTCCTGGCCCACGGCAATCAGCACGGCGTCGCATGGCACCAGCACCTCGGGCTCACCGGTCGGCACCAGGCTGCGTTTGCCCTGCGCGTCATACACCGCCTTGACCACTTTAAAACGCATGCCGGTGAGCTGGCCATCGCTGTGCTCAAACGCCACGGGAACATGAAAATTAATGATGGGAATGCCTTCATGCTGGGCGTCTTCTTTTTCCCAGGGTGACGCCTTCATTTCGTCAAAACCACTGCGCACAATGACCTTTACATCAGTGCCGCCCAGGCGCCTTGCAGAGCGGCAGCAATCCATCGCGGTATTGCCACCGCCCAGCACAATCACGCGCTTGCCAATGCTGGTGATGTGACCAAACGACACCGAAGCCAGCCAGTCAATGCCAATGTGAATGTTTTGCGTGATCGCTTCGCGGCCAGGAAGCTGCAAATCACGCCCACGAGGCGCACCGCAACCGACAAATATTGCGTCATAACCGCCGTTGGTTTTGTCTTGCAGCAAGCCCTTCATCGATTCGATGCGCTGGCCGCTTTTGAACTGCACGCCCAGGTCCAGGATATAGCCGGTTTCTTCGTCAATCACCGACTCGGGCAAACGAAAGCGCGGGATTTGCGTGCGGATAAAGCCGCCCGCCTTGGCCTCGCCGTCAAACACCGTCACCTCATAACCCAGCGGCGCCAGATCGCGCGCTACCGTCAATGAGGCTGGGCCTGCGCCTATGCAGGCGATGCGTTTGCCGTTTTTTGGCGACAGCTTGGGCATGCGCTGACGGACATCGGATTTCATGTCGGCGGCAACCCGTTTGAGGCGACAAATGGCAACCGGCTCTGGCTGTTCAATGCCACCCTCCTCTACCCGGCTGCGCCTGCATGCGGGCTCACAGGGTCGGTCACAGGTACGACCCAAAATACCGGGAAAGACATTGGATACCCAGTTGACCATGTAGGCATCGCTGTAGCGGCCCTGGCCAATCAGGCGTATGTATTCGGGAACGGGGGTGTGTGCCGGGCAGGCCCACTGGCAATCAACGACTTTGTGAAAATACGATGGCTGGGCTATGTTGGTGGGCTGCAAGTGCTGTCTCCTTTGCTCTGCTGCACCGCAACAACGGTCAGGAGGCCAGACCAGTTTAAGCCGCAACTACCCGAAAGCGTTCTCGGGTGAATCCCTCATTGCGCCTGCGCCAGCCCCAACACTTCAGCCTCGTAGGCATGCAACGACGGCGCACCGCCAGTGTGGATAAAGAGCACGTTCTCGTCACGCTTAAAGTGGCCTTGCCGTGACAAGCCGATCAAGCCCGCCATGATTTTGCCGGTGTAAACCGGGTCCAGCAAAATCGCCTCAAGTCGCGCCAGCATTTGCACGGCCTCGACCATCGCCGCATTCGGCACTGAATATTTGGGCCGCCACCAGTCGCCAAAGCTGACTACAGCCTCAGGCGGAACGGTGATGTTTAAACCGAGCAAATCGCACACAGCTTGCGCTTCTTTATGCACCAGCGGGTTTTGGTCAGTTGGGTCACGGCTGACACCAATGCCTATGAGTGGAATGTTGATGTGGTTGCCCAAAAAACCCGCCAGCAACCCACCGTGCGTGCCCGAGCTGCCCGAGCCAACGACGATTTTGTCGATCTGCACGCCTTGGTCAAAAAACTGTTGCTGCAGCTCTTGCGCGCAAGCCACGTAGCCCAGCCCGCCAATCGCGTTAGAGCCACCGCCGGGCACGATGTAGCCCTTGCGCCCAAGCTTGGCCAGCTCACCAGCTACCTGCTGCATCGCGGCCAACATGTTGGTACCCGCAGGCACCACGGTGATGGCTTCTACACCCAGCAGGCGGAACAAAAAGTTGTTGCCGCTGGCATCCACCTTGTAGCTGTTGGGCACGCGCTCTTCAATCACAAAGCGGCATTTCATGCCTTCCTTGATGGCGGCAGACAGGGTGGCGCGGCAGTGGTTGGACTGTGGTGCGCCACAAGTGATCAGCGTGTCAGCGCCTTGGGCCAGCGCATCAGCGGCCAAAAATTCCAGCTTGCGGGTTTTGTTGCCACCAGGCGTCAAGCCCAGCATGTCGTCACGTTTGATCCACACATTCGGGCCTGCGCCTTCCGGGCAGCTTGCGCGCAGGGCTTTGGTGAAATTAGGCAAAAATTCCAGTGGCGTGAAGCCCTGGGTGTAGCGACGGCGGGGGAAACGGCTTAAGTCCATGGGGGAGTGTTCCAGTTAAAAAGGGGGAGCCTAGGCCGAACCAGCAAGGGCCGAAAACGCGGTGATGACTTCAGGCGGTGCCTGCACCAGCTCAATCAGCACGCCCTCACCTGCAATCGGAAACTCGTCATTCGCTTTGGGGTGCATAAAGCAGATGTCGAAGCCCGCAGCACCTTTGCGTATGCCGCCGGGTGCAAAACGAACGCCTTGCGCTGTCAGCCATTCAACCGCTTTGGGCAAATCGTCAATCCACAAGCCGACGTGGTTTAGCGGTGTGGTGTGCACGGCCGGTTTTTTGTCGATATCGAGCGGCTGCATCAGATCGACCTCGACCTTGAAAGGCCCGCTGCCGATGGCGCAAATATCTTCGTCAACGTTTTCACGCTCGCTGACGAAGTTGCCCGTCACTTCAAGCCCCAGCATGTCCACCCACAGCTTGCGCAAGCGGTCTTTGCTGGGCGCGCCAATGGCGATTTGCTGAATGCCCAGGACTTTGAAGGGCCGCGTCATGCGCTGACCTGGTGCTTGCGGCCTGCCAGATAAGTCACGCCATTCGGTACAGCGCTTTCATGGTGCGGGGTTTGCGCAGGCAAGCGAAAAATATCGCCTGAAGCGTAAGTGGTTGCCACGCCGTTCACGGTCAATGTGATGTCCCCTTTGGTAATGAGTGCGCGGGCTTCAAACGGATGCTGATGTTCTGCCATGACATAGCCGACGGGCTTTTCAACCAGAGTAATTTCATCAAAGTTGTCGGCTTTTAATTGGGCTTCGAAATCTTGGACGTTCATGATTTTTTCTTTATTCAGGTTTATGCAAACTCAACAATCGGCTGGTCAACCGTCAGCGATTCACCCTTGGCCGCCAGCACCTTGCCGACCACGCCATCGGCCACGGCAAACAGCACGTTCTCCATCTTCATGGCTTCAATCACCGCCACACGCTCACCCGCCTGCACCTTTTGGCCGACTTGCACGGCAACATCCACCAGCAGACCAGGCATGGGCGACAGCACATAGCGACTCATGTCGGGCGGCGCCTTGTACGGCATCAGCGCATGAAGCGCAGCGGCGCGTGGGTTCAAGACCAGCGCATCAAGTCGCGTGCCGTTGTGGTTGATGCGGATGGCCAATGGGTTCTTGCCGACGCCGCGCTCGACTTGTGCTGTAAACGGTTTGCCATTGACCGTGCCGCGAATACGCGCGCCACCAAGGTGCCAATTGCTACATATTTCGTAGCTGTTAGCGCCCGAATCTATTCGGCTAGAGCCCGATTTGACCTCAAAATCAGCCACCAAAACACTCTTTGGGGCGTTTTTGCCTTCTGCGCCGAGTTGAATGACGACAAACTCTTCACCCACCGTCACGCCATGGCCGGGTAATTGCCCGCTAATGCCCGCTGCGCGTCCCAGCATGCGGCGATTGACGTACGCCGCCAGCGCGACCAGAAAGTCAGGGTCATCGTGCGGCACGTCCTCGGCATGGAAGCCCTTGCCGTAGTTCTCGGCAATAAAGCCGGTGTTGAAGTCACCCGCCACAAACTTCGGGTGCGCCAACAGCGCCGCCTGAAACGGGATGTTGCTGCTGATGCCGCGGATCACAAACCCATTGAGCGCTTCACGCATTTTGGCGATCGCATCGAGCCGGTCTTTACCGTGCACGATGAGCTTGGCAATCATCGAGTCGTAGTACATCGGTATCTCGCCGCCATCCTGCACGCCGGTATCAACGCGCACGCCCTGTAGGTGCGCCGTGTCAGCCGCAAACATGGTTTCTTTAGGCGGTTGAAAGCGCACCAAGCGCCCCGTGCTTGGCAAAAAGCTGCGAAACGGATCTTCAGCATTGATACGGCATTCCATCGCCCAGCCATTGCGCTGCACATCTTTTTGTTCAAGCGGAAGCTTCTCACCCGCTGCGACGCGAATCATCAGCTCGACCAGATCCAGCCCTGTGATGCATTCAGTGACCGGGTGCTCAACCTGCAGGCGGGTGTTCATTTCCAGAAAATAAAAGCTCTGGTCTTTGCCGACGACGAATTCAACCGTGCCAGCACTCTGGTACTTCACGGCTTTGGCCAGCAGCACAGCCTGCTCGCCCATGGCTTTGCGTGTGGCGTCAGTGATGAATGGGCTAGGCGCTTCTTCAATCACCTTCTGGTGGCGACGCTGGATGGAGCATTCGCGCTCGTTGAGGTAAATCACATTGCCGTGGCTGTCACCCATCATCTGGATTTCAATATGGCGCGGTTCTTCAACAAACTTTTCAATGAACACGCGGTCATCACCAAAACTGTTTTTGGCTTCATTGCGGCAGGAGGTAAAACCTTCAAACGCCTCCTTGTCATTGAAGGCCACCCGCAAGCCCTTGCCACCACCGCCTGCGCTGGCTTTGATCATCACCGGGTAGCCAATGCCCTTGGCAATCTCCACAGCTTTTTCAGCCGTTTCGATCGCATCGTTCACACCAGGAATGCAATTAACCCCCGCCGCACCCGCCAGTTTTTTGGATTCAATCTTGTCGCCCATCGCCGCGATGGAATAGTGCTTGGGGCCAATAAAGACAATGCCTTCTTCCTCAACCCGCTTGGCAAAGCCAGCGTTTTCACTCAGAAAACCGTAGCCTGGATGCACAGCCTGTGCACCCGTTTGTTTGCAGGCAGCAATAATTTTTTCGGTCTGCAAATAGCTGTCGCGACTAGGCGCTGGGCCAATGTTGACGGCCTCGTCGGCCAGCTCAACATGGCGCGCGTCTTTGTCAGCGTCTGAGTAAACAGCGACGGTTTTGATGCCCATTTTGCGTGAAGTAAGGATAACGCGGCAGGCTATTTCACCCCGGTTGGCGATCAGGATTTTTGTGAACATACTTTTATTTCCAGTCAATGTTTGTATTTGTCGATCGCGACGTTCGCATCATTTAACCCGCAACGGCCACGGCGCATCTACTTCCGCTCATGTCCCCCGGGCCTTTGGCCCTCCTCCTTGACTTCGCTGCAGCAGACACGCCATGCCCGTTGCTGGAAAGGAGGTTTTGAATTTTGAAATCAGAAACGGTCGTTGATAGAGCGGGTTGGTTGCGCGTTTTGCGGAGGTCAAGGAGGAGCGCGAAGCGCGGAGGACACGCAGCAAAACGCGCAGCCAATCCGCTCACACACAAAGGACGCAACCTAAAAGCTTTCACAACGGAATATTCCCATGCTTGCGCCAAGGGTTCTCCAGCTTCTTGTCCTTGAGCATCACCAGCGACCGACAAATCCGCCTGCGTGTCTCATGCGGCAAGATGACGTCGTCAATAAAGCCCCGAGCACCCGCAATAAACGGATTCGCAAACTGGGCTTTGTATTCAGCCTCACGCGCGGCAAGCTTGACAGGGTCTCCCTTGTCTTCGCGAAAAATGATTTCAACCGCACCCTTGGCCCCCATCACCGCAATCTCGGCATTCGGCCAGGCAAAGTTGACGTCACCGCGTAAATGCTTGGAGGCCATCACGTCATACGCGCCGCCATAGGCCTTGCGCGTGATGACGGTAATTTTCGGCACGGTGCATTCAGCATAGGCGTACAACAGTTTTGCGCCGTGCTTGATGATGCCGCCGTACTCTTGACTTGTGCCAGGCATAAAACCGGGCACATCAACAAACGTAACGACCGGGATGTTGAAGCAATCGCAAAAGCGCACAAAACGCGCCGCCTTGATCGACGATTTGATATCCAGGCAACCTGCCAATACCAGCGGCTGGTTGGCAACAATGCCGATGGTCTGGCCTTCCATTCGCGCAAAGCCGATGATGATGTTTTTCGCATACTCGGGCTGAATCTCAAAAAAGTCGCCGTCGTCCACCGTTTTAACAATCAGCTCCTTCATGTCATACGGCTTGTTCGGGTTCTCGGGCACCAGCGTGTCCAGACTCATGTCCATGCGTGTGGCTGGATCAGCACTCGGGCGTATCGGCGCTTTTTCGCGGTTGTTTAGCGGCAGGTAGTTGTACAGGCGGCGCAGCATCAGCAGCGCTTCTACATCGTTTTCAAAAGCCAGGTCTGCCACGCCGCTTTTGGTGGTGTGCGTAATCGCCCCGCCCAGCTCTTCTGCGGTCACGCTTTCATGCGTCACGGTTTTAACAACCTCAGGGCCAGTGACAAACATGTAGCTGGAATCTTTGACCATGAAAATAAAATCGGTCATGGCCGGGCTGTACACCGCGCCGCCCGCACTCGGCCCCATGATCATGCTGATTTGCGGAATCACGCCGCTGGCCATCACATTGCGCTGAAACACGTCGGCATACCCACCGAGCGATGCCACACCCTCCTGAATGCGTGCGCCGCCCGAGTCATTCAGGCCAATCACCGGCGCGCCGACCTTCATGGCCTGGTCCATCACCTTGCAGATTTTCTCGGCGTGGGCTTCACTTAGTGCGCCGCCAAACACGGTGAAGTCCTGACTGAAGACAAACACCAGTCGGCCATTGATCATGCCGTAGCCGGTGACCACACCGTCACCTGGTGGGCGGTTGTCAGCCATGCCAAAGTCTGTGCAGCGGTGCTCTACAAACATGTCCCACTCTTCAAACGTACCTTCGTCAAGCAGCAGTTCAAGCCGCTCACGCGCAGTGAGCTTGCCTTTGCCGTGCTGCGCGTCAATGCGTTTTTGACCGCCGCCAAGTCGGGCTGCGGCGCGTTTTTGTTCGAGTTTTTCAAGGATGTCTTGCATATTTGTTTTCTGTTAATTTACATTTGCTATTTATTCAGTAGCTGCTTGCGCCCGATTTGATTGGGCTACAAGCAGATTTCGTGCCGCTGTAGAGGCTGGCAGGTGCCCGCTGGCGACTTGAGCAAGTATTTCAGGCAGCAAGCGGCTGACCGCCGTGTTTTGTTTGAAGGCATGCTTGAGCCCCGCATCAATCCGCTCCCACATCCAGCTGAGTGACTGCTGCTGCCTGCGCTCTAGCAGCTTGCCATTCGCGGTTTGCCGGGCTTTAAAGTTTTGCACTTCGGCCCAGAAAGCTTCTACGCCATCACACTTCAAAGCACTAAGCTGAATCGCCTTGGGGTGCCAGTTGGTCTCTACATAGCCGCTGAACATGCCCAGCAACTGCATGGCAGAGGTGATTTGCAGTTGTGCGCGCTGGGCGGCGATGGCGTCAATGTCGGCCTTGTTGATGACCACCAGGTCGGCCAGCTCCATCACGCCCTTTTTGATCGCCTGCAAATCATCGCCTGCGTTGGGCAACTGCATCAATACAAACATGTCGGTCATATTGGCCACAGCTGTTTCCGATTGGCCCACGCCAACAGTCTCCACCATAACGACGTCATAACCCGCAGCCTCGCAAACCAGCATGGCCTCTCGCGTTTTTTCAGCCACACCACCCAGCGTGCCGCTGGATGGGCTGGGGCGGATGTAAGCCATCTCATGCACAGACAGCAGCTCCATCCGCGTCTTGTCACCCAAAATGGAACCGCCTGAAACAGTAGACGAAGGGTCAATCGTCAACACCGCCACCCGGTGACCCTGCTTGATAAGGTGCAGGCCCAGCACTTCAATGAAAGTGGATTTGCCGACGCCGGGCACACCGCTGATGCCGAGGCGAAAAGATTTTCCGGTATGGGGTAACAATGCTGTGAGCAGCTCGTCACCCTGCGCACGGTGGTCGGCGCGTGTCGATTCGAGCAGGGTGATGGCATTGGCGATGGCTCGGCGCTGTTCAGCGCCCTGCCCGTTTACAACTGCCTCAACCAACGGCGGCGCAGTCACTTCAGTGCAGCCCTGATCTGTTCCAGCACATCCTTAGCACTGGCCACGATCGGCGTGCCTGGCCCGTAAATGCCCTTCACACCGGCCTCGTAAAGCATCTCGTAATCAGGACGTGGAATGACGCCGCCGACGAAGACGATGATGTCGTCCGCGCCCTGTTTTTTGAGTTCGGCAATGATGCCTGGCACCAGCGTTTTGTGGCCTGCTGCCAGCGTGCTGACGCCGACGGCATGCACGTCGTTTTCAATCGCCTGGCGGGCGCATTCTTCAGGGGTTTGAAAGAGTGGCCCCATGTCCACGTCAAAACCCAAATCGGCAAACGCGGTGGCCACCACTTTGGCGCCGCGGTCATGGCCGTCCTGGCCGAGTTTTGAGATCATCACGCGGGGGCGGCGGCCCTGATCTTCGGCGAATTGCGTGATTTCGTTTTTGAGCTGTTCCCAGCCCTCGGCAGAGTCGTAAGCGGCTGCGTACACACCGGTCACCTTTTGTGTATCGGCGCGGTGGCGGCCATACACGGCCTCCAATGCGTCGCTTATTTCACCGACCGTGGCGCGTGCGCGCACGGCTTGAATCGACAAGTCGAGCAGGTTGCCCGTGTTGTCTTCTGCTGCACTTTTGATAGCTGCCAGCGCAAAATTTACTTTGGCTTGATCACGTTTCGATTTGATGACTTTCAATCTGGCAATCTGCCCGTCACGTACAGCCACGTTGTCAATGTCGCGCGTTTCTATCGGGTCTTCAGTTTTCAGTCTGTACTTGTTCACACCCACAATCACGTCTTTGCCACTGTCAATACGTGCCTGCTTTTCAGCGGCTGCAGCTTCAATTTTCAGCTTGGCCCAGCCACTGTCAACCGCCTTGGTCATGCCGCCCATGGCTTCGACTTCTTCGATGATTTTCCACGCTGCATCGGCCATGTCCTGGGTCAGCTTTTCCATCATGTAGCTGCCCGCCCACGGGTCAACGACTGCGCCAATGTGCGTTTCTTCCTGAATGATGAGTTGCGTGTTGCGCGCGATGCGTGAACTGAACTCGGTTGGCAACGCAATCGCTTCGTCAAAGCTGTTGGTATGCAGGCTTTGCGTGCCGCCAAACACCGCCGCCATGCCCTCAATGGTGGTGCGCACAATGTTGTTGTAGGGGTCCTGCTCGGTCAGGCTCCAGCCGCTGGTCTGGCAGTGGGTGCGCAGCATCAGGCTCTTGGGTGACTTGGCATCAAAGCCCTTCATGATGCGGCACCACAGCAGACGCGCCGCGCGCATTTTGGCAATCTCCAGATAGAAGTTCATGCCAATCGCCCAGAAAAAACTCAGGCGGCCCGCAAATGCATCGACATCCAGCCCCTTGCCAATAGCCGTCTTCACGTATTCCTTGCCGTCGGCCAGCGTAAAGGCGAGTTCAAGCGCCTGGTTAGCTCCAGCCTCTTGCATGTGGTAGCCCGATATTGAAATCGAGTTGAACTTCGGCATGTGTTTGGCAGTGTATTCAATGATGTCGCCAATGATGCGAATGCTGGGCGCAGGGGGATAGATATAGGTGTTGCGCACCATGAATTCTTTGAGGATGTCGTTCTGAATCGTGCCGCTCAAATCGGCCTGCGCCACACCCTGCTCTTCAGCCGCCACCACGTAGCCCGCCAGCACCGGCAGCACCGCGCCGTTCATGGTCATGCTGACGCTGACTTTGTCGAGCGGGATCTGGTTGAACAAAATCTTCATATCCTCCACCGAATCAATCGCCACACCCGCCTTGCCCACGTCGCCCGTCACACGTGGGTGGTCGCTGTCATAGCCGCGGTGCGTGGCCAAATCAAACGCGACTGACACGCCCTGCCCGCCAGCGGCCAAAGCCTTGCGGTAAAAAGCGTTGGATTCTTCAGCCGTTGAAAACCCGGCGTACTGCCGAATCGTCCAGGGGCGCACCGCATACATGGTGGCCTGCGGGCCGCGAATGAAAGGCTCAAAGCCTGGCAGTGTGTTGGTATAAGGCAGGTCTTTGGTGTCTTCAGCCGTGTACAGCGGTTTGACGGTGATGCCGTCTGGCGTGTGCCAGTTCAAAGCATTCACATCGCCACTCGGGGCAGACTTGGCTGCGGCTTTTTCCCAGTCAGCAAGGTTTGAAGGTTTGAATGGCATGGATGGCGTAGTCATAGGCCCTATCTTATCAAACTTTCAATTTATAATTATAAATTCAGAATTCAGTTTCGTGTAAACTTTGCGGACTGAATTAACGCCTATGAACGCACCCACCCTGCCCCAAAACCTCAAGCAGCGCGCGCTGTATGAAGAAGTTGCTGAGCTGTTGCGCCAGCGCATCTTCAGCCGCGAGCTGCCGCCCGGCAACTGGATTGACGAGCTGAAGCTGGCTGAAGAGTACGGCATCAGCCGCACGCCGCTGCGTGAAGCGCTCAAGGTGCTGGCTACCGAAGGCCTGGTCACCATGAAGGTACGGCGCGGCGCGTACGTGACGGAGGTCAATGAGAAAGACCTGACCGATGTGTATCACCTGCTCAGTTTGCTGGAGGCCGACGCCGCCAGCGTCGTGGCCTCACAGGCCACAGATGCGCAAATGAAAGAACTGCAAGCCCTGCACGACAACCTGGAAAAAGCCACCAAAAACCGCGAACGCTTTTTCGAAATCAACGAAGCCTTTCACATGCATTTGCTGGAAATCGCCAACAACCGCTGGCGCGACCAGATGGTGGCCGACCTGCGCAAGGTGATGAAACTGAACCGCCACAACTCTTTGCTGAAAGCGGGGCGGATTGAGGAATCACTGAGCGAACACCGGGCCATCATGACGGCGATGTCTGCACGCAATGCAGAGCAGGCGGCACACGCCATGCGCACCCACTTTGCCAATGGGCTTGAAGCTGCGGCTTGAACTCAGGAGCTACTTGAGCAACCCCAGCGACGGCAGCACAAGCGCGATTCCCGTTAACAGAAATAACCACAGCAAGAGTTTTCGAAATGCCGCGTCGTTGAGTTTTCCGTAATATTTAAGCCCGATCCACTGGCCTAAAACGACCAAAGGCAGACCGTATAAAAACAGCTGAATCGTTTCAAACGCGATAGACCCTGTCACTGCCAATGAGCCTGCTGCAAAAACAATCGCCATCAGATTGACGGGTTGAAACACCATGCGCTGGGTGTCTTTGGGCCAGCCGCGCATTTGACACCAGATGGCAATGATGATTCCCGTCAGGCCTGTCAAACCGCCCACCAGACCGTTGACCATTCCCACAAAAAAGTCAACCGCAAAACCTGATTGGAGAGTGGCCAGTTTGGGTTTTAAAAGGTTGAGCAAGGCGTAAGTGACCAACAGCAAGCCCACACAAAGTCGAACCACATCCGGGTTGACATGTGTGAGCAGTATGACCCCCAGCGGGGCGCCCACCATGCCGCCGTAGATATACGGCGCAAGCGTTTTCCACGACAGTGCGTGCCGCAGTGTCCAGATGGCATGGCTCAAGGTGATGAACCCAAAACACAAAATCAGGGTTGCGGTTTGAAGGGGACTGATGATGTGCAGCCACATGCTGGCCATCACCACGCCCATCGCAAAACCAGTCAGGCCAGATATCAGGCCACCAACCAGTGTGGCAAACAGATAGAGCCAAAGATGTGCGTCGCTCATACGTTCTTTCCAGGTTGCTGTTTTATCGGGGTGTGGTCAGTTTTCGATTGGCCTGGATGTAAAGCGCATCAAAAATGGTGTTGCTGGCCTTCATCAGAGCATCGTCGGCCAGATGGACTTCCCGCAAACCTGCCAGTATTTCTTCCAGGCCGGGGGCAATGTCAACGGGCATGCTGGCCAAATCAATGCTGTTGACGGCTCTGGCAATGTGCATCAGCTTTTCATTGGCTTCCAATCCGAAGCTGACCAAAAAAACTTCAAAGCTGGTGCGTTGACCAACGTGGGTAAATACCGCGCCATCGTAGTCATAGCCAATCACGTTTTTGGGGGCGGTGCTGATGTCGTCCAGCCAGACAAATCTGGGGGTTTTATCAATGAAGCGCGCAATCAGCCAGGCACAAGCCAATCTGTCCACCCACGGTCTGGCGCGCGTTGCCCATCGCTTGTTTTGATATTTGTCAAAGCTCAGGCGTGCAATCGTCTGGTCGATGGCTTGAGGTTCGCCTTTTGAGAATCTTGAATCAAGCGCTTGCTTGAATTGCATCAATTGCCTGTTGGCCCGTACTGACACATCCGTTGGATAAAAATCTGTTTTCCTGATCGCGCCCAACGCTTCTGATGCGGCTCTGAAGCGTCGCCGCGCTTCAGTCTCGCTGGTGCTGGACGCGAAAGCCATGTCATCTTGCAGCTTGGCGTACCAGGCTGCATAGGCTTCAGCGCGGTCAAACTGCACAAGAATAGCCGCCTCCTGCGCTGTATCAGACGGCGAAATAGACATGACTTGCCCCGTTCCGCCGTGCTCAACAACTTCTAGCGCCAATTGCTCCAAAGACGCCTTTTGCTCAAGCGGCAAGATGTAGGCGCCGTCTCGCAAAGCGACGCAGCCCAAGGCTTTTAGCGAGCGCCAAATCCGGATGCGAACGGCATTCGGTTGCGTTGGCAAGGTGACCAAAAAGATTGAGTATTCATTCATAACATTTAATGTATCATATACTACATTAAATGTATTTCACTCAATTTGTCGGCGCGCTACGGGCGTGGCGCGATAAGGGGGTGACGAGCGGCCGTTATGCGGTCAAGCTTTGTTACACCACCATCGGCGTCAACGCGCCATCCATAGCCAGCAGCGCACCCGTGATGTAGCTGGCACGCGTTGATGCCAAAAAAACCACGGCATCTGCAATCTCGCGCGGCTCTGCCAGGCGGCCCAACGGCTGACGCGCGTTGGCTTTTTGCAGTGCCTCGTCAAGCGTGATGTTTTGCAGGCGCGCATCCACTGCCAGGCCGGCCTTGAGCCGGTCAGTCAGCGTCAAACCGGGGTTAACGGCGTTCACGCGCACGCCCTTGGGGCCAAAGGCTGCCGCCAGGCCGCTGCTGACCAGCATCAGAGCCGCGTTGGCCGCGCCGCCGGGCAAGTGCGATGGGCTGGCCACCTTGCCGCCGTTGCCCACGATGTTGATGATGACCCCTGCACCCCGCCTGGCCATGCGCTGCACAGCAGGGTCAATCATGTGGATGTAGCTGAAGTACTTGGCCTGCATGGCGTCATGCCAGGCCTGCGGCGTGAGCTCGTCTGGCGGCGTTCGCTTGGCCGCACCCGCCGAGTTGACCAGTACATCGACCGGGCCATGCGCCGCCTCCGCACTGTCAAGCGCCAGCACGGCGGCGGCGGCATCGGTCATGTCAGCCGCCACAACTGCTATGCGGTCTGTGGCCAGCGGGTGCGCCGCTAGCAACGCAAGCCGCCCAGTTGCCAGGTTGTCTGCACTGCGCGAGACCAGCGTGACGCGCGCGCCCTCTTCCAGAAACACCAGCGCACAGGCCAGGCCAATGCCTTTGCTGCCACCCGTGATCAAAATATGTTTTTGTGCCAGGTCGAGGTTCATGAACGCAGAGCTCCCTTAAAGTTAAGCGTAAAAAATAACGTAGTAGTATTTAAAAATAATTAGAACACTTATTATTTTGAATTTCAAAACCGCCGGAGACTAACCATGCAAAACGATTTATTGCTTTCGAGCACTTCAACCCCTTCTTCCCGCACATCCCGCTCATCTAGCCATCGCAGAAACATCCTGGTCCGTACGCTGTGCCTGGGTGCACTGTCAGCCACGCTGGCCATTGCCGCCCTGCCCGCATTTGCCCAAAGCCCCTACCCGAACAAGACCATTCGCCTGGTGGTGCCCTTCACGCCCGGCGGCGTGACCGACACCAGCGGCCGTCTGATTGCCGAACAGTTGTCAAAGCGCCTGGGCCAGCAGGTGATTGTGGACAACAAGCCCGGTGCGTCGGGCAACATTGGTACCCAGCAGGTAGCCACTGCGGCACCAGACGGATACACGCTGGTGCTGGCGTTTGACGGCACCATGGTCATCAACCCGCATGTGTTTGACAAGATCCCTTTTGACACGCTGCGCGACTTTGCGCCGATTGGCAAGATTGGTGACGCGGTGCTGATTCTGGTCGCGCACCCCAACGTGCCTGTCAAAACCTTGCAGGACGTCATCGCCTTGTCGAAAACGCAAACTGGCGGCTTGTCTTACGGTACGTCGGGCACGGGCGGCACACCGCACATTGCGGGCGAGCAGCTCAAGCTGCGCACGGGTGCCAACCTGGTGCATGTGCCGTACAAGGGCGGTGGCCAGGCCATGATTGACGTGCTGGGCGGCAACATTCCCCTGGTGTACACAGCCGTTGCAGGCGCGCAGGGGCAGGTCAAATCTGGCAAGCTGCGCGCCATTGCGGTGTCGAGTGCGCAGCGCTCAAAGTCATTGCCTGACGTGCCCACCTTTATTGAAAGCGGCGTTGCTGACTTTGAGGTCAACTCCTGGGTCGGCCTGCTGGCTCCCGCCAAAACACCCAAAGCGATTGTGGACAGGCTCAACCTGGAGCTGAACGCGGTACTGAATGACCCCGAGGTGCAAGGCAAGCTCAACATCATGGGCATTACGGCAACGCCAGGCACACCAGACAAATTCAGTGACGACATGAAGCGTGACCTGGCGCGCTACGGCCCGGTGGTCAAAGCTGCGGGCATCAAGACGGAATAAATGGGTCACTCGATGTACTATGTTTTTTATAGCTGCTTGCACCCGAATTTATTGGGCTAGAGGCACTTTTAGTACCTGAAAATGCCTTGAAACAGCTCAAAATTTCCCAAAAAAGACCATGCAGCCTCAAAACATCCTTCACTTCTGGTTTGAAACGCTGACTGACAAACAGCACTTCGCCAAAGACGCTGCGCTTGACGAGATGATTCGCACGCGGTTTGGTGAAACCCTGGGAGCCGCTACTCGATGCGAGTTGTTTGCCTGGCGGAGCGCACCTGAAGGCGCTCTGGCGGAGATCATTGTGCTGGACCAGTTTTCACGCAATGTCTACCGCGACACACCCCGTGCTTTTGCGCAGGATGGCCTGGCGCTGGCCCTGGCGCAAGTGCTGGTGGCGAGCGGGCAAGACAGCTACCTGAATGCCAGGCAAAGGCGGTTTGCCTACATGCCGTACATGCACAGCGAGTCAGCACTGATCCACGCGCAGGCTGTGCAGCTTTTCACGCAGCCGGGGCTGGAAGACGGCTTGAGCTTTGAGCTGCGCCATCAGGTCATCATTGACAGGTTTGGACGCTTCCCACATCGCAATGCCTTGCTGGGCCGTGTTTCAAGCGCTGAAGAAACTGCTTTTTTGAGTGAGCCAGGGTCGTCGTTTTAACCGTGGACGTTACCCGCCCCACAACCCTGCTGCGCTTTAATAAACCCTACGGCGTCCTGAGCCAGTTCACGCCTGAGGGGCGCTGGCGGGGGCTGAAAGACTTTATCGACCTGCCCGGCATTTACGCCTGCGGGCGACTGGACGCTGACAGCGAAGGCTTGTTGCTCTTGACCAGTGACGGCGCTTTGCAGGCGCGCATCAGCAGCCCACGCTTCAAGATGGAAAAAACCTACCTCGTGCAGGTTGAGGGCACGCCAGAGGATGCGCAATTGCAGGCGCTGCGCTCGGGCGTGCAGCTAAACGATGGTTTGACGCTGCCAGCCAAAGCGCGGCTGATTGACGAGCCGCCCGGGCTGTGGGCGCGCCTGCCGCCGGTACGGGTGCGGCAGAGCATCCCGACCAGCTGGCTTGAGCTGTGCATCACCGAGGGGCGCAACCGCCAGGTACGGCGCATGACAGCAGCTGTCGGCCTGCCCTGCCTGCGTTTGATTCGCTCGGCAATTGGGCCGTACACGCTTGCAGGGTTGGCACCGGGCGAGCACGCCTAGGCTGCGCCCGGTGCTGGTTTCTAAACGCGCAGGCAATACGGATGGACATGGGCCACCCGGTCGTCGCAGGTGACAGATAAAAACAAAACGTCCGCACCAAACGGCTTCTGGACACCTCACCCTAGCCGATTAGGTCGCACTCACTAGGGAAAACCCGGATGATTACCCATCTTTCATCAAACACCAAGGAATCACCATGACCGCCAAAAACCTGTCCACCGTTGCGACTGACCTGATCGAGTGCTACGGCAACACCGCCAAAAACGTGATTGACGCCTACCGCGCTGGCGGCGAGCGCGTGGTGACGGTGCTTGAAAAGCGCTGGCACGCAGCATTCAAAGAGTCACGTTCACAACTGACCAAAGACGTGGCACAAAACGCATCGGCTGCGCAACTGGCGTTCAGCGTGTACTACACCAAAGGCCTGACGCAATCCACCAAAGGGGCCGAGATGGTCGTGAGCCAGCTGGTCAAGCTGGCTGAAGCAGGTGTAGAGCGCGTGGCCGCCAACGCCAGCCTGTTTGAAGAAAAAACCGGCTTAAGCACCCTGAACACCATCGCTGAAGTGACCAAGCCCGGCGCTGTGGCGCTGAGCCAGTTTGCCGCCAAGCTTGAAGAAAAATCAGCGGCGCTGGCCAGCAAAATCGCAGGCGACAACATCACCACCGCCAGCGTCAAGCGCGCTTCGGCTTTCGGCCAGCGCCGCGCTGCAAAAGCCGCATAAATCAGTTGCTATTTTTTTAGTAGCTGCTTGCGCCCGAATTTATTGGGCTACAGCCTGATTTGACAGTTAAAAATCGATAAAAAGCCTCAAAACCTGCTGTTTTGAGGCTTTTTTTACGTCACAGCGTGCCTGACATTAAGATGCTTTGTTTACCCGTTGCCTGTCATGATCTCTTCAAATTTATCCAGACGTTTTTGTTTTTTAGCTTTTGCCATGGCCCTTGGCATGAGCTTGGCGAGTTGTTCAAAGCAGGACACCGCCGCCGTGCCAACCGCCGGTGTGGCCATTGCCCCCGCGCAGTCATATGACGCTGTTGCCAAAGACGGCAAAGGCTTTACCGCCGGCGCAATCATGAGCGCGCAAACCGTTTATGTTTTGTTTGACGCGCAATGCCCACACTGCGGCGCGTTATGGAACGCATCGCTGCCGCTACAGAAAAAAGTGAAGTTTGTGTGGCTGCCCGTGTCCCTGATGAACCCAAAAAGCACACTGCAAGGTGCGGCATTGCTGACCGCAGCCAATCCGGTCGAGTTGATGACCGCCCATGAAGCGGCGCTGCTGGCTGGCACGGGCGGCATGATGGCTGACGCCAATCCAACGGCAGATGCACAAGCGGCTGTCAAATCGAACACGCTGCTCTTTAACAGCCTGGGTGCCACATCGGTGCCCTACATCGTGGCTAAACATGCACGTACTGGCGCTGTGGTGACCAACGCGGGTGCGCTGCAAACGCCTGCGCTGGCCGCGTTTTTGGGTGTGGATTAAACCCGTTCAACACACGCTGTTATTTTGGCTGTAAGAAGCCGACAGCCATGACGACCAAAAGGCATGAACTTTATGCCACCCACAACGCGTTCACCCTGGTTGTTGATCAAGCTTGGGCTGCTGCTAACGGCCATGGCCCTGCCCAGCCTGAGCGCTGCCATGGGCTTGACACTGGAGACTGCCCCTGCGCATTGCAGCCAAGCTGTGCAGGTGCCAGATGCCGCACCACCTGCGGCGGCTCAGCGGCTGGCGGGCAGCAAAGCAAGCCAGGGTCAGCGCGACATTGCATGGGCCTGGCTGGGCACGCCCACTGACCGCTACCCGCATGCGGCTCTAGGCTCACGTACCCACGCGAGCAGTGTGCACGTGCTGACGGCTACGCCATCAGGCGCGCTGCAAGAAGTTGTTTATCGCCTGCCCATCCACCGGGTCTTTGAAGATTTGAGCCTGCGCCTGGCTGACCTGGACAAAGACGGCCGCGAAGAAATCATCGTCGTTGAGTCAGATGCCCTGCGCGGTGCCAGCGTGGTCGTGCTCGGACTTTCTGATTCACCACAAGGCAAAACCCTGAAAGAGCTGGCGCGCAGCCCGCCAGCGGGCTCCACCTTTCGCTGGATGAATCCGGTCGGTGTGGCCGATTTTGATGGTGACGGCAAGCTGGATGTCGCCAGCGTGATCACCCCACACATCGGCGGCGTGCTGACGCTGTACCACTACAGGCCGCCGCAACTTGTGCCCTACGCCAGGGCAATGGACACCTCCAACCACCTGATGGGATCGCCCGAGCAGCAACTGGCCGTCATCATGCAACTGCCAGGCCAGCGCCCCACCATCATCGTGCCAGACATGAGCCTGAAAGCCCTGCACGCCCTTCGCTGGGAAGGCAGCGGCGCTACGGCCAGGTTCAAGGAACTGGCCGACGTGATGCCGCTACCTGCACGTGTGCAACGCATCACCTTGATGCCCGACACGCCTGGCGCTGCATGCGTTTGGCTGGCCGACAACACCTGGCGGCGTGTGACGCTGTCAAATACGAATTGAATGCGTGGGATGATTAGCTATTAATTTAATAGCTGATTGCACCTGTATTTGTTGGGCTACAGGTAAATTTGACAGTCAAACAGGCATAAAAAAAGCCCCGAAACTCATCATTTTGGGGCTTTTCAGTTTTTGTAGCTGGCGGAATCGGAGAGATTCGAACTCTCGATGAGGCTCTACACCCCATACTCCCTTAGCAGGGGAGCACCTTCGGCCACTCGGTCACGATTCCAGCTAGGACAATTATCTCACAACCCGGTCAAGCGCTGGCCTGGTCCAGGTCAAACGCCTTGTGCAGCGCGCGCACGGCAAGCTCCATGTATTTTTCGTCAATCACCACCGAGGTTTTGATCTCGCTGGTGGAGATCATCTGGATGTTGATGCCTTCTTCAGCCAGCACTTTGAACATTTTGCTGGCAATGCCAACGTGGCTGCGCATACCGATGCCGACGATGCTGACCTTGCAGATTTTGGCGTCGCCAGTCACCTCCGTCGCATTCAGTGTGGGCAGCACTTTGGCCTTGAGCAAGTCCATGGCCTTGGCGTAGTCGTTGCGGTGCACGGTAAAGCTGAAGTCGGTTTTGCCTTCCTTGCTGATGTTTTGGATGATGACATCGACTTCAATGTTTGCGTCAGCTATCGTGCCCAAAATTTGGTAGGCAATGCCGGGGGTGTCGGGCACGCCGAGCACAGAAATTTTGGCTTCGTCGCGGTTAAATGCGATGCCCGATACGATGGCTTGTTCCATTTTTTCGTCTTCCTCAAAACTGATGAGCGTGCCTGATTTGGCTTCTTCATTGATGTCAATGTCCCAGTCGGTAAAGCTGGACAGCACCCGCAAGGGAACCTTGTATTTGCCTGCAAATTCAACAGAACGGATTTGCAAAACCTTGGAGCCCATCGACGCCATTTCCAGCATCTCCTCAAAGCTCACGGTGTGCAGGCGGCGCGCCTCGGGCACCACGCGAGGGTCGGTGGTGTACACGCCGTCAACGTCGGTGTAAATCAGGCATTCATGGGCCTTGAGCGCTGCGGCAATCGCCACGGCAGACGTGTCAGAGCCGCCGCGCCCCAGCGTGGTGATGTTGCCGCCATCGTCCACGCCCTGAAAGCCGGTGATGATGACGACCTTGCCCGCATTCAGGTCAGCCCGCACTTTCTTGTCGTCAATCGACTCGATGCGTGCCTTGGTGTGTGCGCTGTTGGTTTTGATGGCGACTTGCCAGCCCGCGTAGCTGACCGAGGGCATGCCTTCGGCTTGCAAGGCAATCGCCAGCAGCGCGCTGGAGGCCTGCTCGCCAGTGGCAGCCAATGCATCCAGCTCGCGGCTGTGTGTGTCGCCAGGCGAGGCCAATGACAACTCTTTGGCCAGGCCGAGCAAGCGATTGGTTTCGCCTGACATGGCGCTGGGCACCACCACCATCTGGTGGCCCGCGCGTGCCCATTTGGCCACGCGCTTTGCGACATTTTTGATGCGTTCGGTTGAACCCATCGACGTGCCGCCATATTTATGAACAATTAAAGCCATTTTTTGTTTGAATTGAAATGCTTTTGCTTGGAATTTGCAAAGCCTCAAATTATAGCCAGCCTGTCGTTCAAACCTAGGGTAAGTACGCAAGCACATCTGCGTGCCGTTCAACATACCCGCTGGCCACTTTGATGTGCAGTTGCTTGCCGCGGTCTGTGCAGTTGGCAATCTGGCTTTGCAGTTCAGCCAGTTGGGCTGTGCTGGGGCTGACCTGGTGTGTGGTTTTTAACCAATGGCGCAACACGTTTGCCCGGCGCTCCAGGCTCAGGTTTTGCAAATCAGCAATACGCGGCGGGTTGCCTGTGCGTGCTATGTCTTCGCTAGCTACTTGCACAAGAATCGATTGAGCCTCAGCCGCATGCGCCGCTGAACGGGCAAAGGTTTGCCGGAACTGGGGAAAAGCTTTTTCAAGCGCAGGCATCAGGTCATGGCGAATACGGTTGCGGGTAAATTGCGTGTCAACATTCGTCGGATCTTCTACCCAGCCCTGGCCAATATTGGCGCTGCCCGGATGCCGTGCTGCCAAACCTTGGCTTGCAAGCCAGGCGCGAATCTCCATCGATGTCATGCCCAGCAAGGGCCGTATAAATTCAATGCCATCACGCTGCCAACTGGCTGGCATGCTCGATAAACCCGGCAACCCCGCCCCCCGGCTCAGCGCCAGCAGCAGCGTTTCAATCTGGTCATCGGCGTGCTGGGCGATAGCTACTGTTTTAATAGCTTCTTGCACCCGATTTTGTTGGGCTAGAGCACTATTTATATCTTTAACTTTGCCTGAAAGCGCTGAATAGCGTGCCCTGCGTGCCGCGTCTTCAGGGCTTTGGCCGGGTTGGGCTTTGGCATCAACATGCACCATATGCAGCGGCACGCCAAGTGCAGCGCAAAACGCCGCGCATTGCGCCGCAAAGTCATCAGCCGCTGCCTGCAAGCCGTGGTGAATATGAATCGCCTGCACCTGACCGGGGTGCTGCTGCGCCAGCATCAAGAGCAAAGCGGTAGAGTCTGCGCCGCCGCTGTAGGCAACGGCTACGGGCGTCTGAATGGCAACATCCAGACTGGCCAGATTATTTGGCGTCAGCTTTGATGTCCGTGAATCGGCCATAACTTTGCAGCCGCTCGTAACGCCTGTCCAGCAGTTCCTTGACCTTCAGGTCACTGACCTGCCTGAAAGCATCGTTCAAGGCGCGCTTTAAAAACGCCGCCATCTGCTTGTGGTCACGGTGTGCACCACCGACGGGCTCGTTCACGATTTTGTCGATCACGCCGAGAGCCTTCAGGCGGTGCGCGGTGATGCCCAGCGCTTCAGCAGCAACTTCAGCCTTGTCAGAGGTCTTCCACAAAATCGATGCGCAGCCTTCGGGGCTGATGACCGAGTAAATGGAATATTGCAGCATCACCACCTGGTCAGCCACCGAAATGGCCAGTGCCCCACCCGAGCCGCCCTCACCAATGATGGTAGTGATGATGGGGACTTCGAGCTGCGCCATTTCAAAAATATTGCGGCCGATGGCTTCTGACTGGCCGCGTTCTTCTGCGTCAATGCCCGGGTACGCGCCCGGCGTGTCAACAAAGGTGAAGACCGGCAGCTTGAACTTTTCAGCCGTCTTCATCAAACGCAGCGCCTTGCGGTAGCCCTCGGGCTTGCTCATGCCAAAGTTGCGCAGGCCACGCTCTTTGGTGTCGCGGCCCTTTTGGTGACCCAGTACCATGCAAGCCGTGCCGTTGAAACGCGCCAGACCGCCGACGATAGACAGGTCGTCTGAAAAGTGCCGGTCGCCATGCAGTTCTACAAAATCGGTGAAGATTTCACGCAGGTAGTCCAGCGTGTAGGGCCGTTCGGCGTGGCGGGCAATTTTGGTGATTTGCCAGGGTGTCAAATCACTGTAGATGTCTTTGGTGAGCTGCTGGCTTTTTTTGGCGAGCTGGTCAATCTCTTCTGAAATATCGACCGCTGACTCGGTTTGCACGTAACGCAGCTCTTCGATTTTCCCCTCAAGGTCAGCAATCGGTTGCTCAAAATCAAGGAAGGTTTTTTTAGCCATTGATCATTCCTTTTGAACGGGGACAGTATCCAGCGAGCGCCAAATATACCAAGTTGCCACACTGCAGTAGGGCGCCCAGGGAGCGGCCACCTCACGCGCGTCGCTGCGGCTGACGGATTCCCCTGAAAAATAATTTTTACTGATGCCGTTGATCAAGCCCACATCGTCGAGCGGCAACACGTTGGGCCGGCGCAGGTAAAACATCAAAAACATCTCGGCCGTCCAGCGGCCAATGCCGCGAATGGCCACCAGCTCAGCAATGATGGCCTCGTCGTCCATCGCCTGCCAGTCCTTCACGTGCACGGTGCCTGCGTCAAAGTGAATCGACAAATCCACCAGATATTCAATCTTGCGGGCGCTCAAGCCTGCGGCACGCATGTCGTCCACTTTTAACTTGAGCACATTGCCCGGCGTCATTTTTTTCGGCAAGGCCTCAAACCGGTGCCAAACAGTTTGCGCCGCTTTGACCGATATTTGCTGGCCCACGATGCTGCGCGCCAGCGTGCTGAAAGCGTCGCCGCGTGATTGCAGCGTGGTGTCCGGGAACTGCGGAATCAGCCGCTTCATCACCCGGTCTTTTTTAACCAGATGTTTGCAAGCCTCCAGCCAATAATCAGGCGTGGAGTTGACTACTTCTGGCGCATTCAAGTCTGCTACTTTTTTCATAGCTGCTTGCGCCCAAATCTATTGGGCTTCAGGCCAAAATGACAGGTAAAAATCATGTTTTTACGACCCAAATCGTACCATTGGGAGAATCTTTGAGCTCAATGCCCTGGCTCAAGAGATCTTGGCGTATGCGGTCGGCCTCGGCAAAGTTTTTGGCTTGTTTGGCTGCAGCCCGTTGGGCAATCAGTTGCTGAATACTCGCCTCATCCAAGACCGAGCCTGCCTGTAAATACGCTGCGGGGTCACCCTGTAACAGCCCCAGGCAAGCGCCCAGGCTTTTGAGCAAACCAGCGTCTGCTACAGATCGGGTTTTATTAACAGCACTGGCCAGATCAAACAACACGGCCACCGCTTCTGGCGTGGCAAAGTCGTCATCCATCGCCGCTTTAAAGCGGGCTGCAAACGGGTTTGTCCAGTCAATGGCTGCATCTGTGGGCTTGACCCCATCAAGTGCTGTGTAGAGCCGCTTCAAAGCCACCCGCGCATCGTCCAGGTGCACGTCGCTGTAGTTCAACGCGCCCCGGTAATGCGCCCGCACCAAAAAGAACCGGACGGTCTCGGCATCGTACTTAGCCAGCACGTCGCGGATGGTGAAAAAATTGCCCAAACTTTTGGACATTTTTTCGTTGTCAATATTCACAAAACCGTTGTGCATCCAGTAACGGGCCATCGGTTTGCCAAAAGCGGCTTCGCTCTGGGCGATTTCGTTTTCATGGTGCGGGAACTGCAGGTCTGCGCCGCCGCCATGAATGTCAAACGTCTCGCCCAGCGTGGCGCAGCTCATGGCCGAGCATTCAATATGCCAGCCGGGACGTCCTTTGCCATAAGCGCTGTCCCACTTGGCGTCGTCAGGCTCACTCGCCTTGGCCGACTTCCAGAGCACAAAATCCAAGGGGTCATGCTTGCCGTCGTCAACAGCCACCCGCTTGCCCGCGCGCAGCTCATCCAGCGACTTGCCCGACAGCTTGCCATAACCCACAAACTTGCGCACCGCGTAATTCATGTCTCCGTTGCTGGCTTGGTAAGCCATGCCTTTGTCAGCAAGCGTGGCAATGATGCTTAACATCTGCGGCACATAATCAGTAGCGCGTGGCTCCAGCGTTGGCGGCTCAATACCCAACTTGCCGATGTCCTGATGCATGGCCAGCACCATCTCGTCTGTCAGCGCCCGGATAGTGATACCGCGCTCAACTGCACGCTTGATGATTTTGTCGTCAATATCGGTGATGTTACGAACATAGGTCACTTGCAGGCCAGATGTTTTCAGCCAGCGCTGGGCAACATCAAAGGCCATCATCATGCGGGCATGGCCGATGTGGCAAAGGTCGTAAATCGTCATCCCGCACACGTACATGCGTACATGGCCAGGAATTAAAGGCGTAAATTCCTCCACGCGGCGGCTTAGCGTGCTGTAGATGCGAAGGCTCATGAAATGGCTGGTTGGGGGATGGTGACTAGGCTGGCCGGGGGCGGCTGGGCGTGAAAGGAACTCTACCCCTCGGCTACAATCCATCAGTATAGCCAGCCCACCTGCCCCTCAAAAATGGGCTTAGAAGCATCAGCAAATCAAGAGGTCTTATGGTCAAGCCAGCATCCCTTTCAAACAAGTCCTTCCACACACGTTTCGCCGCCACCCTTTTTAACCTGTGCATGGCCTGCACAGTGGCCCTGATGGCCGCAACTGCCGCCCATGCAGACGAATACGCCGACGTGAATGTACTGGTGCGATCAGGCAAGCTGGCAGAGGCCCTGGCCAAAGCCGACCAATACCTGGCCGGCAAGCCGCGTGACCCGCAAATGCGCTTTATCAAAGGTGTGATTCAAACCGAGGCAGGCAAACCGTCTGATGCCATTGGCACCTTCACGCAAATCACGCAAGACTATCCCGAGCTGCCCGAGCCCTACAACAACCTGGCCGTGCTGTACGCCAGCCAAAGCCAGTTTGACAAGGCCAGAGCCGCGCTTGAAATGGCGATTCGCACCAACCCCAGCTACGCCACTGCGCATGAAAATCTGGGCGACGTGTATGCCAAGCTGGCCAGCCAGGCCTACAGCAAAGCATTGCAACTTGACGGCGGAAACACCGGTGTGCAGCCCAAGCTGGCGTTGATCCGCACGCTGTTTGCACCGGAAGCCAAAGGCCAGCGGCCAGGTGCAGGTGCGCAGTCATCTGGCTCCGTTACCGCTGCGCCTGCAGCCGTCAAAGCCCCCGCAGTTGCTGCTGCCCCAGTAACTGCACCTGCGGCAGTTGTTACCGCACCCGCAGCGGCACCTGCCGCCAGTAGCGGTGCTGAAAAAGACGTTGAAGCCGCAGTGCGCAAATGGGCAGCATCCTGGGCCGCCCAAGACATGGGCGGCTACCTTGGGGCATATGGCAAAGACTTCGACCCGCCCGGTAGCGCAAGCCGCAAAACCTGGGAAGAAGACCGCCGCAGCCGCATCATGGGCAAGTCGCGCATCATCGTCAAACTCAACGATTTGGCGGTCTCCGTCAACGGCAGCAAAGCCGTGGTCAAGTTCAAGCAGGCCTACAGCGCGGACACCCTGAACGTGTCCAGTCGCAAAACGCTGGAACTGGTCAAGGCGGGTGACCGCTGGGTCATCGTCAGGGAATCGACGGGTTGATTTTTGAGCCGCCTGACGGATTTATGCTGCGTGCGTGCAAGCCTTGCACAGCCCAAACGTTTTTGTTTTTAAACACTCACCCATGAAGCGGGCTTCAATCCTGGTTGTTCTGTTGGCTTGTGTGCTGGCTTTGGCCACACCGGGTGCACATGCCGAGAAAAAGAAACGCAAGAAAGCGTCGGCGACGGCTGAAAGCTCGGCCGTTGACAAGCCCAAAAAGTCATCACGCAAGTCTCGCGCTGCCGCTGCCGCCAACGCCCTGGCCAAAGCCGAAAACCGCGACGGCCAGGCCGAGGCCCGGTTAATCGACATTTACAAACTCATAGGCCAGGCCAAAACCCGTGAAGCGCTGCCGCTGGCTGAGCGCCTGGTGCAAGACAACCCCAACTTCCAGCTGGCGCAGCTGGTGTATGGCGACTTGCTGACAGCGCAGTTGCGTCCTGTTCGCAACATGGGCGATGTGCCCGACACCACCGCCAAGGCAGCCGCGCCACAACTGGCCGAGCTGCGCCGGGAGTCACAGCTGCGGCTGCAGGCCCTGCGCGAGCGGCCAGCCGCCGGGCTGATTCCGTCGCAATTCATTGCCCTGTCGGCGCAAAACAAACACGCCATTGCCGTTGATGCAGGCAAGTCGCGGCTGTACCTGTTTGAGAACTCAGCAACCGGCATGAAGCTGCTGGCCGACTACTACATATCGGTGGGCAAATTAGGCATCGAAAAGTCCATAGAGGGCGACCTGCGCACGCCGCTGGGGGTTTACTTCATTACCAATACCTTGGCCCGCAAAACCTTGAAGGACTTTTACGGCGCGGGCGCATTGCCCATCAACTACCCCAACCCCTACGACCTGCGGCGCGGCAAAACCGGCGGCGGTATTTGGCTGCATGGCACACCGCCCAGCCAGTTTGCAAGGCCACCCAAGTCCACCGATGGCTGCGTGGTGTTGGCCAATCCCGACCTGGAGCGCATCCTGGCCACTGTCGAGATCCGCACCACCCCAGTGGTGATTGCCACCAGTTTGCAATGGACCAACCCGGCCCAGAGC
>JANOWR010000026.1:0-4252 GCA_031417995.1 Polaromonas sp. | reverse complement strand
GAGGCGATCAAAAAACACCAGAGCGCCTACCTGATGGCCGTCGGCGGCGCCGCGTACCTGGTGTCCAAAGCCATCAAACACGCCAGAGTGGTGGGCTTTGCCGACCTGGGCATGGAAGCCATTTACGAGTTTGATGTGGTGGACATGCCCGTCACGGTGGCGGTGGATTCAGGCGGCACCAGCGCGCACATCACCGGGCCGGCTGAGTGGCAAAAGCGGATTGCTACCGGAGAGTTCAAGGGGATTGCAGTAGCTGCGGGATAGCTTGAAGTTGACTTTGTGCGGCTTTTGCACCATTCACGTGAGAAATCATGCACAAATGGTGCAAAACCAATTAGTTCAATAGCTTATGCACTACTAAAAGCCTGATTTCACTCCTTTTTCACGTGATTCTAAGCGTGTCAGCGCCAATCTTGAGCAAATTTGCAAAGCCTGGCTAGATGCGCGCAGGCAATTCGACGCACTACCCGTGTCAATGTAAAGGCACTGCTCTCAGCGTCGTCGTGACCACCATCAGGGGCCGCGCTGCTCGGGCAGTTAGCTGACGCATCCTGCGATGCTGGGCTGACAGGTGGCCATTTATGCAATGTGAAGATAGCCAGCAAGCTTCAACACATCTGCATAAGGAACCACATGACCAGACTCTTCAATGATTTAAGCGCTACAGGTGCCCCGTCAGGCGGTCTGTCGCGTCGATCCATGGTGCAGGTGAGCACGGCCATTGCGGCTGCACCGCTGGTAGGCTGTGCAGGCCCGTCAGGCGGGGTGCAAGGTTCTGCGGCCATGCAAGGCGAGCCCAATCCAGTCATGATGCGCATGAACCTGCAAGTCAACGGCCAGGCGTATCCACTGACCATCGACGGCCGCACCAGCTTGCTCGATGCGCTGCGCGAAAACATGAATCTGAAGGGCTCAAAAAAAGGCTGTGACCACGGCCAGTGCGGTGCGTGTACCGTATTGGTAGATGGCAAGCGCATCAACTCCTGCTTGGCCTTGGCGGTGATGCATGAAGGACAGGTTATCACCACGATTGAAGGCTTATCGAACGGGGAAACGCTGCATCCCATGCAAGCAGCGTTTATCAAGCACGACGGCTTTCAGTGCGGCTACTGCACGCCGGGACAAATTTGTTCGTCAGTCGGCATGTTGGCAGAGGTCAAAGCAGGCATGCCCAGCCATGTGACGCAAGACCTGGCTGGCGCAGCGGGCGCATTGAACGATGAAGAAATAAGGGAGCGCATGAGCGGCAATATATGCCGTTGCAGCGCTTACCCAAATATTGTTGCAGCCATCCGCGATGTGGCAGGAGCAGCCGCATGAAATCATTTACCTACGAACGTGCCACGTCGCCTGAGGCCGCTGCCGCTTCAGCCCAGGCCAAACCGGGTGCCAAATTTATTGCGGGCGGTACCAATTTGTTAGACCTGATGAAGCTTCAAATTGAAACGCCACTGCATCTGATCGACATCACCCGATTGGGGCTGGACAAAACCGAGCCTACAGCGGACGGCGGTGTGCGCATAGGTGCGATGGTGCGCAACTCCGATCTGGCAGCCGACCCGCGCATTCGCAAAGATTACGCTGTGCTGAGCCGCGCACTGCTCAGTGGTGCCTCAGGCCAATTGCGCAACAAAGCGACTACGGGTGGTAATTTGCTACAGCGCACGCGCTGCTATTACTTTTATGACACGGCGCAGGCCTGCAACAAGCGCACGCCTGGCAGCGGCTGCTCAGCCATGCAGGGCTACAACCGCCTGCACGCCGTGCTGGGCACCAGTGAACAATGCATTGCCACACACCCGTCCGACATGGCGGTGGCCATGCGGGTGCTGGATGCGCGGGTTGAAACCGTCATGCCCAGCGGCGCAAGGCGGGTGATACCGATGGCAGACTTTCACCGCCTGCCGGGCAATACCCCGCACATTGAAACCAGTTTGCAGTCCGGTGAAATGATCACCGCCGTCACGCTGCCGCCGCCGCTGCCGGGCAAACACATCTACCGCAAGATGCGTGACCGCGCATCGTACGCATTTGCCACTGTTTCAGTTGCCGCCATTGTTGACACATCGGGCGGCATCGTCCGCTCAGCCCGGATGGCCTTTGGCGGACTGGCACACCAGCCCTGGCGTGTGCCGGGTGCTGAAGCAATCCTTGCGGGTGCCAACATCAACCAGTCAACTGCCAACGCGGCTGCCGACCGGGTGCTGCAAGGCGCTCGCGGCTTTGGCCACAACGATTTCAAAATCCCCTTGCTGCGCAGTACCTTGCGGGCCGTACTGACTGAAGCCTGAAACACGAATCTCTGGAGCCACACATGCAGATGAACACACCCTCCCCGCGCAACGCGCTGGACGACAACCTCCAGGGCCTGATGGGCAAACCTGTTGACCGCGTCGAAGGCCGCTTGAAAGTCATGGGCAAAGCGCCCTACGCGCATGAAGTGGTTGAGGGCGGCGCACCCGCTGCATACGGCTTCATTGTGCAGGCCACCATTTCAAAAGGGGCTGTCAGCACAATCAACACCCAGGCAGCAGTACGCGCGCCCGGCGTGCTGCTGGTGCTGACGCACCTGAACGCTCCCAAGCAGGCACCATGGGGGCCGATTGAGCTGCCCGACCGCTATGCGCGGTCTATTCCGCAGCTCAGCTCCAGCAAGATTGAATATTATGGCCAGCCGATTGCCTTCGTCGTTGCGAATACGTTTGAACAGGCGCGCTCCGCGTCAAAACTCATCACCATCGCTTATGCGCAAGTCGCGGGTGAGCACGACATGCAAAGCACAAAGGTTTCAAGCGAATTGCAAACATCGTTTTTTGGTGAACCGCTGATAGATGGCTCGAAAGATGATTTTGAAAAAGCGTTTGCCGCATCAGCTGTCACAGTGGATGGCCGTTTCACCACACCCGCCCACGCCGCAGCGCCTATGGAGCCCCACGCCACGCTGGCGTACTGGGAGGGCAACAAGCTCACCGTGCATTGTTCAGCGCAATTGATCAACAGCGCCCAGCAAGGTGTGGCTTCCACGCTGGGCATACCGCTTGGCAACGTGCGCATCGTCAGCCGCTACATCGGCGGTGGGTTTGGCAGCAAGTTGCCAATTTATGGCGACGTGATTTTGACAACGCTGGCTGCGCGAGTGTTGCACCGCCCTGTTAAAACCGCGCTGACGCGCCAGCAGATGTTTCACATCACCAGCCACCGCAGCGACACCGTGCAACGCTTGCGCCTTGCTGCATCCGCAGATGGCAAACTGGCTGCAGTAGGACATGAGGCGTGGTCAAACGGTGCACGTTATGACAATTTTTTTGAACCGTCGGCGCTGCAAACCCGGCTGCTGTATGCCGCCCCGGCGCGCTACACACCACACTATTTGGCCAAGCTTGACTTGCCGGTATCAGACTCCACCCGTGCCCCAGGCGAGGCGGTGGGCATGCTGGCGCTTGAAGTGGCCATGGACGAGCTGGCTGAAAAGCTCAAACTCGACCCGATAGAGCTGCGCCTGCGCAATGAGCCTGCGCAAGACCAGGACAAGAAAACACCCTTTTCAAGCCGCAACCTGTTGGCCTGCATGAAAGACGGTGCCACACGATTTGGATGGAGCCAGCGCAGCCCGTTGCCAGGTCAAAAGCGCGAGGGCCGCTGGCTGGTGGGCATGGGCATGGCAGCGGCCATCCGTTCCAACGTCATGATGCCGTCCAAGTGCGACGTCATGCTTGATCGCCAGGGCATGCTGACCGTCAAAATGGCCATGACCGACATTGGCACAGGCAGCTACACGGTCTTCACACAAATTGCCGCAGAAATGATGGGCCTGCCCATCGAGCGCGTGCGCATGGCGCTGGGTGACAGCGACTTTCCGGCCACGCCGGGTTCGGGCGGCTCATGGGGCGCAGCCAGTGCGGGCTCAGGCCTGTTTGATGCATGCACGAATTTGCGCGACAAACTGGCCACCAAGCTGGGCATCAATGTTGCCAATGCCACATTTGCCCACGGCAGCATTTCCGGGTCAGGCAAAAGCGAAATGCTGGGCACGCTGGCGGGCACACTGGGCATGGAGGCCAGCGGCCAAATTTTGCCTGGTGCCACGGCCAAACAGTTCTCGCAGCAGGCATATGGCGCGCACTTTGCCGAAGTGGGCGTGAACATCGACACAGGCGAGATCCGCGTGCGCCGCCTGTTGGGCGTGTTTGCCGCCGGGCGCATCCTGAATGAAAAGACCGCCAAAAGCCAGATCAGCGGCGCCATGATCTGG
>JANOWR010000025.1:0-1911 GCA_031417995.1 Polaromonas sp. | reverse complement strand
GGCAATGACAAGATGCCTAGCAGAGAATCCCCATGACAGGGCATCAGTACCGGTGTGTCGGACGAGTTCAAACCCCATCCCCAGCTACCGCAGCCAGGCTCGCCTCGATCAATGCAAAGCATGGCTCAACATCCGTCGTTTGCCAGAAAGCCACGCCGTGAATACTGCTAGCGGTCGCAATTGTGCCTGCCGCAGACCATTTCGAGATCTGGTTGGCCAAGGCGGGGGAAACGGCTGCACCCTCTACAGCGGACACCTCAAAACATGCCACATTGGAACCCGAAGGCAGGCCACCAAGGCTTGCGCGCCCCAACCCAGCAGCCAACTTTGCGCCCAATAGATACCCAGCAACCTCGACAGTCTGCCCGGCTGAAAGTGCAAGGCTCTGAGAGCCTGAACCGTCGCCGCGTGTGCCTTGCACCATATCAGCAGCCAGCTTAAGACGAAGAAATTGAGTAAGGTGCTGCTGTCCGGACATAACCGGTTGCCAAAGAAGCATGTGCGAGGCTTCGCCCTTAAAGCTTTCGGCAACATCCGCAGCCAGCAGGCAACCAGCTCGCAAGCCCCAAAGCCACAGTGGCCCTTTGACACGATCAGCCAGCCATTGCCGTGCGGTTGAAACGTCTGTGATCCAGGATTCCCAGGTAGCGCTTTCAAAGTCACCGCTGCTGTCCCCGCAGCCTTCAAGATCGATTTGTAAAACCGCGTAGCCTGCCCTGGCAAAGGCCCGCGCCTGCAAGGCAGCCATGCGCCGCGACCGGTTCAACTCCTCCGCAAAAGGGTGGATGTAAACCAGCCCGCCACGAACGGGGCGCCCTTGAGCTGGCGGGTGAAACAGACAAAACCTTTGACCGCCCGGCGGTACAGCGAGGTAAAAAGCTTCCATGCAAGGCTACTGACTTGCAAGCTTGGCAACCACCAAGTCAACCAGCGTGCCCAGCGTGGCGAAGGTAGCGCTGTCAATCTCATCGTCATGGATGGTAAAACCGTACCGGTCTTCAAGCGCCGCAATAACACCCAGCACCGCCATGGAATCCAGTTCGGGCAGCGCGCCTAACAGTGGTGTGGTCCGCTGAAAGCCTGCGCTTCGCCCTTTCAAGGCCAGCGCCCCGTCAAGAACAACAAGCACCTCTTTTTCTACGGTCACATCCAATCCCTTCATGACATCGAAGCCACGCCCACTGACACCACTACCACCCTAGTTATGATACCCACTGAACTTTCAAATCAAGCAGGCGAACTATGAAAATCACCGTGGTAGGCACCGGCTATGTGGGTCTGGTCAGTGGCGCGTGCCTGGCCGAGGTAGGCAATGACGTTCTTTGCCTGGACCTGGACGCATCAAAAATCCAGATACTGCTGGACGGTGGCATCCCCATTTATGAGCCGGGCCTGCAAGACATGGTGCGGCGCAACGTAGCCAGTGGCCGACTGAACTTCACCACCAACATTGAGCAGGCAGTGCAGCATGGCACCATTCAATTTATTGCTGTGGGTACACCGCCAGATGAAGATGGCTCGGCTGATTTGAAGTATGTGCTGGCGGCTGCCCGCAACATTGGCCGTCTGATGACGGACTACAAAGTCGTGGTTGACAAAAGCACAGTGCCGGTGGGCACGGCAGACCAGGTCAAGGCCGCCATTGCCGACGAATTGCAGAGGCGTGGCATAGAAGTGCCCTACAGCGTGGTGTCGAACCCGGAATTTTTGAAAGAAGGCGCTGCTGTAGAAGACTTCATGAAGCCAGACCGCATTGTGGTGGGCGCCGACAATGAGCAGGCCATTCACCTCATGCGGGCACTCTACGCGCCCTTTCAGCGCAACCACGAGCGCTTGATCGTTACCGACGTGCGCAGCGCTGAGCTGACCAAATACGCGGCCAACGCCATGCTGGCCACCCGCATCAGCTTC
>JANOWR010000024.1:0-74845 GCA_031417995.1 Polaromonas sp. | reverse complement strand
GAGCTATCAGGCCTTCAAAATCGGATTAAAAACATTGCCGGAACCATCAGCCATGGTGAGCAGCGCCAGCTTGAAATCGCCATGACACTGGCCACCGAACCTCAAGTGATTTTGCTGGACGAGCCATTGGCAGGCATGGGTGCGGTTGAAGCTGAACGCATGGTGACACTGCTGCAAGCGATCAAAAAAGACCACGGCATTTTACTGGTCGAGCACGACATGGATGCGATTTTTGCATTGGCTGACAAGCTGACGGTCATGGTCAATGGTCAGGTGATTGCCAGCGGAACGCCGCTTGAAATTCGCTCTGATGCTGGCGTGCAAGCCGCCTATTTGGGCGAGGAGCATTGATGACACAAGACCTCCTCATCAACGCGCAAAACCTGCAAACCTATTACGGTGCCAGCCACATTCTGCGTGGCGTTAACTTCACGGTGGCGCGCGGCGAAACCATTGGTTTGATGGGCCGCAACGGCATGGGCAAAAGCACGCTGCTCAAAAGCATCATGGGCCTGGTCAAGCCGCGCGGCGGTTCGATTGATATTGCGGGCAAAGCCATGCTGGGCCGTGCACCGTATGAAATTGCGCAGCTCGGTATTGCCTACGTGCCGGAAGGACGCGGCATCTTCGGCAACCTGAGCGTGGTTGAAAATCTGAAGATGGCCGCCAGAGCTGGAACACGCAACCAGCGCGACTGGACTTACGACCGCGTGCTGGAAACCTTTCCAAGGCTCAAAGAACGCCTGAATCACGGTGGCCAGCAACTCAGCGGTGGCGAGCAGCAAATGCTGACCATTGGCCGTGCGCTGATGACCAACCCGGATGTGCTGATCCTGGATGAAGCTACAGAGGGCCTGGCCCCGCTGATTGCCAAAGACATCTGGCGCATATGTGCCCTGATCCGCGAGACAGGCATCAGCAGCGTCATCGTCGATAAAAACCACAAACACGTCACCCAAATCACCGACCGTAACGTGATTCTGGTCAAGGGTGAAGTGGTGTTTGAGGGCACATCAACCGAGTTGAATGCTCAGCCTGCGCTGCTGCAGCAATATTTGGGCGTTTAAACCTCAATACATAGGCGATGGTGTTGAGCACGTTTTATGAATTGCCTGCGAACCCGGGCGGAATCGGTCATAGGATTTGAAGCCACGAATAACTCTTGACGGCCGCAAGGCATCTATCGCTTGAGTTTTGGCTTTTTTAGGGTTGAAGTTGAATCTCTCAAGGTGCGCTGCATGAGGCCGCGCACCTTGTCCATCAGCGGCGGCTCAGTGCGTGAGGCAATGGTGACCAGGCCAAAACGCGCCTTGGCATTCAACGGTGGCGACATCGGCAGTTCTGTTAAATCTGGGGCTGCCGCGCGAATGGTCAAGACCACCGCGTCGCTGCAGCGGACCACGTCCAGCAGACTGGAAATTTCTTCAGATCGCAGATTCACCAATTCGTCAGGGTGCGCCTGGGGGCCAAACCGCTCCATCAAAATCCGCGCCACCTCGTCACTGAGTGGCGTTGATGCCACCGGGTAGTGCTTCAGCATGGCAAAAGTGACGCTGCTTTTCCTGGCCAGCGGATGGCCAGGGCGACACATAAACGCGCCCGTCATTTCTTGGCAAGCGTCTACCTTCAAGTCAGAAGACGGTTGCAATGAACGCACGTCCACGATCAATGCATCGAGCAAGCGCTCACGCAATGCCTGTACCAGCAGCGCTGTGCTGCCGCGCGAAATATCCAGGTGCGCTTTCGGGTAGTCGGTTGCCATCAGGTTCAAGAGCGGCGTCATCAGCATCGCGCCAGGCCCAGAGCCCATGCCGATGCGCAGCTTGCCCAGCTCGCCTTTTTGCAGTTGTACGCTGGTCAGGCGCAATTCGTTGGCCTCATCGACCAGCACTCTGGCGCGCTGAACAATTTGCAGGCCAAAAGACGTCAACTCGTTTTTACGACCCACACGGTCAAACAGGCTTTGGCCAAGCTCGTCTTCAAGTGCCTTGATGCTGCGGCTCAATGCAGGCTGGGTCAGGTGCATTTTGATGGCCGATCGGCTGAACGAGCCGTTGGTGGCCACCTCGATCAAATGCTTGAGCTGAACCAGCGTCATGATGAATCCTTACTATTCATAAAACTCATGATAAGCGTATTTAAAATGCATTAGACATTATAGAAATGTCTGATTACGATGCAACCACCTTAACAACTTCGAGGCCGAGACATGTCAAAACAATTCAACAAAATAGCTGCATTTATTGGCGGCCTGGTTTTAACCAGCGCTGTTTGCGCCCAAACCTACCCCAGCAAACCCGTCACCCTGATGGTGCCGTACCCGGCGGGTGGTTTGTCTGACGTGATAGCGCGTACCGTCAATGCGCCTTTGGGAAAAGCATTGGGGCAACCCGTCATCATTGAAAACCTGGGCGGTGCCAGTGGCGGTATCGGCGCACAAAAAGTGCTTGCTGCGCCGTCTGATGGTTATATGCTGTTTCAAGGCTCACCCAATGAGTTGATTTTGGCGCCACTGGCTTTGTCTTCAGTGAAGTACAAATCTGAAGATTTTCGTCAAATTCACCGCATCGCCTTGGCGCCCATGGCCATCATTGCGCGGGCAGACATTCCAGTCGAGAACGCGGATGAGTTGGTTGCCTATGCTTTGAAAGTTGCCAAAGAAGGCAAACCCATGACCTATGCCAGTGTCGGTGTTGGTTCTTTGTACCACTTGCTGGGTGAGCAAATGAGCAAAATGGTCGGTGCATCCATGTTGCATGTGCCATACAAAGGCTTTGCTGATGCGGTGAAAGATTTGTTGGGAAATCAGGTCGATATTTTCATCACGCCGTATGGCGCGCCGCAAGTGGCATTGGCCAAAGATAAAAAAATAAAATTCATCGCAGCGACTTCTCCTGGTGCACATCCCCTACAGCCACAATTGAGCCGCACCAGTGACAGCAAAGGCGCGTTGAAGAGCTTCAGCTCTGAAATTGGTACTGGCTACTTCGTTAAGCGCGACACACCAGAACCCATTGTGCAATCCATGCACAAAGCGTTGCAGGCGGTGCTGGGTGATGCTGAGTATTTAAGTCGCATGGGTGCACTAGGGCAATTGGCATCGCCTTTGCAAACATTGGAAGTTGCCAACAAAGCATTTGTTGACGAAACCGCGCAATACCGAGCGATTGGCAAGACGATCAACTTGCAGCCTCAATAACATGACCTACTTGCGTGATGCACTGACAGAGCGCGTGGGTGAATTCATCCAGTTGCGACGCGACATTCATCGCCACCCCGAATTGGCATTTGAAGAACATCGAACGTCTGAGCTGGTGGCCGCCAAGCTACAAGGATGGGGCTATGCGGTGCATCGCGGCTTGGGCGGCACGGGCGTGGTGGGGGTTTTAAAGCGTGGGCAAAGCAAACGTGCGCTCGGCATTCGTGCTGACATGGACGCGCTGCCGGTACAAGAGGCCACTGGCCTGGATTGGGCCAGCAGCAAGCCGGGCCTGATGCACGCCTGCGGCCACGACGGTCACACCGCCATGCTGTTGGCGGCAGCCAAAGCCATCGCGCAAGATGCTTCATTCGATGGCACGTTGAACCTGATTTTTCAGCCCGCTGAAGAAGGTGGCGGCGGCGCGGTGCGCATGATGCATGACGGCTTGTTTGATAAACACCCTTGCGATGCGGTGTTTGCCATGCACAACATGCCGGGGGTACCCGCAGGCCACTTTGTCTTTCGTGACGGTGCGGCCATGGCGTCCAGCGACTACATCACCATTCGCATACACGGCACGGGTGGCCACGGTGCCATGCCGCACCACGCGGCAGACCCGCTGGTGGCGGCTGCCTCCATCGTCATGGCGTTGCAAACCATTGTTTCGCGCAATGTGGACCCGCTACACACGGCAGTGGTGACGGTTGGCGCATTGCACGCAGGCAACGCGAACAACGTGATACCAGCAGTGGCGACGATGGAACTCAGCGTGCGTGCGCTGGATCCGCAGGTGCGCCTGCTGCTGGAGCAGCGTATCAAGGCGCTTGTCATTGCCCAAGCGGAAAGCTTTGGCGTGCGGGCTGAGATCGACTGGCGCAAAGGCTATTGCGTGCTGGTAAATCACACCGAAGAAACCGACTTTGCCCGCCAGGTGGCCCTCAATTTGGTCGGGCCAGATCGTGTCACATTGCACGGCCCGGCATTAACGGGCAGTGAAGACTTTGCCTTCATGCTGGAGAAAATACCTGGCAGCTATTTGCTGATTGGCAATGGCGATGGCGATTCAGCCGGGGCGTGCATGGTGCACAACCCCAGCTATGACTTCAACGACGCCAACATCGCTGTAGGCGCGGCGTACTGGAAGGCGCTGACGCAGGAGTTTTTTGCACGTAAAATTTGAATCTTGAAATCGACCCAGTGTCGACATGTGATCGGGAGAGACTGCCAATGCAACGACATACAGATTGCGTGTGGGCAGCGCCGAAGGAGCAACCGCCCCGGAAACTCTCAGGCAAAAGAACCGGTCACATGCAATTTCTCTGAAGAGCTGCTGGCAACCATCGTCTGCCAGCGCACCGAAGGAGCAAACGATGCGCATGCAGTGCAAATCGTGAATCTCTCAGGTCCAGAACAGAGGGGGCGTCCTATCCATGTTTGGTCATGCGACTTGCATGGAACGGCTCCAACCACCTGACGTTTTGAAAGCTCTCTTTTATGAAAACCATTGCAATCATTGGCGGCGGCATCACTGGCGTCACCACCGCTTACGCGCTTGCCAAACGCGGCTTTGCCGTCACTTTGTTCGAGCGCCATCGCTACGCGGCGATGGAAACATCATTCGCCAACGGTGGGCAACTTTCAGCATCCAACGCCGAGGTGTGGACGCACTGGTCCACCATCGTCAAAGGTCTGAAGTGGATGCTGAACCGCAACGCGCCGCTGCTGGTCAACCCCGCGCCGACCTGGCACAAGTTGTCGTGGTTTGCCGAGTTCATCGCCGCTATGCCGCACTATGAGCGCAACACCGTCACCACTGCACGCATGGCCGTGGCCGCGCGCCAGCACTTGTTTGCTTGGGCAAGGGATGAAGGCATTGACTTTGACCTGAAACAGCAGGGCATCCTGCACATTTACCGCGACAAAAAAGGCTTTGACCATGCTGGCCGTGTCTCAAGCATGCTGGCCAAAGGCGGCCTGGAACGCCGAGCGGTGACGCCGATAGAGATGAAAGCGATTGAGCCTGCATTGGCCGGTGACTACTACGGCGGCTATTTCACAGAGAGTGATTCGACGGGGGACATCCACAAATTTACCCACGGCTTGTCTTTGGCAGCTGAGCGCTTGGGTGTCTGCATTTTGTATGACCAGGACGTCAAGTCTGTGCAAAGCAACGGCAAAACAGTGACCATCACCACCGCTGGGCAAGGCGACTATGACGTCGGCATACACACTTTTGCAGGCATGCACACCTTTGACGGCGTTGTTGTTTGTGCGGGCGTCGCCAGCCGCAACTTTGCAGCGCAACTGGGTGACCGGGTCAATATTTACCCGGTCAAGGGTTATTCGATCACCGTTAACCTGAACGACGCAAAAAGCCAGGCGGGCGCACCCAACGTCAGCTTGCTGGACGACGAAACCAAACTGGTCACCAGCCGTTTGGGCGTTAACCGCTTTCGCGTGGCGGGCACGGCCGAGTTCAATGGTGTGGACTACGACATTCGCGCAGACCGCATTCAACCTTTGATCAACTGGGTGGCTCAGTGCTTCCCCAACATCGACACCCGCTCAGTCGTGCCGTGGGCTGGCCTGCGCCCCATGATGCCAAACATGCTGCCGCGCGTGGGCGCAGGTCGTGCTGCCAATGTGTTTTACAACACAGGCCACGGCCACTTGGGCTGGACGCTGTCGGCCATCACGGCGGACATGGTGGCTGATGTGCTTGTCAAGGCGCGTCTTTAAGATACAGGCATGACCATTCATCTTAAAGTTGCCGTGATGGGCGCGGGTGCTGTGGGCTGCTACTACGGCGGCATGCTGGCCCGGGCTGGGCATGACGTTGTGCTGATTGCCAGACCTGAACATGTTGATGCCATTGCACTTGCCGGGCTGCGCATGCAAACCCAGACTTTTGATGAGCATGTCATGTTGCAAGCCAGTACCCAGGCCAGCGCCGTGCAGGGCGCAGACGTGGTGCTGTTCAGCGTCAAATCGAGCGACACTGAAGCTGCAGGACGCTTGATGCAACCCTTTTTGCGAACCGATGCACTGGTCATTTGCCTGCAAAACGGCGTTGACAACGCTGACCGCCTGCGCGCTGTGCTGCCTGGTCAAACCGTGGCTGCGGCGGTGGTTTATGTGGCCACTGAAATGGCGGGGCCTGGCCATGTCAAACACAACGGGCGGGGTGATTTGGTCATCGAACCAACAGGTACAGCAAGCGTGGTGGGGGCGCTGGTAGCTGCCGGCGTGCCGACGGAGGTGTCCAACAACGTGCGCGGCGCGCTGTGGGCCATGCTGATTTTGAACTGTGCCTACAACGCGGTATCTGCCATCGCCCAATTGCCTTATGGCAAAACGGTTGCGGGTGTGGGTATCAGAGACGTCATGCGAGACGTGGTGGCCGAATGCCTGGCCGTGGCCCAGGCTGAGGGCGTGCAGGTAGCTGGCGATGTGCATGCGGCAGTCGCCAACCTGGCAGGCAGCATGCCGAATCAATCGTCATCAACCGCGCAAGACCTGGCGCGCGACAAACCCACCGAGATTGACTACCTGAACGGCTTCATCGTGCGGCGCGGTGAGGCGCTGGGCGTTGCCACACCCGCTAATCGGGTGTTGTGGGTGTTGGTGAAGTTGCTGGAAGGCAAAAACAGCTAAAAAAAGCCAAAAAATAGCCTTTTTAGGGTATCAAATACGGCTCTAGCCCAATAAATTCGGGTGCGAGCAGCTACTAAACTTATAGCGATTGGGTAATCACCTGCCAGTGCTTCCCTTCTACCGGCGTGATCGACAGGCGATTGCCTTTTTTAAGAATCGTCAAATCACCAAGCGCGGCATGCGCGCGCAACTCGGGCAGGGTCAGGTTGCGGGTCTTCTTGATGACCTGCACGTCCACCAGCAGCCAGCGCGGCTCTTCAGGTTTTGATTTGGGGTCGTAGTAATGCGATTGCGGGTCAAACTGCGTCGGGTCAGGGTAGGGCGTCGACGCCACGCGTGCAATGCCCACAATACCCGGCTCAGCACAGCTGGAGTGATAAAACAGCACACCATCGCCTACCTGCATGCTGTCCCGCATAAAGTTGCGTGCCTGGTAGTTGCGCACACCTACCCAGGGCACAGTGGCGTTTTTGGACGCAAGGGTGTCATCGACCGAGCATTCGGAGGGCTCGGATTTCATCAGCCAGTAGTTCATGGGGTAGGGTAGGTAGATGTATTAGTTTCGCACCAAACCTGTATGGGAGGTTTGTTACTGTTGGTGTTGCCTTGAACGTCGATTTTTTGCTACTAACAGCCCCACGCGCAGATCGTTTGACGAGGTCAACATTTAGCGTCGTGCAATCTTCTCGGCCTTCGCTCTGAGCCAGATGCTGTGTACTCGCACGGCATAAAACCTATAACAAAAAGTATAGTTAATGGACCCTTCTTGAACCTATGATGAATAGTGACCAGCATCCATTCAGTCTGAAAAGGTGACCAGTACGAAAGCGCCATCGGCCTTCGCAATCCGCTGTCTGTGCGAGTTTTGACCACAAGGAATTTCAAATGGCCTATCTGCCGGCGGGCATGCCCGCCCCACATGCAAGCAAAGACGACGCCCCCTTCTGGGACGGCTGCAACCAGAAGAAACTGGTCATTCGCCACTGCAACGCCTGCCAGCGGTTTTTTCACCCCCCGGCACCGGCATGCCCGCGATGCGCTTCCACTCATGTGGACTGGAAAGAAGTGAGTGGCAAAGGCACTGTCTTTACCTACACCATAGGTCACCATGCGGTGCATTCATCGCTCAAGGGCCACAAGCCGTACAACGTGGCCATCGTGCTGCTTGACGATGCCGACGACGTGCGCCTGGTTAGCAATGTGGTCGATGTCGAGGCGCAGGACATGAAGATAGGCATGCCCGTGAGCATCTTCTGGGACGAGATCAGCGAAGGTGTTTACCTGCCGCGCTTTAAAAAGAACATCACAAAGGAGGCAGCATGAAATTTCCCGGAGACCTGCCAAAGAACCTGCAGCCCTGCATCATAGGTGTGGGTGAAAGTGTTTACACCCGTCGTGGTGGCCATACCGAAAAATCGGAATTCGAGTTGTGCCTTGAATCCATTCGCAATGCAGCAGCAGATGCCGGCATATCGGCCAGCCAGATTGACGGCTACACCTCGTTCGGCTTTGAGCGGCACGAGCCGGTGGTGGTGCAGGCCGCTCTTGCCGCACCTCTGCTGCGTTATGCGTCCATGGTCTGGGGTGCCGGCGGCGGCGGTTGCGGCTCGTCCGTCATGCAGGCGGCTATGGCGGTTGCGACAGGACAGTGCCAGTACGCTGTGGCCTATCGCTCTATCTGCCAAGGCCAGTACGAACGCTACGGAGAATTCCGCGCCCGGCCCTCTGGTGGCTCTTACATTGCACCTTACGGCCTGATGTCGCCGGGCATGATGATGGCGTTGGTTTACCGGCGTTTCATGGAGGAATCGGGCGCAACGGCCGATCACCTGGCTGAGGTCGCATTGACGGTCAGAGCCAATGCGCAGAAGAACCCACGTGCCGTGATGTACGGCAAACCCATGACGCGTGAAGACTATTTTGCGGGGCGCATGGTGGCCGATCCTTTCCGCCTGTACGACTGCTGCCTGGAAACAGACGGTGCTTGTGCAGTGATCGTCACGTCCGCAGAGCTGGCGGCAAAGCTTAACCGGCAAGCTGTTCCCATACTTGCTGCGGCCCAGGCCAGCGGCGCGCGCTGGACATCAGGCCCGATGGGCTCACACAACATGCCACTGGAGGACTATGCCACCATCAATTCGCGGCAGGTAGCACAAGCGCTGTACGAGCAATCTGGCCTGGGCCCCCAGGATATTGATGTCGCACAAATCTACGATGCATTCACAGGCCTGATCCCGATGGCGCTGGAAGACTACGGCTTTTGCAAACGCGGCGACACCGTTGGTTTCATCGAATCGGGCGCGCTTCGCCCGGGCGGCAAACTACCTATCAATACCTCGGGCGGCCTTCTGTCTGAAGCTTATCTGCACGGGCTGAACCTCATCATTGAAGGCGTTCGGCAAATGCGTGGCGAGTCCGTCAACCAGGTCGCCAACGCGAAAACCTGCCTCGTTACCAGCGGCGGTGGCGGCGGTCACAAAAGCGCACTCATTCTGGGCTGCTAGCCGGGAAAGCAAAGGCAAAAATTCATGCACAGCACAATCACAGAGATCGATGCAGACCTGGCATTCCAGTGCCGGAACCAGTTAGGTGAAGGCCCGGTCTGGCACCCTGAAGAAAACACGCTCTACTGGATAGACTTGATCGCCAAGAAACTTTTCATGGGTGATCCAGGCACTGGTAAGGTGGTCGAAAAAGATCTGCCCTACCGCTGTGCCAGGGTCACCCTGTGCGACGACAACCGCATGCTTTTTTCGTTCACGCGCGGGCTTGCGCTTGGAAGCTATGCAAGCGACAGCTATCAGCCGCTTTCTGATGAGCCTGTGATCACGGATGGTGAGCGGTTCAATGATGGTGCCTGCGACTCCAGAGGTCGCTACTGGACAGGCACTTATGACGCGCTGCTGGCGTCGCCAATCGGTGGCATCTATTGCATTGACGCTGGTAAAACGTCTCGGGTCGACAGCGGCGTGCGCCTGGCCAACGGCCTGCGTTGGAGCCCCGACGAAAAACTGATGTATTTTGCAGACTCCCGGCCGGGCAAGCTTTGGGTTTACGACTTTGACCTGGACACAGCGCGCATCAGCAATCGCCGCCTGCTTGTGGACTATGAAGGCACAGGCGTCAAGCCGGATGGTTGCGCCACAGATACGGACGGTTGCGTCTGGGTCGCAGAAGTACACCGCAGCCGGGTGGCTCGTTACACGCCAGATGGCAAGCTCGATCAGGTGGTGAACACACTGACCCGCCGCCCAACGTCCGTGAGTTTTGGCGGTGCCGATAACCGCACGCTATTCATTACAACGCGCGCTGACGGTATGAGCGAAGAGGAATTGATCAAGGAGCCGCTGGCCGGAACAGTTCTGAGTGCGAGGGTTGCAACATCCGGCTTGCGCGAGTACAAATACCGTATCTCAGGCCGTACCTCATCGCATGAACCTGAACCAGAATTTCACTGAACCTAAAGTAGCCCTTCCATGACCCCAACCCCGCTTTCACACCAGCCCGGCATTTACCTGCTTGCAGGCAGCATTCTCTCGGCGCTTCGCGTTTTGTTCGATGACGCCGTGGCGGAAGTTGCCCGCCAGTGTTCAAAGGGTGGCAAGCTACAGGCGGCGCTGCTCGACCGGCACCAGTTTGTCAGCTATGAACTGGCCATGGCCAGTGCAGAACTTCTTACCGCCGAAACAGGCTGCGTAACCGACCCGGCCGCATCCGTTCTGGATGCCGATCTTTTGCTGACTGCGGCAGGCGAGGCGCTGGTCAGCGTGGTTCAGCGTCTGGAATCCATCTACATCAGTGCGACCATGGACATGCGAGCTTTGTATGTGCTGGCCAATGGTGCGGACATGGGCAAGTTTCGCGCGCTGACAAGTCATGCAGACGTGCTCGCGCGCATTGGGGCGCAAGTGGCGACGGCTGACGACGTGGGTGTGGTGACGCTGTCGGAGTCGGTAGCCATGGCGCAGGATGCCTTTCACCGTTTTGCTCAAGATGTGGTGAAACCGCTGGCCGAGCAAATTCACAGGGATGACCTCATCATTCCCGAGCCTCTGCTTCAGGGCATGCGTGACATGGGAGCGTTTGGCCTGTCCATCCCTGAAGAGTTTGGCGGCAGCGCCAGCAACACCAGCCAGGATGTGCTGATGATGATTGCGGTGACCGAGACGCTTTCAGAGGCATCGCTGGCGGCTGCGGGCAGCCTGATCACCCGTCCTGAAATCCTGTCGCGTGCCTTGATGGCTGGCGGTACGGCAAGGCAGAAAGAAGACCTGCTACCCGCCATTGCGACTGGTGAACTGTTGTGCGGTATCGCGATTACCGAACCCGACTTCGGTTCAGACGTGGCCAGCCTCGCACTAAAAGGCACACGCACCGAGGGTGGCTGGTTGCTCAATGGTGCCAAGACCTGGTGCACTTTTGCCGGCAAGGCGGGGCTACTGATGGTAGTGACCCGTACCGATCCGGACAAATCGGCGGGCCACAAGGGCCTGAGCATCATGCTGGTTGAAAAGCCTTCTTATGGCGGCCACGAATTCAGTTTTGCGCAGGACGGCGGTGGCCTGCTGACAGGTCATGCCATCCCGACGATCGGTTATCGCGGCATGCATTCCTTTGACCTGCATTTTGAGAATTTCTTTGTAGCTGATGACAGACTGCTGGGCGGAGAGGGCGGTCTGGGCAAGGGCTTTTATTACACGATGGCCGGCATGACCGGCGGGCGCATGCAGACGGCGGCACGTGCTTGCGGCGTGATGAAGGCGGCCCTTTACGCGGCCGTCCGTTACGCCCAGGACCGGCGCGTCTTCGGTTCGCCTCTGATGAACATGCCGCTGACACAGGTCAAGATTGCCAAGATGGCGATGCGTTTCGCGTCCTGCCGCAAGCTGACCTATACGATAGGCCAGCGCCTGGAAGAAGGCGGCGCGCAGATGGAGGCCAGCCTCGCCAAGCTGCTGGCGTGTCGGTCAGCCGAGCTTGTGACTCGTGAAGCATTGCAGATACATGGCGGTATGGGATACGCCGAGGAGTCAGCCGTCAGCCGCTATTTTGTGGACGCACGGGTGCTGTCCATATTCGAGGGCGCAGAGGAAACTCTGGCGTTGAAGGTCATCGCCAAAAGCCTTTTTGAGACAGCGCTGGTGTCTTCTTCTGCCGCATCCAGGGAGCATGCGCATGCAGAGTGATGCAATCCTCAAAGGCCTGAGGGTGATAGAGGCTTCAGCATTTGTGGCTGCGCCGCTGGGGGGTATGACCCTGGCCCAGCTCGGTGCTGAAGTCATACGCGTTGACCCGATTGCAGGTGGCCTTGACTACAAACGCTGGCCAGTCAGCAAAAACAACACCAGCCTGTTCTGGTGTGGCTTGAACAAATCGAAAAAATCAGTCGCGATTGACTTGGCTTCGGCTGAAGGCCGTGAACTGGTGACGGCACTGATCACCGCGCCCGGCCCGGACGCCGGCCTGCTGTTGACCAACTTTCCGCCGCGTGGTTTTCTGGATTACGAAGCGCTGAAAAAACGTCGCGCTGACCTCATCCAGCTCACGATTTCAGGCGACAGGCACGGTGGCTCTGCCGTCGACTACACCGTTAACCCGCGGCTGGGTATTCCTTTTCTGAACGGGGGCGGTAGTGACACGGAAGTCTGGAACCATGTGTTGCCGGCCTGGGACCTTGTGACTGGCAATATGGCTGTTATCGGCATTCTGGCCGCTGAACGCTTGCGCCGGCAAACCGGTGTAGGTCAGCACATCCAGCTTGCGCTGGAAGATGCGGCGCTGGCGGTGATGGGGCATCTGGGTTTTATCGCTGAGGCACAACTGGGCACGGCGCGCCAGCGTATCCACAATGACCTGTTCGGCGCTTTTGGCCGCGATTTCAAAACTGCCGACGGCGAGCGCATCATGATCGTAGGGCTCACGCTCAAACAATGGCATGCCCTCTGCCGGGCAACCGGCTTGCAGCAGTCCATCGCTGAACTGGAAAAGAAGCTCGACATCAACCTGGATGACGAGGGCAACCGCTTTCGTATGCGTGAGGAGATTGCTGCGCTGCTCTCGCCGTGGGTCAATGAAAGAAGCCTGGCGCAGGTCACCCAGGCGTTTGACAAAACCGGGGTGTGCTGTAGTAAATACCAGACGGTGCAGCAACTGGTGACGTCCGACCCGGCCTGTTCAACTGCCAATCCCCTTTTCGCCAACGTGGAACAGAAAGGCGTTGGGAACTGGCTTGTGCCCGGCCTGCCGCTGTGTTTCTCTGGCGTCGAGAGGGCTCCTGCAAAACCGGCACCCCAGCTTGGCGAGCACACCGAGCAGGTATTGAGCGAACTGCTGGGGCTGGGCAGTGCCGAGCTGGGGCGCATGTTTGACAGGGGCCTTATAGGCGCACCATCAGCAAAAACGGCAGGGGTTGCGGCTTGATGTCGATAGATGACCACAATCTGCCGGATCTGACACCTTACATACGCAACGGCGATACGGTGCTATGGGGCCAAGCAGCCGCAGAACCTTTGACGCTGACACGCGCGCTGGTTGCTCAAAGGCAATTTTTCGGTCAATTGAAGATATTTTTGGGCATTGGCTTGAGCGACACCTTCAAGCCAGAGCATGCAGACCATTTTCATTTCATGAGCTATTGCGGTGCTGGCAGCAACCGCAATCTGGCACGTGCCGATGTTCTTGATATTTTCCCCTGCGCTTATTCCAGTTTGCCTGGCGTCCTGAAGCCCGGGCAAGCTTTTGCAGATGTGGTTCTTGTACAGGTCTCGCCCCCGAATGAAGAGGGTCGCTACAGCCTGGGGTTGGCCAATGACTTGCTCGTGGCGGCGATTCCAGTAGCGCGGGTGGTCATTGCAGAAGTCAATCCTTCGGTGCCACGTACCTTTGGAGCGCTCACGCTGGCGGCTTCTGACATCAATCTGCTGGTGCATAGTTCGGTGTCGCCTATAGAAAGCCCATCCGGAACGACCTCCGCTGTGGACATGCGCATTGCGCAGCGCGTGGCCGACCTGATTGAAGACGGTTCAACCCTGCAATTTGGTCTGGGCGGGGTAGCCGATGCGACGCTTGGGCTTCTGCACAACCGCAGGGAGCTTGGTGTTCACTCCGGAATTGTCGGTGACGGTATTGTTGGACTGGCCGAGTCTGGCGCTTTGACCAACACAGTAAAGGGCAGGGATGTGGGTGTCAGCATCACCGGATTGTTGATAGGTACGCGCCGACTTTACGACTTTGCGGACCGTAATATGGCCTTGGGCATGCGTGGCAACGGCTACACCCATGGCCCCGAAGTGCTTCGCTCGCTGCATAAATTTGTGGCCATCAATTCAGCCATTGAGGTTGACCTGACAGGCCAGGTGAATGCCGAAGTGGCTAATGGCGAATACCTGGGTGCGGTAGGCGGTGCACCTGATTTTTTGCGGGCTGCACATTTCAGCAGAGGCGGCATTCCCATCGTTGCACTGCCGTCCATGGCGGGCCAGCGGTCGCGTGTTGTTGGCCGGCTTTCCGGGCCTGTGACCACCCCGCGCTGCGATGCAGGCGTTATCGTCAGCGAGCATGGCATTGCCGACTTGAGGGGGCTTTCACTTGCCCAAAGAAAGCAGCGTATGCTTGATATTGCACACCCCTCGCAACGCGAGATGCTTGAGCGCGAGGCTGCTTCAGCTTGAAGCAGCCTTGGACTCAACCCTTGATTGAAGACGCGGAACACCTATGACAAGCTATACAGACACCCGATTATTAATAGACGGCCAATGGGCCGATGCTGCCAGTGGCAAGACAATTGACGTTGCCAATCCTGCAACCGGCAATGTCATTGGAAAGGTCGCGCATGCGGGCATTGCCGACCTTGACCGGGCGCTGGCTTCGGCGCAGCGCGGGTTCGTGGCTTGGCGCGCCATACCGGCCAATGAGCGTGCCACCATCATGCGCAAGGCGGCTGCGCTGATGCGCGAACGGGCGCCGGAGATTGCAGCATTGATGACACAGGAGCAGGGGAAACCGCTGGGTGAGGCGAAGGTTGAAGTGATGTCTTCAGCAGACATCATCGAGTGGTTTGCCGATGAAGGTCGGCGCATCTATGGCCGTATCGTTCCTTCGCGCAACCTCAATGCGCAGCAACTTGTGCTCAAGGAGCCGCTTGGGCCTGTGGCTGCCTTCACGCCATGGAACTTCCCCATCAATCAAGCCGTGCGCAAGGTTGCGGCAGCCCTTGCAACCGGATGCTCCATCATCGTCAAGGCACCGGAAGAAACACCTGCCTCACCTGCAGCCCTGATGCAGGCTTTTGTCGATGCGGGCGTACCTGCGGGCACCGTGGGCCTGGTCTATGGCGATCCGGCTGAAATATCTTCATACCTGATTGCACATCCCGTCATCCGCAAGGTGACCTTCACCGGCTCGACACCAGTCGGCAAGCAACTCGCCGCTATGGCTGGCCTGCACATGAAGCGTGTAACGATGGAACTCGGCGGGCACGCCCCCGTCATCGTGTGTGAAGACGCCGATGTGGCCTTGGCCGTCAAGGCAGCAGGCGGCGCGAAATTCCGCAATGCGGGGCAGGTCTGTATTTCTCCGACCCGTTTCCTGGTACATAACAGCATCCGTGCAGAGTTTGTAAAGGCGATGGTCGCATACGCCCAGGGGCTGAAGGTGGGCGATGGTATGGTGCAGGGTAACAATCTCGGTCCGCTTGCCAACCCCAGACGCATCACTGCCATGACAAAAGTGACCAGAGACGCCATCGCCAAAGGTGCTACCGTTGAAACAGGTGGCGAGCGTATCGGTGCGGTTGGCAACTTCTTCATGCCCACAGTGTTCAACAATGTGCCATTGGACGCGGATGTGTTTAACAACGAACCTTTCGGGCCCGTCGCTGCCATCCGTGGTTTTGACACGCTCGATGAAGCCATCACCGAGGCAAATCGGCTCCCTTACGGACTCGCTGGTTATGCATTTACCAAATCGATCAGCACTGTGCATGCGCTGTCGCATCGCCTGGAGCTTGGCATGCTCTGGATCAACCAGCCAGCGGCACCATCGCCAGAAATGCCTTTTGGGGGCGTCAAGGATTCGGGCTATGGTTCTGAAGGCGGACCGGAAGCGCTGGAGGCCTATCTTGTGACCAAGGCTGTCAGCATCATGGCGATGTAGAAACGGACGCGCCGATGTCTACACAACCTGACTTGTCATGACTGATATCGACGTTCGCGCTTTACGCTACTTTTGCGCGGTGGCGCAGTTTGGAAGTTATTCGCAAGCGGCACTGCACCTGCGGATCTCGCAGCCTGCGGTGAGCCGCCAGGTCTTGCTCCTTGAGCGCACGCTCAAGACCCGTCTTTTCCGAAAGCTGACCAAAGGCTTTGCACTCACGGAAACAGGCATTGCCTTGTATGAGAAGGCTCAAAAAATCGTCGGTGAAGTGGACTCGCTTTACGAGACCCTTGGCGATGCGGCAAGGCTGCCGAGAGGGCGCCTGACCATTGGTGTATCAACAGCCATTTCTGAATACCTCATGCCTGACGTGATGCGCCGGTACCGTTCCAAGTATCCGGACGTGGCGGTTCATATTGTGCAGAGTTACCCTTCGGCCCTGACCAACCTGCTGGTCAGCGGTTCTCTTGACATGGCCTTGCTCTACGGCAATCCGCGCATGGCCGAGCTTGAACTCAAAGGCCTGATGGATCTGGAAATGGGACTGGTTTTACCACCTGCAAAACTGTCCAAAGAAGCCGACCACCTTGCGAAGCAAAATTCGGTTTCACTGGAGACCGTGTCAAAGCTGCCCCTTATCACGGCAGGCAAGGGTCAGGATTTGCGCCGCATGGTGGACGATGCGTTCTCCACCATCAACATGGTGCCCAACATCGTGATTGAGGTCGATGGCATCTCGCTGGCCAAGACGCTGGTCAATGCGGGTCTGGGCTTTACCATCCTGGCTTACAACGCGGTGCATGCAGAAGTGTTGAAAGGTAATGGCGTACGCTTCCTTCCCATCATCGAGCCGACGATGCAATGGCGACTGTTTCTGGCCACGCGGCGCCTCAAACCCGAAACCTTGCCGATGCGTGCCATGGCGGCCGAAGTGTCTGAAGCCATCATCAATGGTGTGCGCGGACGCACCTGGCAAGGCAAACTGCTTTCGGGCAAAGATAGCGAGTAGTCTGCCTTCAGCTTGAGTCCTGGCTATAAACAAGCTGGGTTGCACAGGGTAATCCGCCTCTCAAAAGGTCCCCAAAAATACATTTCGTTATAGCGACTATGACCGCTATGCGTATTGTTGTTGGCAGGCTCCGTTCGTATTATCGGCAGAGCGCTGTGTTGTTGTTCAAAAAAAACAGCCCTGATGTCACACACAGCTGACATGGCCAGCGCGTATTTCGAACAATCAACGGAGACGATATGAAACTCGGTAAATTTCTGACGACATTGTGCGCATTGGCAGCAGCCCTGACCTTCGTAGCACCGGCGTGGGCGCAGGCCTACCCGAGCAAGGCAGTCCGGGTCATCGTGCCCTACAGCCCTGGCTCTAATCCTGACCTGATGGCGCGGATGATGTCCAAAAATCTCGCTGAGCGTTTGGGCCAGCCTTTTGTCATTGACACAAAAATTGGCGCGGGTGGCTCTATCGGCATGGCTGCGGGCGCCAAGGCAGACCCTGATGGCTACTCCATCATTCTGGGGCACACGGCAGGCCTTGCTGTCAATCCGAACGTCTACACCAAACTGCCATACGACGTTTACAAGGATTTTGTGCCTGTCGCGCAGATCTACAAATCGCCGTTGATGCTGGTGGTGTCTGAGGCCTCGCCCTACAAGACGGTAGCTGACCTGATTGCGGCAGCCAAAGCCAGCCCGGGCAAGTTGACTTTTTCGTCTGGTGGCAATGGCACGGGTGCCCACCTGTCCGCAGAGTATTTCAAAGGGCTGGCCAGCATATTCATGTTGCACATCCCTTTCCGGACATCGAATGACTCCATGGTGGCAGTGGCTGGTGGGGATGTCAATGCAGTGTTCATCAACCAGTCTGCCGGCTGGCCGCTGGTCAAGGCAAAGAAGCTGCGCGCTTTAGCCATCACCAGTGATACGCGCATAGCAGAATATCCAGACCTGCCAGCGCTTGCAGAGACTCTGAAAGGCTTTGAATACTACGACTGGGGCGGCATCATGGCACCGGCCGGCACACCAGCGCCTATGGTTGCCAAATTGCAGAAGGAAATGAACGCCGTGCTGGCCCAGCCTGAGGTAGTCCAGCAGATGCGTGGGCAGGGTTTCTTGCCGGTTCAGGGTAGCACCGAGGACTTCAACAAGTACATCAAGAGCGAGCAGCTGAAGTGGGGCCAGGTTGCCAAGCGTATCAGTCTCAAGCTCGACTAAATGGATGCATGCGTAGCAACCAAAAAGCCAAAAGGCCATGAAAAAACAAAAAAGCTTCGCGCCCGAAATTGCGCTGGAAGACCGTGTGTTTGGCAGCTTCATCATCAACCAGGTGGCGAAAAATGCAGACAGACCTTATCTGGGTTTTCTCCAGAAACGGTGGACTTATGCAGAGTTTTTCAATGAATCGCAGAAACTGGCCAAAGGCCTGAATCAACTTGGTGTGGGTACGCAACAGCCGGTAATCCTGCTCATGCACAACAGTGCAGAATTCATGCTGGCCTATTGGGCATTAAGCTTCCTCAATGCCATCGTGGTTCCGGTCAACACGTCGCTCAAAGGCGACACGCTGGCCTACCTGCTCAAAGACGTGAGTGCTCGTGCGGTGATCGCCGATGCATCGCTTGTTGATAACCTGGCCATGCTGCAAAAGGAACAGTTGCAGGACATCGATGCGCTGATTGTTGTTGGCGCTGAAAGTAAACCCATTCACCCGCTGCCGATTAAAAAAGTGCTGACATGGGATGAGGTCTGCAACACAGGGCTTGCTGGTGGTGTGTTTTGCGCGCCATCCCGCTTTGATGACATTCACCTGATTCCCTACACCTCGGGCACAACGGGTCCGTCCAAGGGCGTACTGGTTCCCTACGCACACACGTTTCAAACCTCGTTGACCTGCATCAATACGGTGGGCATCACGCGCGATGACATCATCTACGCGCCGCTGCCGCTGTTTCATGGCATGTCCCGTAGCATGGCCTGCCTTCCTGCATTGATGCTTGGCGCACATGCCCATCTGGCACCGCGCTTCAGCGGGACCACTTTCTGGCAGGAAGTGACCGACGTAAAAGCAACTGTTGGTGTAACGATTTTTACCGTACCGCCCACACTCAAGGCCAGACCATCTTCGGACCTGGACCGGGCGCACAGCCTGCGCGTGATGTTCAACGGTCATCATGACCCGGTCTTTGAAGAGCGTTTTGGCGTAAAGCTGGTAGAGGCTTTTGCCATGACGGAAACCGGCATTGTCATCAGCAGCCACTGGCCCGAGCGCCGCGAAGGCTCATCCGGTCGCATCAACCCGGACTGGGAAGCACAGGTCGTGGACGAGATGGACAGATTGCTGCCCGTTGGTGAAGTCGGTGAACTGGTCGTGCGCCCCAAGAAGCCGGCCATCATGATGAAGGGCTACCTCAACAAGCCTGCGGAAACCGTAGCGGCCATGAAGAACCTGTGGTTTCACACGGGTGATTACCTGCGGGTGGATGCGGACGGTTTTTATTATTTTGATGGCCGCAAGAAGGAGCGCATTCGCTCACGCGGCGAAAATATTTCAGCCTATGAGGTTGAGGCCATCGTCATGCAGCAGCCTGACGTGGTGGAGTGCGCAGTGGTCGCCTATCCAGCAGGTGATGGGGAGGACGATGTCCGCCTCGTCGCAGTGATGAAAGACAGCTCCACGCTAAATGAAGCGCAACTGGCTGCACGCATTGACGGCATGTTGCCCAAGTTCATGTTGCCGCGCTACATTGAATTTCGTGAAAACCTGCCCAAGACGCTCTCCGGCAAGGTGGAAAAATTCCGCATTGTCGATACCGAACTGCAGGCTGGACACTGGGATCGCCGCGCTGTTGCCGCCAAGGCCACTGCGTGAAAACTGAAGATTGAAGGGGAGCAGTCATGAAAATCGGAATCATAGGTGCGGGTTTTATCGGACGCCTGATCGCCATTCATGGTGTCAGGAATGGCCACGAAGTGATGATCAGCAACTCGCGAGGGCCAGACTCTCTTCGCAGTGCAGTGGCCGCCATCAAATGCAAATCCGGCTTTGCTGAGGACGCTGCGAAGTTCGGTGATGTGGTGTTTCTCGCCGTCCCCTTCAGCAACTACCTTTCGCTCCCTGCGGAAGCACTGGCGGGCAAGATTGTTGTCGATGCCAACAACTATTACCCGGACCGCGACGGCCCCATACCTGAACTCGACAGCGGTAAGGCGACCACCAGCGAGCTGACGGCTGCGCATCTCAAGGGCGCGAAGCTCGTGAAAGCCTTCAACGCCATCATGGCCAACGACCTGGAAAAAGATGGCCTTCCGGCCGGGTCTGTCGGGCGTCGCGCATTGCCGATGGCGGGTGACGACAACGCTGCAAAGGCTGTGGTCGCGAAGTTGGTGGACGAATTCGGGTTTGATGTGGTCGATGCCGGCCCATTGTCTGAGGGGTGGCGTTTTGAGCGCGCGCGCCCAGCTTACTGTGTGCCCTTCAAAAGCGATGAGCTCGCAGCTGTGTTGGCGGGCACTACACGCCAAAGTCGCACGGCTGAATTCTCTTGGCGTAAATAGCACTTGTTCCTAATGTCCGCATAGATCTGAAATGGAGATAATATGAAAAACCAAAAAAGAACCACCGTTATCGCAGCCACCCGCCGGGGCTTCTGTGTTGCAATGCTGTTGGCACCTGCTCTGCCAGTTGCTGTATTTGCCCAAGCTGCAAACTACCCCAACAAACCCATCCGCCTGATTGTTGCCTTTGCGCCCGGTGGCGGTTCGGACATTGCAGGTCGTTTTATCTCCGCCGGACTCAGCCAGCGTCTGGGCCAGCAGGTCATTGTTGACAACAAGCCCGGCGCGTCCGGCATCATCGGGTCCGACATTGCCGCCAAATCTCCGGCGGATGGCTACACCTTGCTGATAGGTCATGTGGGTACGCTCACCATGAACTCATCGCTTTATGAAAAAGTACCCTATGAGGTGTCCAAAGCTTTCGACCCGTTGGCCTTGATTTATTCCACGCCACTTATCGCCGTAACAGCCCCTGGGACAGGCCTTACCTCACTTGCATCGCTGATTGCAAAGGCCAAGGCAGCACCCGGTACGGTCAACTACAGCACATCGGGTGCCGGTACATCAGCTCACATCACATCTGAAATGCTAAATGGCGTAACCCATGTGAAGATGACGCATATCCCCTACAAGGGTGCAGCACCTGCATTGGCTGCCGTACTTGCAGGTGAGGTTACTTACACGTTCACATCGCCTGCACTGGCCCAGCCCTTGATAAAAGCTGGTCGGCTTGTACCTCTGGCCGTGACAGAGGGCAAGCGCAACGCCCAGTTCCCGGACGTACCGACAATTGCCGAAGCGGGTATACCCGGCGTCGAGTTTGGTGACTGGTACGCTGTGGTCGCACCTGCCGGAACACCCCAGGCTATTCTTGACAAGCTGAGTTCAGAGCTCACCAACTACCTGAGTGACCCGGAGACCAAGGCACAGTTTGAGCAACGCGGTCTGACACCTGGAAACGGTGGGCGCCCCCGTCTTGCTGCATTGATCAGGTCCGATACCGTCAAATGGTCCGGCATTATCAAAGCTGCAAACATCAAGCCCGATTGAGCTGGCAGGCCATGAGCCCGTTAACTGCTTATCTCCAGGAGAAGGCCGATGCATTGAAGGTTCGCAAGGCGGCAATTGATGCCGACGGACCTGTGACCAAAACACTGTCAGCACATGTCACGGCTGAAGGACGCAGCGGGATACGCAGGGTACGCATACGTGACTTCCAGGTTGTGACCGATGCACCACCTGATCTTGCAGGGTACAACCTGGGACCCAGCGCACCAGAGTTGCTGCTAGGCAGCCTGGGGAGTTGTCTCGTACACACCTTGATGATCCAGGCAGCCTGGCTGGATGTTCCGGTTGATTCTGCCGATGTTGTGGTCACGGGAAATTTTGATGCCCGTACGGGCCATCCGGCATTTCCGGATTTTCCTTCCGTACTTGCCAATCTGGCCTATGTGCTGCGCGTGGCATCGCCTGCGCCTGACGACCAGCTCTCAAAACTGCACGAGCTGGTCGGCAGGTTCTGCCCAATATTAAATCTGCTTCGCGGTGGTCAGGCTGTGCCTGGCGCCCTTCAACGCAGCTGACTTTCATCAACAAATTGGAACAGGAGAGACACATGATTCTTACCATCGCTGAAGCCCGTCAACTTGTCGAGGCATCCATGGTGGCTGTCGGCCACAGCCAGAAGGACGCTGAAACCATTGGCGATCACCTGATCGATTGCGAACTGCGGGGTCTGTCTTTTGGCGGATTGCCGCGTGCACTGTCGGTGATTGAGCGTATTCAGGCGACAACTTGGCCACGCCATCCGATCAAGATCATCAAGGAAAGTCCTGTTTCCGCCGCGCTTGATGGCGGTGACCAGGTCGGCTACCTGATAGGCCGCATGGCGACGGACATGGCGATTGCCAAGGCAAAAAAAACAGGTCTCGCTGTGGTGAGTGCCAACCAGACCTGGTACACGGGCATGTTTTCCTACTACCTTGAAGAGATCACCAAATCTGGCTTTGCGGGCATGGTTGCAGGTAGCGGCGGACGCCGCGTTGCGCCTCATGGCGGGTCAGAGGGTCGCTTTTCAACCAATCCGATCGCTTTTGGCTTTCCCTCAACTTCAACGCCGGTGATTTGGGACATAGGCACCTCGGCGATCATGCTCGGTGAGGTGGTGCTGGCGCAGCGCCTGGGCCAGTTGCTGCCTGAAGGCACTGCATTTGATGCGGCGGGCAATCCGACGCGTGACCCGGCTGCCGCGCTGCAAGGTGCATTCGGGGTTTGGGGTGGGCACAAGGGTTCGGGCCTTGCCATGGTGGTGCAACTGCTGGGCATGATGGGCGGTGCATCTGGCGCTCCTAAAAAGACGCACGACTGCGGATTTTTTATGCTGGTCATCAACCCGGAATTGTTGTCATCAGCCGAGGACTACCAGCATAGGGTGGCCGAGTTTGCGGACAACATGCGCAGTACGCGGCCTGTTGACCCGTCTCGCCCGGTACGCGTGCCTTTTGAACGCTCTGCAGCAGATCGTGAAAAGCGCCTGGCCGAGAACAAAATTGAAGTAGCCGATGAAGTGCACGAAGCATTGCGTCGCATAGTTGAGGCAGGTGTGATAGCGCACAACACAGCTGATATCGCCTCCTAATTGGGTTTCAAGTCGGTTGCAGACATTGATCTGCGTATTTCAGCCAATGATGCACTAAAGAGCCTTTTGACCACCTCACGGCTGCCAGGCCGCCAAAAACGACAGCAACATCTTGGCCGAGTTGTCCTCAAAGGCTGGGTAAAAATTGAGAGTTGCATAGATTTGAATGCTATTGATTAAGGAGCTGCTTGCACCCGAATCTATTGGGCTAGAGGCTTATTTGATGCCTGAAAATGGCAAAAAACAGCCCAAAAAACCTATTTTGTGCCAAAAATCCGGTCACCCGCATCGCCCAGGCCCGGCAAGATGTAGCCGTGGCTGTTGAGCTGGCGATCAATGGCTGCGGTGTAAATCGGCACGTCGGGGTGGGCCTTGTGCAGGGCGGCGATGCCTTCCGGGCAGGTCAGCAGGCAGACGAACTTGATGGATTTTGGATTTAACTCTTTGAGCCGCTCGACGGCTGCAATGGCGGAATTGCCGGTGGCCAGCATCGGGTCCACCACAATCACGTCGCGCGCCTCCATGTCATGCGGCATTTTGAAGTAGTACTCCACCGCTGTCAGCGTTTTGGGGTCGCGGTACAGGCCGACATGGCCGACGCGGGCGCCCGGCACCACGCTGAGCATGCCTTCCAGAATGCCGTTACCGGCCCGCAAGATGGACACAAACACCAGTTTTTTACCGTCAATGACTTTGGAGGTCATGGTTTCCAGCGGCGTTTCAATTTCAATGTCTTGCATGGGCATGTCGCGCGTCACCTCGTAGGCCAGCAGCATGCTCAGTTCATTGAGCAGCGTACGAAAGGTGTTGGTGGACGCGTCCTTGCGGCGCATCAAGGTGAGCTTGTGCTGCACCAGCGGGTGGTCTATCAGGTGAACTTTGTGGTGTGGGTTGGTCATGGGTTGATGATTTGTTGGATAGGAAGTTTTTAAAATACGGTGCCATCGCTGACGATGTTCAGGGGCGGTGGGCCGACGCGCAACTGCTGCGCCAAGGCGCGACCTGCGGCCCAGGTGCCGCCTTCAAGCACGCAGGCTAACGGCATTTGCGCTTCGGTCAAGCCAAGCTGTTCGCGCACCAGCGGGGCCAGCTCGTCCAGCAGGGCAACTGTCAGTGCCCGCCATTCGACGATGAGCTCGTCGCCTGCGGCGTGCAGGTGGCTTGCGTGTGTCGGGTCTTTCAGCCGCAGCACGCCCGCATCTAAAAACAGCCCACCGTTGCGGTATTCCGGCAGGCCAGTCAGGGCATCCAGGCCTTCAACACGAATGCCCGCCCATTCGAAGGGCTCCAGCAATGAATAGGTCAGCCACTGCGATAGTTTGTGAAACGGCATCCAGCCTTGGGTCGCGTCGCTGACGCTTTGGCCGGGCACCGCCGCATGCCGCCAGCAATCACCCAACGCTACGCCTTGCAAAACGTTTTGCGCTGGCCAGATGGGGGCTAGCCCGGCTAACAGCACCGACAACACGTCGTGCGCCTGAATGGTTTTGCGGCCTTGCGTCAACACGTCAAACAAATGCCCCGGCCGCCCCTGTTTGCCAAACAGCTCGCTCTGGTCTTGCAGTGCATGGCCCAGACGGCGCAGCAGGGCAGCGCGTCCTTCCAAACCAACCAGCGGGTTAGCGGCGGTGACCTGAAACGCGTCAGCGAGTTGCGCCGCACTGATGGTTTGCAGCCCGCGTGCATCGGCTTGCAGTGGCTTTGCCGGGTCGCTGGAAAACAGGCCCGCCATAAAGACATGAAAGCTTGCGACACCCAGCCCTTCAGAACGCGTGAATTCACGGCCAGTTAGTCCGTCAGTTGCGTGTTCGCGGTAAGACCAGTCCGCGCCAGCACCCGCATCCAGCAGCACGCTGACCACTGCCAGATCAATCCGGGTACGGGCTTTTTCAATCGGTGATGCGCTGCGTAATGCCAGGTCAAGCTGGCTGGCCCTGTCAATGCCGCCTGCCTCAAAATGCCGCCATCGGCTGTGATACGGAATCTTCAGGTCAGGGTACCGGGCCTGCGTCAGCTCGGCTACCAATGCGGCCGCGATTGCCATGGCGCCATCGTTAACGCTGAACCAGGTCGATTCACCTCGCCGCGCACGTGCCAGCAAGCCTTGCGCACGGCTGCGAATCGTCGTTGTAGACCGTAATTCAGCTATTGATTGGGCTGTAGTCCCTTGTATCTGGGCAGCATTAGCTACGCTATTAATAGCGGAAGAGGTACTGTTTGCTTTAGGCATCCAGGCTCCGGCCTTTGGCTTTTTTAAGCTCTTCAGCACCCGGCACCGCACCCGGCGTGAAGTAGCCTGCTGCCATTTTTGCGTCCATCTCTACCTGCGCATCTGCGGGAATCAAATCGTCCGGAATGTTCACCCGCTCGACCACCTCAATGCCTGCACGCGTGATGGCGTCGTACTTCATGTTGCTCATCGACACAAGACGGTGAATTTTGCGTATGCCCAGCCAGTTCAGCACGTCGGGCATCAGCTCTTGAAAACGCATGTCTTGCACGCCCGCCACGCATTCGGTGCGGTTGAAGTACTGCTCCGCCGTGTCACCACCGACTTGCCTTTTGCGGGCGTTATAAACCAGAAATTTGGTGACCTCGCCCAGCGCCCGCCCTTCCTTGCGGAAGTACGACACCAGACCCACGCCCCCACGCTGCGCACCCTGTATGCACTCTTCAATGGCATGCGTGAGGTAAGGGCGGCAGGTGCAGATGTCAGAGCCAAACACGTCAGAGCCATTGCATTCGTCATGCACGCGGGCCGTCAGCTCAATGGCCGGGTTGGCCAGATCGCGCGGGTTACCAAAGATATAAGCCGTCAGCCCGCCGATGGGCGGCAAAAACACTTCCAGGTCGCTGCGGGTGACCAGCTCGGGGTACATGCCGCCGGTTTCTTCAAACAGCACGCGGCGCAGGTCGGCCTCGGTGCAGTTAAAGCGCTTGGAGACTTCAGGCAAAAACCACACGGGCTCTACTGCCACCTTGGTCACCATGGCCGCACCACCAGCGGTTAAAAACTTGCCGTCCGCCTTCAGGCGGCCAGACTGCAATGCCTCTATCACCTCGGGCAAAATCACGTGCGCTTGGGTCACGGCAATCGTGGGGCGTATGTCGTAGCCTGCGGCCAGCTCTGCGGCAAATACATCAGCCACAGTGGCACCCCAAGGGTCCATGGCGACGATGCGGCCAGGCTCGCTCCATTGCGGGTAAGGGCCAATCACATCGGTGGGTGAGGTGTTGGTCAAGTCCGCCTTGTGCTGCGGCGACAGCCCGCCAGAAGCCACTGCCAGCGCGCGGTAAATGCTGTAAGAGCCGCTGTGCGTACCAATCACATTGCGGTGGCTGCGCCTGGTGGTGGTGCCAACCACTGGCCCGCGCTCAGTTGCGGTGGCAGCGGCCCAGTGGATAGGCAACGCGCCATGACCACCTGTGTGAGACGTCAGGCGAATGTGGTGGGATGGCGGCGAATCTAAAAATGGGGCAACAACGTCAGCAGGCATTGCATATCCTTTAAAAAATTAATGTAGCAATGACTGTGACGCTTGACAAGTTATTCCTTTTATCGCTTGCCACCGCCAAAAATACTGCCCAGCACACCGCGAATGATTTCCCTGCCTACGGTAGAACCCATGGTGCGCACGGCTGACTTGGCCATGCTTTGGGCCAGGCCGTCGTGCACACCGCCGCGTGGGCCGGTCCTGCCAAACAGCACGTCTTTCAAGCCGCCCATGATGCCGCCGGAATCGGTTTGCCCGGCTGCACCGCCGCCTGGCAGTGTTTGTGCGGCGGTTGCACCTGCTTGAACCCGGCCTTGCAATTTTTCATAAGCGGATTCACGGTCTTGGGCTTTTTCATACACGCCCGCAACCAGTGAATTTTGCAGCAGCGCCTGGCGCTGTTCGGGTGTGATGGGGCCAATCTGGCTGCCTGGCGGCAACACATAAACACGCTCGGTCACGCTGGGTCTGCCCTTGGCATCCAGCAGGCTGATAAGTGCCTCACCCACAGCCAGCTCGGTAATCGCGGTTTCAATGTCCAGACCGGGCTTTTGGCGCATGGTTTGGGCGGTGGCCTTGACGGCCTTTTGGTCACGCGGGGTGAAGGCCCGCAGGGCGTGCTGCACCCGGTTGCCCAACTGGGCCAGCACGGAGTCAGGAATGTCAAGCGGGTTTTGTGTCACAAAATACACGCCCACGCCTTTTGACCGGACCAGCCGCACGACCAGCTCGATGCGCTCAACCAGCACCTTGGGCGCTTCGTTGAACAGCAAATGCGCTTCGTCAAAAAAGAACACCAGCTTGGGTTGCTCCAGGTCGCCCACCTCGGGCAACTGTTCAAACAGCTCTGACAGCATCCACAGCAAAAAGGTGGCGTACAGACGTGGTGCGTTCATCAGCTTGTCGGCGGTCAGGATGTTGATGACGCCTTTGCCGTCGGTCGTTTGCATGAAGTCGCTGATGTTGAGCATCGGCTCGCCGAAGAATTTGTCAGCGCCCTGGCTTTCAATTTGCAGCAGCCCGCGCTGAATGGCCCCCACACTGGCGGCGCTGACATGGCCGTATTTGGTGGTGAACTCGCTGGCGTTGTCGCCCACGTACTGCAGCATGGTGCGCAGGTCTTTCAGGTCCAGCAACAAGAGACCGTTGTCGTCGGCAATTTTAAAAACGAGGTTCAGCACACCTGCTTGGGTTTCGTTCAAATTAAGCATGCGGCCCAGCAACAGCGGCCCCATGTCTGAAATGGTGGCGCGTACCGGGTGGCCCAGCTCGCCAAACACGTCCCACAGGGTGGCCGGGCAGGCAGCAGGTGCGGGCAGGTCAATATCGCGTTCTTTCAAAACACCGGCCATCTTGTCGCCGATTTTCCCGGCCTGGCTGATACCCGTCAGGTCGCCTTTGACGTCGGCCATGAACACTGGCACGCCGATTTTTGAGAAGTTTTCAGCCAGGGTTTGCAGGGTGACGGTTTTGCCCGTACCCGTGGCTCCTGTGATCAAACCGTGGCGGTTGGCCAGCGCGGGGAGCAGTTCGCAGACGGTGGTCGCGTTCTTTGCAAGCAATATGGGCTCAGCCATGAATGTGTCCTCAAGTGAAAAAGTAAAATAGATGCAATAACTGTTAGTAGCGTAAATCAAAATTCTGAAGGATTCCCGTGGCAGGTCACAGTAAATGGGCAAATATTCAGCACCGCAAGGGACGGCAGGACGAAAAGCGCCAGCGCATTTGGACGCGCGTGATGCGCGAGATCATGGTCGCGGCGCGGCTGGGCGGTGGTGATGTAGCCACCAATCCGCGCTTGCGCCTGGCCGTTGAAAAGGGCAAAGCGGCCAACATGCCGCTTGAAAACGTCAAATACGGCATCGCCAAAGCCACGGGCAGCCTGGAAGGCGTGCAGTACGAGGAGGTGCGCTACGAGGGCTACGGCATCGGCGGCGCGGCCATCATCATTGACTGCATGACCGACAATAAAACCCGTACGGTGGCCGAGGTGCGGCATGCGTTTGTCAAGCATGGCGGCAACATGGGCACCGAGGGTTCGGTGGCGTTTCAGTTCAAACACTGCGGGCAATTTATTTTTGCGCCGGGTACGAATGAAGACCGGGTCATGGAACTGGCGTTGGAAGCTGGTGCAGACGACGTGATCACGCATGACGACGGTGCGATTGAAGTGCTGACGCCGTACACAGAATTTGAAAGCGTCAAAAACGCTTTGGAAGCCGCTGGCTTGAAGGCTGAAATCGCCGAAGTCACCATGCGGGCTGACAACATGATTGACATGGCAGGCAGCGAGGCAACACGCATGCAAAAACTGCTGGATGTGCTGGAAGATTTGGACGATACCCAGGACGTGTTTCATAACGCGGCTTTGTCAGAGTAAAGCAGAATGAAAGTTACCCGATGAAAGTTTTAGTCGTAGGCGGCGGTGGTCGTGAACATGCGCTGGCCTGGAAGCTGGCCCAGTCGCCCAAAGTGCAAGCGGTGTATGTGGCCCCCGGCAACGGCGGCACGGCGCTTGACAGGCGGCTGGAAAACATCAACATCACGGATATTCATGAATTACGGGCTTGGGCAATCAACGAGAAAATTGCGCTGACAGTGGTAGGCCCAGAACAACCCCTGGCCGCCGGCATTGTGGATGAATTTCGCACCCATGGCCTTCGCGTTTTTGGCCCAACCAAAGCGGCTGCCCAGCTTGAAAGCTCCAAGGCGTTTTCAAAAGCTTTCATGAAGCGCCACGGCATTCCCACAGCCGAGTACGAAACCTTTACGGATGCGGTCGCTGCACATGCCTATGTGGATGAAAAAGGTGCGCCGATTGTGGTCAAGGCCGACGGCCTGGCCGCTGGCAAGGGCGTGGTGGTGGCGATGACGCTGCATGAGGCGCACGAGGCGATTGAGTTCATGCTGGCCGCTGGCCCAGACCAAAACGTCTTGGGAGTGACGCACAACGAGGGCGGGGCGCGTGTCGTTATTGAAGAATTCTTGGCTGGCGAAGAAGCAAGTTTTATCGTGATGTGCGACGGTAAAAACGTGGCTGTGATGGCGACCAGCCAGGACCACAAACGCTTGGCTGATCACGACAAGGGCCCCAACACCGGCGGTATGGGGGCGTATTCACCAGCTCCGGTAGTGACACCTGACGTACACGCCCGGGCCATGCGTGAAATCATCATGCCAACCATCAAGGGGATGGAAAAGGACGGCATCACCTTTACCGGGTTTTTATACGCTGGGCTGATGATTGACGCGCAGGGAAAACCCAAAACACTTGAATTTAATTGCCGCATGGGCGACCCGGAGACGCAGCCCATCATGATGCGGCTGAAGACTGATCTGGTCGACGTGATGCTGGCCGCCACGTCGGGCATGCTGGACACGGTTGAACTGGAATGGGACCGCCGCCCCGCGCTGGGTGTGGTGATGGCAGCACACGGCTACCCCTTGCACCCGCGTAAAGGTGATGTGGTCAAAGGCTTGCCTGTAGAAACGGATGACAGCATGGTGTTTCATGCAGGTACAGCCTCGCAGGTTAACCAAACCGTCGAAACGATCACCTCAGGTGGCCGGGTGCTGTGCGTGACTGCCTTGGGCACTACGGTTAAAGCGGCGCATCAGCGGGCTTATGACGTGGCGCTGGGCATCAGCTTTGATGGCGCCCAGATGCGTACCGACATTGGTTATAGAGCCATCAAGTGATGAGCGACGACGCCTTGCAAGCCGTTGATCTGTCTGCCGTTCGCAGTTTTTTACTGGGACTGCAAACCCGCATCACCACCGCCATAGCAAACGTCGATGGCCAAGCTTTTGTTGCTGATCGCTGGCAAAAAGCGCCGGGCGAGCCGCTACAAGGTAACGGCATCACGCAAATTCTGGAAGGCGGCAAGGTGTTTGAGCGGGCAGGCTGTGGCTTTTCCCACGTACGCGGGCCCAGGTTGCCCCCCTCAGCGACCGAACACCGGCCCGAACTGGTGGGTGCGCCGTTTGAGGCTTTGGGAGTATCGCTGGTATTTCATCCGCGCAATCCGTTTGTGCCCACCGTGCACATGAATGTGCGCATGCTGGCCGCGACGCCTGTGGATGGCAGCCCCGTGGTGTGCTGGTTTGGTGGCGGGATGGATTTGACGCCGTACTACGCTTTTGAAGAAGACGCGGTGCATTTTCACCAGACCTGCAAAGACGCGCTTGCTCCGTTTGGCGACGACAAATACCCACGCTTTAAAAAGTGGTGCGACGAGTATTTTTATTTGAAGCACCGGGGCGAGCAGCGCGGCGTGGGCGGCGTGTTTTTTGATGACTTTCAGGAACTGGGGCCCGAACAAAGCTTTGCCATGATGCAAAGCGTGGCTGATTCGCTGATCACAGCCTATTTGCCGATTGTTGAAAAACGCAAAGACACGTCTTACGGCGAGCGTGAGCGCGAGTTTCAGCTTTACAGGCGCGGCAGGTATGTCGAGTTCAATCTTGTGTGGGACAGGGGCACGCACTTTGGCTTGCAGTCGGGTGGGCGCACCGAGTCCATCCTGATGAGCATGCCGCCGCTGGCCAGCTGGTCGTACCAGCGGCCCGTCGAGGTGGGATCCCAAGAGGAGCGCCTGACCAAAGAGTTTTTACCTCGGCGGGACTGGGTTTGAGGCAGAAAAAAATTGGCGTGTTTGGTGGTGCGTTTGATCCGCCACACAACGCGCACCTGGCGCTGGCGGAAACTGCCCTTGCTGAGCTTGAACTGGACATGCTGTACGTCATACCCACCGGGCAGGCCTGGCACAAGGCACGTACTCTCAGCGCAGCCGAACATCGCCTGGCCATGACCCGACTGGCGTTTGCAGATATGCCGTACGTGGTGGTGAATGACCGGGAGATCAAACGTACCGGCCCTACCTTCACCATTGATACTTTGCAGGCTTTACAAGCTGAAAACCCCGCCGCGCAGCTGTATTTGATGATGGGTGCTGACCAGTTTGCAGCGTTCAGGCAATGGCATCAGTGGCAGGACATTTTGCAGATTGCTATAATTTGTATAGCTTCTCGCGCCCGATTTGATTGGTCTGAAGGCCAATTTGACACCCTAAAACAGCCTGAAATGCGCCTTTTGATGCTTCAAATGCCAGAAATGGCTGTCAGTGCCACGCAAATTCGCCAACTGATTGCCGGCGGATTAGGCGAAAATGGGGCCATGGCTGACTTGTTGCCCGACGCTGTTGCAAGCTATATTGCACAGCATCAGCTTTACAAAGCTCTCAAGGCTGATTAACTTTTACCGATTGAAAACACTGAATGACCACATCACCCGTCAAAACCTCCGCCGCGCTTGAGAAAAAAGACGTGCAAAAACTTCAGCGCGCCATCATTGACGGGCTGGAAGACGTCAAGGCGCAAGACATTGTGGTGTTTGATACCGAGCACATCACCTCACTGTTTGAGCGGGTCATCATCGCCTCAGGTACATCGAACCGCCAGACCAAGGCGCTGGCCGCCAGCGTGCGTGATGCGGTGCGCGATGCCGGTTTCAGCAAGCCGCGTATTGAAGGTGAAGACAACGGTGAATGGATCATTGTGGACTGTGGTGCGGCTGTGGCCCACATCATGCAGCCCACCATTCGTCAGTACTACCACCTGGAAGAGCTGTGGGGCGACAAACCCATCAAGCTCAAACTGGGTGCGCCTGCGCCGCTGGTAAAAGCGGCCAAGGTCGAGCCCGCACCAGAGCCGGTTGTCAAGACCAAACCTGGCAGAAAAACGGCTGGCAAACCTGTTGTCAAAGCGCCAGTGCGTATTCCAACAACGACAGTTGACTCCAGCTATGTTGGCCGGATCGGCAAAACCAATGACTGGACGGCCAGGCGAAATGCCACTGAAACAGTGGCCGAGCCCGTTGTTAAAGTGCGCAGGCCCGCAGTTAAAACGCCTATCGTCAAAGTGCCTGTTGCTAAAAAAGTGGCGGCTAAAAAAGTGATTGCCAAAACTGCTGCCAAAAAAGCGGCACCCAAGAAAACCGCTCCCCGCAGCAAATGAGACTGACGATCGTCGCCGTCGGCCAAAAGGTGCCCGACTGGGCGCAAACCGCTTACGACGACTACGCCAAGCGCTTTCCGCCAGAGATCAAGGTCGAGCTGAAAGCGGTCAAGACCGAGCCGCGTGCTTCGAAAACACTGGACACCCTGCTCGCCGCAGAGCGTTCGCGCATCGAAGCGGCCATCCCACGCGGAACGCACGTCGTTGCACTGGACGAGCGCGGTACCAGCGTCACCACCGTGGCGCTGGCAGAGCGGATCAAGGCCTGGCAACTGTCCGGCGACGACGTGGCGATAGTGATTGGTGGCCCAGACGGGCTGGCGGCAGATTTCAAAAAAGTGGCGCACGAACGTCTGCGCTTGTCTGACTTGACGCTGCCCCACGCCATGGTGCGGGTGCTGCTGATTGAACAGTTGTACCGCGCCTGGAGCATCACGATTAACCACCCGTACCACCGCGAATGATGCGATGCTTACGAATTCATTCTTGGTTTGTCATCCCGGACTTGATCCGGGATCCATGTCCCCGCGCGCTGTTCGACTGGGATCAGGTTCATGGATTGCGGCTCAAGGCCGCAATGACAAAGATGAAGCGCTGTCATGTTTGATTTCGTTTACCTGGCCTCCCAAAGCCCGCGCCGCAGGCAATTACTTGAACAAATCGGCGTGCGCTATGAGCTGCTACTGCCCGATGAGAGTGAAGACGCAGAAGCGCTGGAAGTAGCGCTTCAAGGCGAAGCACCTGCGGCTTACGTCATGCGGGTAACTCATCTCAAAGTGGATGCAGCGGTTGCGCGTTTAAAGCGGCGACGACTCACGCCTGCGCCTGTCTTGTGTTCAGACACCACTGTTGCTCTGGGCCGCACGATTTATGGCAAGCCTGAGGGCAGCGAAGACGCCAGGCGCATGCTTGCCGAGCTGGCTGGCCATACCCACCGCGTATTGACGGCTATTGCTGTCCAGTCAGGGCGCAAGCGCCTTGAGGCACTCAGCATTTCCAAAGTGACATTTGAAGGTATGACACACAAGCAAATCAACGCCTACGTGGCCACAGGCGAGCCCATAGGCAAGGCGGGGGCGTATGCCGTGCAGGGCAGGGCGGCGCGCCACATCACGTCGATTTCTGGCAGTTACAGTGGCATCATGGGCTTGCCGATCCGGGAGACGGCTTTGCTCCTGGCCGCTGCTGGCCTCAAAATTTAGCATCAAAAAATCCACCATGCAACAAGACATCCTCATTAACTGGTCACCCCAAGAAACCCGGGTGGCAGTGGTTGAGCACGGTGCACTGCAAGAGCTGCAGGTAGAGCGTTCGCTCGAGCGCGGTCTGGTCGGCAATGTCTACCTTGGCAAAGTCGCCCGCGTGTTGCCTGGCATGCAATCGGCTTTCATCGACATTGGCCTGGACAAAGCGGCCTTCTTGCACGTGGCCGATTTGATGAGCAGCATTAACAGCCGTCATGCCGATGCCGACATGCCTGCACCGATTGCGCAGCCGATTGAAAAGCAACTGTTTGAAGGCCAGGCTGTGATGGTGCAGGTGCTGAAAGACCCGATAGGCACCAAAGGCGCGCGGTTGACAGCGCAAATCAGTATTGCGGGGCGCTTGCTGGTGTTTTTGCCGCAAGACAACCATGTCGGTGTATCGCAAAAAATACCACCCAAGCAGCGCGAAGAACTGCGACAAAAAGTCATTGGTCTGGCTGGAGAAGAGGGTGGTGGTTTTATCTTGCGTACCAATGGTGAAGACGCGCTGGACACTGAGCTTGCTGAGGACATTGCCTACCTGCGCAAAACCTGGGCCCGCATCAAAGACGCGTCCGTTCGCAAGCCGGCCGCATCGGTCCTGCATCAGGACTTGAACCTGCTACAGCGCGTGCTGCGTGATGTGGTGGTTGAAGGCACACAGACCATACGCATTGACTCGCATGAACAGTTCGGCAGTCTCAAGACGTTTGCCCAAGAATTCATGCCCGCCACAGTGCAAAAACTCCAGCACTATGCGGGGGAACGGCCCATTTTTGACCTGTTCAATATTGACGAAGACATTGCCAAAGCACTGGGCCGCCGGGTAGACCTTAAATCGGGGGGGTACCTCATCATTGACCAGACCGAAGCGCTGACGACGGTAGACGTGAACACGGGCGGCTTTGTCGGTGCGCGTAACTTTGATGACACGATTTTTAAAACCAACCTGGAAGCCTCACAGGCGATTGCCCGGCAACTTCGCCTGCGCAATCTGGGTGGTATTGTGATTGTTGATTTTATTGACATGACCCGCGACAGCCACCGTGACGCGGTGCTGGCCGAGTTTCAAAAACAGCTTGCACGTGACCGCATCAAAACGACTGTCAACGGATTTTCAGCGCTTGGCTTGCTGGAGATGACGCGCAAACGCACCCGTGAATCCCTGGCGCATCAACTATGCGAGCCATGTAGTGCATGCAGTGGCAAGGGCGTGGTCAAAACCGCGCGCAGTGTGACGTATGACATTTTGAGAGAGATCTTGCGTGAAGCGCGGCAATTCAATCCCCGTGAATTCAGGGTCATTGCATCGCCTAAAGTGATTGAGCTTTTTCTCGACGAGGAAAGCCAGCATCTGGCCGGCTTGAGTGACTTTATTGGCAAGCCTGTTTCGCTGCAAGCCGAAGCCGCCATGGCGCAAGAGCAATACGATATTGTGTTGATTTGATTTTTTGACAAGCCATGCCCCAGCAGACCATACCCATACTGATGTACCACCAGGTTGACGCAGAGCCGCCCAAGGGCTCGCCCATGCGCGGACTGGTGGTGTCGCCTAAAACATTTTCAAGGCAGATGGCAGCGCTCAATGCGTTGGGCTACCAGGGCAAGGCTATGGGTGATTTGTTGCCGTATTTAAACGGTGAAAAACACGGCAAAGTGTTTGGCATCACGTTTGATGATGGCTATGAAAACAACCTGCGCTGCGCCTTGCCGGTTTTAAAGCGTTATGGTTTCACCTCTACCTGCTACGTGGTGGCCAACTTGATCGGTAAAAGCAACAGCTGGGACATGGTTCGCGGCGTAAAACAGGTGCCTTTGATGGATGCAAAAGAATTGCAAGCCTGGATTGATGCTGGCCAGGAAGTAGGCTCGCATACCCTGAACCATGCCAACCTTGCAGAACTCAGTGGCCCAGAGCAGGCCATTGAAATCGGGGAATCAAAAGCGCAACTGGAGTCGTTGCTGGTGCAAAAAGGTGGTGTCAAGCATTTTTGTTACCCGTATGGCGGCCTGAACAAAACGGCCGTACAACATGTCAAGGCGGCAGGCTACCTGACCGCCACCACGACGGTGCGCGGACGGGCTGTTGCAGGGCAGTCCGATGACCTGTTGTTGCCACGCGTGCTGGTCAGTCGCACAACGACCTGGATGCAGTTGCTGCTGAAATGCCTGAGCCGATACGAAGACAAGCGCGCAGTCAACCATCCAGGTGATGTGTACGCCCTATGAAAACAAAATTAGCCATCGTGACCCGCAATTTTTCAAAAATTGGTGGAGGTGCCGAGTCTTTAGCTGTTTCCATGGCTACCTCTATGCTTGGGGAGTGCGACATCACCGTCGTGTCGCAAGGCTTTGACCAATCGCGTGAACTGTTCAAACACATCCCTGTACCCAGGTTGCCGATTCGAATGCGCTGGCTGAACCAGCTTTGGTTTAGCTGGTACACCAAGCGCGTTACCCAGTCAGGCTTTGACATCGTTCATTCTTACGAAAACATCACGCATGGCGATGTGCATACCGTGAGCGTTAAAACCGTTCATGCCAGCCTGAAAGAGCGCGGTATGAGCAGGGTGCGAATCGCGCTCAGCCCCCGGCTGCTGGCCTATTTATGGCTGGAGAAAAAACGTTTGTGCAGCCTTGGGCATCACAGCGTTTTCGTGTCGCAGTTCGTGCACGACGAAACAGTGGCGGTTATGCCCAACGTGTACTCGGGCAGCGTGGTAACGCCGGGTGTAGACATTCCATCCAATGAATTTACCGTGGCTGAAAAAACAGCGGCACGGACAAATCTGGGTCTCAATCCCGCCATCATGACTGTCGGGTTTGTGGGTCACGATTTTAAAAAGAAAGGCTTGGGCACTTTGCTCAAAGGCGCAGCGCTTTTGCCCTTTGATGTGCAAATTATGGTGATTGGCAATACGGCGCAAGCTGACCGTTACGCCGAACTGGTGCAAGCGCTTGGCCCCGGCAAGACATGCCGCTTCATGGGTGTTGTCAGTGACATGCCCAACGCCTATGCCGCCATGGATTGCCTGGCACACCCGACCACGCAAGACGTTTTTCCATTGGTGTTGTTAGAAGCGATGGCCAAACATGTCCCAGTGGTGACCACGGCAGAGCCCTATAACAACATGGGCAGTTTGCTGGCCAATCATGTTGACGCGATATTGTTGCCTGACCCGGAAGATATTCAAGGCATGGCTCAGGCACTCAGTCAAATTTGGCAGGATACAGATCTACGGCAAAAACTTGCCAGAAACGGGTTTGTATTTGCCCAAAAATACAGCTGGGACGTGGCCAAGGCCAGGTACTACGAGGTCTATCGCAAAGTCATGAAGCGCTAGAAAATCAAGGGGAGATGTAACTTGCAAATTGCTCGCGCACATAGTCTTCAATGCGAATGAAGTCACCATGCCAAAACTCACGCAGGCGAGTTGTATCGGCACGCGAATACTCTGCTTCTTGTGTACTGCCACGTTGGATCACCAACTGAGGAAATTGCGCTTGTACCATGTTGACCAGCGCCGATATTTTGGTGGCAACCCCGGTCCCAATGTTCAGGTGGGTGTGCTGAACACGGGTATCCAACAAATTCAAAACGACAGAGGCAACATCGGTCACATGGATGAAGTCACGTTGCATCCGTCCATCGTTGTTCAGGGTAAATGGCGTTCCGTTTTGCAAGGCACGCTTGAGTTTTGAAAAAATGGAGAACCGGTCGTCACCGCCGTAGCTGTTGAATACCCGCAAAATTTGGTATTCCATCCCGTTCGCCGTACAAAACTCGGCGACCAGCTTCTCGTTTAAATGCTTGGAGATACCATTGATGGTGATGGGGCAACACAAGCTGTCTTCGCCGGTACGCATGTCTTCGCCATAAACAGCGCAACTGCTGAGAAACACCAAACGTCTGACCTGCCGTTTTTGTGCTGCTTCAAGCAGGACAGCCGTTGACATCACGTTGGAGTCCAGCAACCGGGTGGGTGCCAGGCTGGCTGATGTGCGCAGATCGCTTGCGGCGTGAACCACAACGTCGGCCAGCGCCATTTTTTCATGAATAGCCGTCCAGTCGCCGCGACCCACCGGGATCACATGGGCATCTTTTTTGGCATCCGTTTGTCGGCGAAATTCTGTGCCGAAGTTACCCTCAGCACCTGTGAGCAATATGTTCATGGCCATGTTCCGAGTTCAGTCCGCATTCAATCCAAGCCGATACAGGTGGGCGTAAGCGCCGTTTTGTGCCAGCAATTGTGTATGCGTACCAGCCTCTACGATTTGACCCGCATTCATCATGATGATACGGTCGGCGTGTTGTACGGTTGACAGCCGGTGCGCAATGATCACCGATGTTCTATTTTGCGTCAGTCGCTTGATGGCTTCTTGCACAGCCTGCTCTGATTGAGTGTCAAGCGCAGAAGTGGCCTCATCCAGAATCAAAATGGGGGCGTCTTTGTACAGTGCCCGGGCAATGGCCAAGCGCTGGCGCTGACCGCCAGACAACTGCATGGCATTGTGGCCCAGCATAGTGTCCATGCCTTGCGGCAGTTCGGCAATCAGCTGTCCCAGGTTGGCAGCGCTCAGGCACTGGCTCACTTTGTCCCGGTCAAACGGCTGGCCCAGCGTGACATTGAACGCCATCGAGCTGTTGAGCATGACCACGTGCTGGCTGACGACGGCAAACTGCGCACGCAGCGATGCCAGGTCCCACTGCCTGATGTCGTGGCCGTCAAGCGAAATGGCGCCTGATGTCAGGTCAACAAATCGCGGCAATAAATTTGCCAGCGTTGTTTTGCCAGAACCAGACGCTCCCACCAACGCGATGGTTTCTCCAGCTGCGATCGACAGGTTTAGCGCATCGAGGGCAGGGGATGCGCCTTCTTTGTAAACCACACCTGCGTTTGTAAATTCAATGGCGCCAGACACCCTGGCTTTTGCGTACGAACCGCCTGACTCGTCTTCCGTCAGGTCCATCAAGTCCAGCCCGCGCTCCAGCGCTGCAAGCCCGCGGGTGATGGGCGTGGCACCATCGGACAGTCCTTTGATGGGTGCAATCAGCAGCAGCATGGCGGTCACAAAAGCAACGAAACCACCCACCGTGGTGGTGTTTTCAGAACCCTGAAGCAGGGCGATAGAAATCACGGCCGACAAAGCAATCGCCGCCAGTACCTGGTTAATGGCGCTCATGCTGGCGTAGGCCGCCGTTGACTTCATGGACAAGCGGCGCAGCGACCGGCTCAGCGCATCAAACCGCACGGCCTGGCTGGCCTGTGCCCCATGCAGCCGGATGTCGCGACAAGCTAGAACGTTTTCCTCAACCACATAGGCAAGGTTGTCTGTCGCTGTCTGGCTTTCTTTGGTCAGCCGGTAAAGCCTGCGTGTCAGCAACTGAATGACCAATGCGACTGCGGGAAACAGCAGCGATACGACCAGCATCAGCTTCCAGTTCAGAAACACCAGATAAGCGATCAAAGCCACCAGCGTCAACACGTCACGCGCGAGCTTCATGAGGGCGTTGTTCAAAATCACCGAGCCGTTGTAGACCTCATACACCACCGTGTTGGATATGGCGCTGGAGGTCTGGTCTGTGAACAGTGAAAGGCGGGCACTGAGCAGCTTGTCGAACATGGCTTTGCGAAGTGCCTGCAGCCCGTCATTGGTCACCTGCGCCAGTGCATACTGAGCCACAAAGCCTGACAAACCGCGAACCGTAAACAGCAGCATCAGCGCGACGGGCACCATCCACAATTCAAGTGAGCCTTTTTGAAAACCTCTGTCGAGCAGTGGTTTGAGCATGGCAGGTATGAAGGGCTCAGTGGCTGAGGCTACAAAAGTGGCGGCAATCGTCACAGCCCAGGCACCTCGCGAACGGCTGAAGTAAGGCCAGACACGAAGAAAGCGTCGCCATACAGACTGTTTTGACGGCGTTAAAGATTCAGTTGCGGCTGTCATGTTGCGTGGTTCTTTTGACAGGAGCCCAAAGCCAGCAAAAGTGCCAACGCGACACAGAAAAAATCGCCAATCAGCGCGTCGTAAAGTGTGGCGTTAAACAGGCAGGCAATCACCAGTGCAAGCAGTACTGATTGGGCTGCGCGTGCCGACATTTGGTCCATCGCCAGCGTGTCTTTAAAAATTGAAATCATCAGCGCGACAAGCAGCAATATGCCGGGTACACCGAGTTGCACGCCCCACAGCAGGAATTCCTGGTGTGGATTGCCTTGTGGCTGAATGTCCTGATGGGCCGAATTTTGCAAACGCTCAAGCCGGTTGAACTCGCTGCTCCAACTGCCAGCGCCAGAGCCCGAAAGGGGCTTTTCAGCGATGGACTCTATTGCCCGATGCCAAAAGTGAAGGCGAATGCCGGATGAACTGGTGGAGTCAACAGCTTCGCCTTTTTTAAACGAAAAGGCTTGAACCTCTTTTTTAACCAGATCAACACGGTTTTGCACCTTGGATGAAGCGGCGTACAAACCAAGCATCAACAGAAACGGCACCAGAACAATAACCAGGCGGTACTTGCGCGGCAGCTCCCACAGGATGGCCAGCGTCACCAACGCGATGGCCACGACATGGCCGCTTCGCCCTTCAAACACGAAAAACACGGTGCCCAGCGCCAATAACGCCGCGCCGACCGCACTGTAGCTACCGAATCGGCCCGGAACCAACCCACGCAAATGCCAGCTGATACCGGCAAATACAGCGGCCATCAAGCCTTCGTCAAGGTAACTGGAAAAAACGACATTGTGGCTAAGTGCTGTGTGCGCAATAGCCCACGGAACCGGCAGCCTCGCAAAAAGCAACCAGGAACTGACCACCAGAAAAAGTTGTACGGTCATAAAACATGCCAAGGCGGCCATGGCCTCGGTGCGGCTACGCAGCATCAGAACCACCACCGGGATGAGGAGCAATTTCCCATACTTGACCAGTGAGCCAAACGCCTCAGCTTGTGTGCCAGTCGTCCACAAAATACTGGCTGCGAATACTGTAAGTATCAGCAACACAATGACGCTGGTTCGGGGCAGCCGATTGGTTGGCGTGTCAGCCGCAATTGGTTTGCCGAACAGCAAAATAATGCTTCCGCCAATCAGAAGCAGGGTTTTGGCGATGCCCAGTAAAGCGATCGGCAAACCCACTGATGTTGCAAAAATGCAGACAAGTATCAGCCGGAAGTTGATTTTTTTTTTGATCAAAATAATTGGGTTGGTCGGCCAAAGTGTGGCTGCATTATCGGTGATTCCGTAGCTGCTTTTTGCAGACGAATACGGGGTGCCCTCTGCTATGCTTCCCATTTGCCAAAGGAGCCTTATAGCGCTCGGCAGTCTGTTATCTTTTTAACGAAAGGCATTCGTTGGCCAGCCTGTCTGTCATTGTGATTACAAAAAATGAGGCCCACAACATCCAGGCCTGTCTGCAATCGGTTTTGTTTGCGGACCAGATTGTTGTGCTGGATGCGGGTAGCAACGATGGTACCGGCGAGCTGGCCAGACAATTGGGTGCCGAGGTGTCCGAAAACAGCGACTGGCCTGGTTTTGGTGTGCAAAAAAATCGTGCCCTGGCGTTAGCGCGATGTGATTGGGTGCTGTCTGTTGATGCAGATGAAAGGGTGACACCCGAGTTGCAGCTTGAAATCAAATCCGCGCTTGCAAACCCTGTATTTGATGTGTATAGCTTTCCAAGGTTGTCCAGCTATTGTGGTCAGTACATGCGCCATTCCGGCTGGTACCCTGACCGAATCACGCGCCTGTTCAAACGCGATGTCGCCAGTTTCTCCAGTGATCTGGTTCACGAAAGACTCATGACCTCGCAGCCCATCGGGCAGTTAAACGCACACCTGCTGCATGAAAGCTTCACCAGCTTTGAGGCCGTTCTGGACAAAGCCAACCGCTACTCGACGGCTGGCGCGCAAGTATTATTTCAGCGTGGCAAAAAATCATCGCCAGGCAAAGCCATAGGGCACGGGCTGTGGGCTTTCTTTCGCACCTATGTGCTTCGTCTTGGCTTTCTTGATGGGCGTATGGGGCTGATACTGGCGATTTCCAATGCTGAAGGTACCTACTATCGGTACTTGAAACATTGGTTGGCGGCGCAGCAGAAAAACAGCATGAAATGAAGATCAGCTTCATTGTTCTGACGTACAACCGCAGCGACGCATTATTGGCAGTGCTGCGCTCACTTGCCAGGCAATGCGGTGCGGGTCACGAAGTGCTGGTGGCTGACGATGGCTCCAGCCCCATTCAGGTAGACCTGCTACGGCAAAAGTGCCCCGTCTTCGATTGCCCGATTCGCCATGTTTGGCATCCTGATACGGGGTTTACCGCCGCCAGGGCGCGCAATATGGGCGCGTACCATGCGACCGGTGACTATCTGGTGTTTCTCGATGGTGACTGTGTCCCTGGCCCGTCGTTTGTGAAGGCACATACCCGACTTGCAGAACAAGGGTGTTTCGTCAATGGCAGCCGGGTTTTGCTGAGTGAACGCTTGACAGCTCGCGTGGTCAACCAGGAAATTAACCTGCTGGCGCAGTCATTTGTTTTCTGGTTAAAAGCCAGACTCACGGGTGACAGCAACAAACTGTTGCATGTGTTGGGCTGGCCGAGGTCTCTATTCAGGGTAAAACGGAGCTTCAAATGGCAGGGTATACGAAGCTGCAACCTGGCTGTATGGCGTCAGGATTTCGTAGCCGTCAACGGTTTTGATGAAGCCTTTGAAGGCTGGGGCCATGAGGATGCAGACTTGGTGTTACGCCTGAGTCATGCGGGTATTCAGCGTAAAAACGGGTTCTGGGCAACCGAGGTTTATCACTTGTGGCACCGTGAACAGCAACGCAACCAAGAGTCCATTAACAAACAAAAAGTTTTTGACCGCATGAAAACCAGTACCGTGCTGGCTGAAAAAGGGCTCAATCAAATTGAACCCAATTCAGCAGGCGAGGTCAACCCCCTTTAGGCATCCATGAAAATATACCTCCCTTCTTTTTTCTTATTTTGTTACACCGCATGAACCCATCATTTCATCGCCGAACCCTTGTCAAGCTGCTGGCGGTTGGCACGCTACCGCTGGCTTTGTCTGCCCAGGCCCAGTTTCGTGTAGAGGTGTCGGGCGTTGGCCTGACGCAAATACCGATTGCGATAGCTACTTTTCGCGGAGAAGCACAAGCGCCGCAGAAAATCGGTGCCATCGTCAAGGCGGATCTGGAACGCAGCGGCGTGTTTCGCGCTGTCGATGCGGCAGGTTCAGTGCTTGACGAGAGCGCCCGTCCAGATCTCGCGCTATGGAAGCAAAAAGGCGCTGATTCCTTGGTAACAGGCAGCGTGACGCCACTGGCTGACGGTCGTTTTGATGTGCGATTGCGGCTATGGGACGTTGTGCGTGGACAAGATCTGGGTGGTCAGAGCTACGCAGTCACCGCAGCTGACCTGCGGCTTTCGGCGCATCGTGTTTCAGACTTCGTGTACGAAAAACTGACAGGCGAAAAAGGTATCTTTTCAACCCGAATCGCCTACGTTACCAAAAGCGCCCAGCGTTTTACGCTGTGGGTGGCTGACGCAGACGGCGAAAACGCACAATCGGCACTTGCCAGCCCAGAGCCGATTATTTCTCCTGCCTGGTCACCCAACGGCTCGCAATTGGCTTACGTGTCATTTGAGTCGCGCAAGCCCGTCATTTACGCGCATGATGTCGCCAGTGGCAAGCGCCGGTTGCTGGCCAATTTTCGCGGCTCTAACAGCGCGCCCGCCTGGTCACCCGACGGACGACAAATTGTGGCTACCTTGAGTCGCGATGGCGGCTCCCAGTTGTATGCCATTGATGCCAATGGTGGCGAACCCAGGCGCTTGACCCAGTCGTCAAGCATTGACACAGAACCCGCGTTTTCGCCCGATGGCAGAAGTATTTACTTTGTCAGCGACAGAGGAGGTGCGCCTCAAATTTACCGCATGGGTGCGTCTGGTGGCAACGTTGAACGCGTCACTTTTACGGGCAACTACAACATATCGCCAGCCATCAGCCCGGATGGCAAGTACCTGGCCTACGTCTCACGCGTGGGCGGCGCTTTCAAGCTACAGGTGATGGAGCTTGCGGGTGGGGCGGTGACCCAAATCACCGACACCAGCGCCGATGAAAGCCCGAGCTTTGCGCCCAACAGCCGTTTGATTGTTTATGCGACGCAGCAGCAAGGCAAAGAAGCGTTGATGACGACCACGCTAGACGGCAAGATCAAAGCCAGGCTGGCGGGTGCCAGCGGCGACATCCGCGAACCCGATTGGGGTCCGTTTTCGCGCTAAGTTGCATGCGAGGTGTCACGCGGGCCGTTTATTCCTGCACACGCTGAGCGGGACATCGCCCTACATTCATTGCAGTAAATTTCAGTCATAGTGATCTTTTCGTTCCAACATTTTTAGCAGGGGTAACTCATGAGACGTGTCTTTTTCTCCATCCTCGCCACCATCACTTTGTCGGCAGCCATGGTTGCTTGCGGCTCGAACGTCAAGCTCGATGATGTCCCCGTTGAAAACCGCACAGGCACGCCCGTTGCACCACAAGCCAACACTGGTGACGTTGCCAGCAAGGGCGTTGCCCCGGTTGAAATTTTTGCCACGGGCGCCCCCGCCGCTGGTCCAACTGGCGTAACCAAGGTCATTTACTTTGACTACGACAGTTTCACCATCAAGCCTGAGTTTCAGTCTGCAGTTGAGTCCCACGCCCGTTATATGGCCGCCAACAAAGCACGTAAACTGGCAGTTGAAGGCCATACGGACGAACGTGGTGGCCGCGAATACAACCTCGCATTGGGTCAAAAGCGTGCTGAAGCCGTACGTCGTGCCCTGGGTTTGCTGGGCGTCACAGATGCGCAGGTTGAGGCGGTGAGCTTTGGCAAGGAAAAGCCAGCGGCGAACGGTTCCGACGAGGAGTCACTGGCTAAAAACCGCCGTGCTGAGCTGAACTACCGCTGATTAATTACTGTTTAATGAAGCTCTCGTTGAAGCACTTCACAATACAGCTATGAATACTTCAAAATCTTTCCGTACCGCTTTTGCCAGCGCAGCATTGAGCTTTATGGCATTGAACGCGCAGGCTGCGCTGTTTGATGACGACGAGGCACGCAAGGCCATTCTTGACTTGCGGCAAAAAGTGGATGTGCAGCAGCAGCGAAACGCCGAAGACTTAAGAAAAGCCAACGACGACAACGCCCAGTTGCGTCGCAGCATCCTTGATCTCTCCAACCAGCTTGAAACACTGCGTGCCGACCTGGCAAAGCTGCGTGGGCAAGATGAGCAATTGGCCCGTGACGTGGCAGAGTTGCAGCGCAAACAAAAAGACATGACGCAAGGTGTGGATGACCGATTGCGAAAGTTTGAGCCTTCAAAAGTGACCGTAGATGGCAAAGAGTTTGTCGCCAGCCCAGCCGAGATTCGTGATTTTGATGCGGCGCTGGCTGCCTTGCGAAAAGGTGAGTTTGTCCCTGCACAAACCGCTTTTCTGGAGTTTTTTAAACGCTACCCGGAAACGGGCTACCGACCATCGGCGTTATTTTGGTTGGCCAACGCACAGTACGCACTGCGCTCTTATCGCGAAGCCATTACCAATTTCAAATCTGTCGTTGGTCTGGCACCCGATCACCTGCGCGCACCTGAGGCCGCGCTGTCTATTGCCAATTGCCAAATTGAATTAAAAGACATGGTATCTGCGCGCAAAACCTTGACGGACCTGATCAAGGTCTACCCGCAGTCTGAAGCTGCATCGGTCGCCAAAGACCGTTTGACAAAGCTCAAGTAACGCGTCGTGTCATAGCCTTAAAATCGGGGCATGGACATTTCAACACTCAAGGCCCTCACAACGCAAGTTCTCTGGGCCGCTTTCATTTTGTCTGTGCTGTTTGGCGCCATTTCACAGCGCACGCACTTTTGCACCATGGGTGCGGTCAGCGACATTGTCAATATGAGCGACTGGACGCGCATGCGGCAATGGGGTATGGCGGTGGGCGTGGCCATGATTGGGTTTTACACCCTGGCTGTCACGGGGTTGATTGACCCGGCTAAAACACTGTATGCGTCCGGCCGTTTTATCTGGCTGTCAGCACTTAGCGGCGGCTTGCTGTTTGGCTTTGGCATGGTGTTGGCGTCTGGCTGTGGCAGCAAAACGCTGGTGCGCATGGGTGGCGGTAACCTGAAATCAGTGGTGGTGTTTGTTGTGATGGGCGTGGCCGCATTTGCCACGCTCAAGGGCATCACCGCTGTCTTGCGTGTTGCCACTGTTGACCGCGTGACCATCGAGTTTGCAACCAATGCCGCGTTGCCCAATTGGCTGGGCGGTGCTGTTGGCTTGAGCAGCGCAGGTGCCGGGCTGATTTTGGCGCTGGTACTGGGTTTGAGCATGATTATCTGGGCGCTGCTGGGACGTGATTTTGTGCGGTTTGACAACCTGCTCGCCGGCCTGGGATTGGGCGCCATCATCGCCGCCATGTGGTGGATCAGTGGTCGTTTGGGTTATGTGGCTGAGCATCCTGAAACCCTGCAAGATGCGTTTTTGGCAACCAACTCGGGGCGCATGGAGGCCTTGAGCTTTGTCTCGCCCGTGGCCTACACCATCGACTGGGTGATGTTCTTCAGTGACAAAGCCAAGGTGCTGACGATTGGCATTGTGTCTGTGTTTGGCGTGGTTGTGGGGTCTGCCATTTATTCGCTTGTCACCCGCAGTTTTAGGTGGGAAGGCTTCTCAAGCGCCGAAGACACGGCCAACCACCTGGTCGGCGCTGTGTTGATGGGTGTAGGTGGTGTTGCGGCGATGGGCTGCACAGTCGGGCAGGGCTTGTCAGGCTTATCGACGCTAAGTGCAACCAGCATCGTGGCTGTAGCCGCTATCGTTGCAGGAGCAGTCGCTGCTTTGAAATACCAGGTTTGGCGCTTGGAGAAAAGCATTTGATGCTTGAAACGCCTGACCTTGAACGCCGCTTTGGCGGCTTGGTGCGGCTTTACGGTGCTGAAGGTGCAGCAAAGATTCGCGCAGCACATGTGGTGGTGGCAGGCATAGGCGGTGTTGGCTCGTGGGCCGCAGAAGCCCTGGCGCGTAGTGGCGTGGCACGCTTGACCCTGATTGATCTTGATCACATTGCAGAGTCCAACATCAACCGGCAGATTCATGCACTCAGCACCACGCTGGGTCAATCCAAAGTTCAGGCCATGCGTGAACGCATCGCAGGTATCAACCCGGGTTGCGACGTACGCTGTGTTGAAGAGTTTGTTGATGCAGCCAACTGGCCAGGTATCGCCGGGCTTGACTTGAGCCATGAAGTTTCAGTGCTCGATGCCTGCGATCAGGTCAAAGCCAAAACCACCATGGCCGCTTGGGCGTTGCAACACAAAGCCAACTTCATCACGGTAGGCGCAGCAGGTGGCAAGCGGCATGCCCACAAAGTTGACATTGATGATTTGGCGCTCGTCACACATGACCCCTTGCTGGCCCAATTGCGTTACCGCCTGCGCAAAGAGCATGGCGCGGCAAGGCAGGGCAAGATCGGCATACATGGCGTGTTCAGCCGTGAGCCAGTGATGCAGCCTGCTACCACGCTGGAAGCAGCGCAAGACGGTACGCAAAACGAAGCCGACAGCGACAGCAGCCTGAACTGCCACGGCTACGGCTCTGTCGTCAGCGTGACCGCCACCTTTGGTATTTGCGCTGCGGGCTGGCTGCTGGACAAAATTGCATCCCAAGCTTTTGCAAAGCAGCCCAAAACCACGCTATAATTTGAGGCTTGTCTGCTTTCATCCGCAGTACAAACCGGGAATGTTAAATACACTGTATTTGACATGCCTCGGGACCTTAGCTCAGTTGGTAGAGCAGCGGACTTTTAATCCGTTTGTCGTGGGTTCGACCCCCGCAGGTCCCACCAAATATACAAGCCCCGTAACCTCATGGTTACGGGGCTTTTTTTGTTTCAACCTGCGCGGTATCTAAGCCGAATACCCAAGCTTCGGTATCTCCAGCCCGGCCGTTTGCGCCACGCGAATGCAATCTTTCATGTGCTCTTCACCCAGGTAGCGAATCGCCGCATAGCCGACGGTTGCAGCGACGATCTGCCCAGCAAAAGGAACGTATTTGGCGAGTTGCTTGGTGGTCAGGCGCACGCCGATTTTGGTGGCGGCTTTGATGACCAGATCTTTGCTGATGAATTTGCCTATCAGTACCGAGCCAACCAGGGCGACTGCTTTTTGTACCTGATCGCGCTTTTTGGGGTCCAGAAGGTCTAGCTGCGCGGGGGTTAAACCGAACTCTTTGTTGATCTCCGGGATGAGTTTTGACAACATGGCTGCGTCAACGGCCCAGTCCAGGCCCGGCACGGGCATGGCGCTGGCCGCTGCGGCCACCAGCGCACGCTTGTTCAGCAGCTTGCGGCTGCGTTTGACGGCGGCCTCCATGGTTGCGTCGTTGGCGGCCATGTGCATGGCTGTGGGCATAGATTGGGTTTCCTTTGTGGTAACGCTACACCGCTGCAGTTTCTATTTGCTCGGTCAGCTCCAGCCAGCGCTCTTCCAGGGTTTCTATCTCGCCCTCAATCACTTTCAGGCGCTTGCCGGTCTGGGCTAGCTCTACAGGTGCTTTCGGAGTAGCCAATACGGTTTGCAGGCTGTCTTTTTCCAGGTTCAGGGCCTGTATTTGGCTGTCAATCTTGTCCAGCTCTTTGCGCAGGGGCTTGGCAGCATCATTTTTGCCTGTTTTGGTGCTTTTTTGGGTATAAAAAGTGGCTGTAACCGCCTGTTTATAGGTGGGAGAAGCTTCTTTTTCGATAGCAGGGTGCGTGGTGGGTTTAGCTGCAGGTGCTGGCACTGCGCTGGCTTTTTTGGCATCTTCACGCATTTTCTTGGCGTGGTCGAGCAAATACTTCTGATAATCGTCGAGGTCGCCATCAAACGGTGAAACACCGCCTTTTGACACCATCCAGAATTCGTCGCACACGGCACGCAATAGTGCCCGGTCATGGCTAACCAGCATCACGGTGCCTTCAAATTCATTGAGCGCCATGGAAAGCGCTTCGCGCGTGGCCAGGTCCAGGTGGTTGGTCGGCTCGTCAAGCAGCAAAAGGTTAGGGCGCTGCCACACAATCATGCACAGTACTAGCCGGGCTTTTTCGCCGCCGCTCATGCTGCCCACGGCTTGCTTGACCATGTCGCCACCAAAGTTGAAGTTGCCCAAAAAGCTGCGCAGGTCTTGCTCGCGCGTCGGCTGGTTGCCCAACTTGCCGGCGGCAGTGACTTCTTTGACCAGGCGAATCATGTGCTCCAGCGGGTTGTCGTTCAGGTGCAGCACGTCGAGTTCTTGCTGGGCAAAGTAGCCGATGTTCAGGCCCTTGCCTTCTGTCATGTCGCCACTAATAGGCGCAAGGGCGCGCGCCACGGTTTTTACCAGCGTTGATTTGCCTTGGCCGTTGGCGCCCAAAATGCCGATACGCTGGCCTGCGAGTACCGATTTACTGACGTTTTGAACGATGATGGTGGGCGGCGTGCCTGCTGGTGCGTCTACAGGCGCTGGGTAGCCGAAGAATGCGTTTTGCATGGACAGCATCGGGTTCGGCAGATTGGCGGGCTCTTTGAACTCGAACGTAAAGTCCGCCTCGGCCAGAAGAGGTGCGATTTTCTCCATGCGATCGAGTGCTTTGACGCGGCTTTGCGCCTGCTTGGCTTTGCTTGCTTTGGCTTTAAAGCGGGCAATAAACTTTTGCAGGTGGGCAATTTTGTCCTGCTGCTTGGAATACGCGCCTTGTTGCAGCGCCATTTGTTCGGCGCGAAGATCTTCAAACTTGCTGTAGTTGCCGCCGTAGCGGGTCAGATTGGCGCTTTCAATGTGTACCGTCACATCGGTGACGGCATCAAGAAACTCGCGGTCATGGCTGATGACCAGCATGGTGCCCTGGTATCGCTTGAGCCAGGCTTCCAGCCACACCAGCGCGTCCAGGTCCAGGTGGTTGGTTGGCTCGTCCAGCAGCAGCAGGTCTGTCGGGCACATCAGCGCCCGCGCCAGTTGCAACCGCATGCGCCAGCCACCTGAAAAACTGTTGACCGGGTTGTCAAGCTCGGCAACCTTGAAGCCCAAGCCCAAAATCAAGGCTTGCGCCCGCGCTTGCGCATCATGCGCGCCCGCGTCGTACAGGTCCATGTAGGCATGAGCCATGCGGTCGCCGTCGCCGCTTTCTTCGCTGGCAGTTACTTCAGCCTGCGCGGCCAGCAGCACGATGTCGCCTTCAATCACGTAGTCGGTGGCGCTTTGCTCGGTTTCGGGCATGTCCTGGGCAACCTGCGCCATGCGCCACTGGGCGGGGATGAAAAACTCACCACCGTCTTCATGCAGCGTGCCGTTCAGCATGGCGAAAAGCGACGATTTGCCCGCGCCATTGCGCCCCACCAGGCCAATGTTTTCGCCGGGGTTCAGGGTGACAGAGGCACTGTCAAGAATCACTTTGGCGCCGCGACGCAGCACCACGTTTTTAAGGGTAATCATTTCTCAAGCAGTCTAGAAAATGGACGCAAACAGAGGATGCAAACCTGCATCCAGAAAACTCGAATCAGAATTTAAAGCAGTTGTTGCCGCGATAACTGTTGCTGTGTAAGGAGCAACACCTGGTCTGGACCACCGCTTGTCTCGAACCACAGAGGTTCCAGCGTGGGGAAGGCGCGTTCAAAATTTTCGCGCTCGTTGCCTATTTCCAGCACCAATACAGCATTTTCGCTCATATGCGCCGACATTGTTAGAAACGCCTGTCGAATAAAGTCCATGCCGTCGGTACCACTGGCCAGTGCCAGAGCGGGTTCGGCTCTGAACTCAGCAGGCAACGCGTTCATTGTGGCGGCGTTGACATAGGGTGGGTTGCACAAAATCAGGTCGTATTTACCGGTACAAGCAGTCAAACCGTCAGATTCAAGCAACGTGATGCGCCCAGCCATGTCGTGCTTGTCAAGGTTGATTCTCGCCACTGCCAGAGCATCAGCACTGATGTCCGCCGCATCAATCACTACATCAGGGTAGGCCATCGCTGCCAATACCGCCAAACTGCCGTTGCCCGTACACAGGTCAAGCACACGGTGGGTCTTCTCGCTCAGCCACAGGTCAATGCTTTCATCGACGATCAACTCGGCAATAAAAGAGCGTGGAATGATGACCCGTTCGTCAACATAAAACCGCACACCTTGCAGCCATGCCTCATTCGTCAGGTAAGCAAGTGGCTTGCGGGTGGTGATGCGTGCTTCTAAAAGTGTAGCTACTTGCGCCCGATTTGATTGGGCTACAGGCTGATTAGCCACCGAATCCAGGTCATGCAAAGGCAAATTCAGCCGCCACAGCACCAGCCAGGCGGCTTCGTCAAATGCATTGAGCGTGCCCTGGCCAAAACCGTTGGCCAGACTCAGACCGGCAGCTTCGAGTTGTGCGGCCGCATCTTTTATCAGTTCAATAACGGTCAATTTGACGGTCAATGCTTCACGTCCAGCGTGATTTCTGTAAACGACGGCTCGTCGTCCGGGTCTTCCTCCGGCTCGGCGGCGGCTTTGGCAGCTGCATGAAAGTCGTTTTCAAGCCGCCACATGAGGTTGGTCGGCGAATCGGCATGCAGCAGGCCTTCCTTGCGGGTCACAACACCGTCGGCAATCATTTTGGCGATGTCGAGCTCGAAGGTTTGAGAGCCCTCGGCCATCGATTTTTCCATCGCTTCTTTGACGCCTGAAAAATCGCCTTTTTCAATCAGCTCGGCAATCAGTTTGGTGTTCAACATCACCTCGACTGCTGGCGTGCGGCTGCCGGCTACCGTGCGCAACAGCCGTTGCGACACCACCGCTTTAAGAGCCGCAGCCAAATCACCCAGCATGGTGCTGCGCACTTCAACCGGGTAAAAACTCAAGATACGGTTCAATGCCTGGTAGCTGTTGTTGGCGTGCATCGTGGCCAGGCACAGGTGGCCCGACTGGGCGTAAGCAATGGCCGCCGACATGGTTTCGCGGTCGCGGATTTCACCAATCAAAATCACGTCAGGTGCTTGGCGCAAGGCGTTTTTAAGGGCGGTTTGCAGTGACTGGGTGTCGTTGCCCACCTCACGCTGGTTGACAACAGACTTTTTGTTGGTGAATAAAAATTCCACCGGGTCTTCGATCGTCAGGATGTGGCCCAGTGTGGTGGCGTTGCGGTGGTCCATCATGGCCGCCAGCGTGGTGCTTTTGCCCGCACCGGTCGCACCCACCATCAGCAGCAGGCCGCGTTTTTCCATGATCAGGTCGGCCAGGATGGGCGGCACATTCAGGCTTTCAAGCGGCGGAATTTCGTTGGGAATAAAACGAATGACCGCAGCATAGCTGCCGCGCTGCCTGAAGCCACTGATACGAAAGTTACCCACACCCGCCATGGGCAAAGCCATGTTCAGCTCACCTATTTCCTTCAGCTCTTCAATGCGCTCGGGTGGCAACACTTCTGCCAGCAAATTAAGTGGTGCTTCAGGGGGCAGCACCTGGCTGTTGATGGGCAGCGCCTGGCCGTTGATTTTGATCAGGGCAGGGGAGTGCGCCGACAGGTACACGTCTGAGGCTTTTTTGTCTGCCATCAAACGCAAAATTCTTTCCATCGTGCTCATTTTTTAGCCCATTTCACGGTCAAATAAATAGCTGGTCATTGCGGACTTGATCCGCAATCAATGAATCCGAATTCCGACACAGCGCCAGAAGTCATGGATCCCGGGCCAAGCCCGGGATGACAAGTACGTATCAGTCGCGTAGCAAGTCATTCAAACTCGTTGTCGCCCGCGTTTTGGCATCGACTTTTTTCACAATTACCGCGCAGTACAGCGAATACTTGCCGCCCGCCTTGGGCATGTTGCCAGACACCACCACAGAACCCGCAGGGATGCGGCCGTAGCTCACGGTGTCTGTTTCGCGGTCATAGATCGGTGTGCTTTGGCCGATATACACGCCCATCGACAATACCGAGTTTTCTTCAACAATCACGCCCTCAACGACTTCTGACCGAGCGCCGATAAAGCAGTTGTCTTCAATGATGGTCGGGTTGGCCTGCATGGGCTCCAGCACGCCGCCAATGCCTACACCGCCCGACAGGTGCACGTTTTTACCGATTTGCGCACATGAGCCGACGGCAGCCCAGGTGTCGACCATGGTGCCTTCATCGACATACGCCCCAATGTTGACGTAGCTGGGCATCAAAATAGCGCCCTTGGCGATGTAGCTGCCACGCCGTGCAACGGCTGGCGGCACCACGCGAATGCCGGTGTCACGCATTTCAGCGTCGCTCAAATGGCTGAATTTGGTTTTAACCTTGTCAAAAAAGCCCAACTCGCCGGCGCGCATGAGTTCGTTGTCATTTAGCTTGAAGCTCAGCAGGACAGCCTTCTTGATCCACTGATGCACTGTCCATTGGCCCACAGCCTGACGTGTGGCCACCCGAATGTTGCCGTTGTTCAACTGGGTGATGGTGTTGTCAACCGCGTCACGGATGTCTTGCGGTGCTGACTTGGCAGCCAGGTTGGCACGGTCTTCCCAGGCGGCGTTGATGAGGGCTTCGAGTTTTGTGTCGTCTGTGATCATGTGAAAGTTTCAGTTTCTGGATTGAATAAATTGAACGATTCTTTGTGCGGCTTCAACGCATTCAGCTGGCTCAGCCACCAGCGCCATACGGATACGGCCTGCGCCTGGGTTGCTTCCGTTGAAGTCACGGGCCAAATAGCTGCCGGGCAAAACCACCACATTGTAGGCAGCCAGCAAGTCACGTGAAAACGCTGCGTCGTCACCCGTGAAGGCCGCAGGCACGCTGGCCCACAAGTAAAAACCTGCATCGGGCAGAGCGACATCCATCACGCCTGCCAAAAGCGGTGTGACCTGGGCAAACTTGGCGCGGTATTGGGCGCGGTTGCTAATGACATGCGCCTCGTCAGCCCAAGCCGCCATGCTGGCAGCCTGCACGATGGGACTCATCGCGCTGCCGTGGTAAGTGCGGTAAAGCAAAAACGGCTTGATCAGCGCTGCATCACCGGCCACAAAGCCGCTACGCAACCCAGGTACATTGCTGCGCTTTGACAAGCTGGTCATGGCGATCAGGTTTTTGAAGTCATGCCTGCCCAATTGTGATGCGGCTTGCAAGCCGCCCAGTGGCGGCTCGTCCCTGAAATAAATCTCGCTGTAGCACTCGTCAGACGCGATCACAAAACCATAACGGTCACTCAAGTCAAACAGCAGCTTCCACTCCGCCAATGACATCACAGCACCTGCCGGGTTGCCCGGCGAGCAGACAAACAGCAACTGCGTTTTGGCCCACACTGCATCTGGCACGCCTGAATAATCGACCGCAAAGTTGCGTTTGGCATCGCTGGGTGCGTAATAAACCTCAGCACCCGCAAGCAGGGCAGCGCCTTCGTAAATTTGATAAAACGGATTTGGACAGATAACGACCCCCACGCTCCCCACTTCGTGTGGTTCGCTGCCCCCCGAGGGGGCGTCGCCCGCCTTGGGGCTGCCCGGCGGCGTGCGGCCACTCTGCGATGGGTCAATTACCGTCTGCGCCAAGGCAAACAAAGCCTCACGTGAGCCATTGACTGGCAATATTTGCGTCGCCGGATCAACACCCAAGCCATAGCGGCGCTGCAACCAGTCGCTTATCGTCTGCCTGAGCTTTGGCTCACCCAGCGTGCCGGGGTAGTTGGCCAGGCCTTGCAAGGAACCGGTTAACGCGTCTTTGATTAACTGCGGCGTAGCGTGACGCGGTTCGCCAATGCCCAGGCTGATGGGGCGGTAAGCAGGGTTGGGCGTTACGCTAGCGTGCAGCAGGCGCAGGCGCTCGAACGGGTAGGGCTGCAGTTTGGCGAGTAAGGGGTTCATGGCGCGGCACGCGCAGCCACGGCTGCACCCTCAATGCCATGCCGGACCAATGCTGCTGCGACAAAGCCAGAAGCCTTCATCTCTTCAACAAATGCAGTCAGATACCTGGCACTGGCTTCACGGCCTTTGGGCAAGCCCATGGCCTGCTGAATCACCATGAAACGGCCATCCAGCAGGCGCAGGCCAGGCAGGCGCCTGGCGTCGGCCTGTAGTTGCTGCTTGACGCCTGCCGCTACCTCCAGGCCCTGGGCCAGAAAATAATCAACCACCGCTGGCGAGGTAGGCGCCCGCTGCAAGGTGGCAGCTTTGACTTCGCGGGTCAGGTACAGGTCATACGCGCTGCCATTGCCTACCGCGATTCGGTTGCCCGCGCGATCTACGTCTGCGTTGCTTTTGATCGGTGATTCATTGCGCACCAAATAGGCACCTTCAATGATGACGTAAGGCGGGGTTTGCAGCATGTCTGCACCACGTACCGGATCAATCGCGACGAAGGCGATGTCAACTTGCGCTGCCTTGACGGCTTCAACTGCCTTGCCAGCAGCGTCAAAAGCGATCAGTTCCACCGGAACGCCTAGACGCCTGCCCAGCTCACGTGACAAGTCAACCGATACGCCTCGTGGCTGGCCAGTCGTGCTGTCCTTGACGGCCAGTATGGGGTTTCCAAAGTTGATGGCCGCGCGCAGCACGCCTGTGGGGGCCAGCTCTTGAGTAGGCGGCGGTATTGCAGGCTGTGAAGATGGCATGGCGGTACAGGCAGTCAAAAGGCTAACCAGCACGAACGCTGCAAGCAAAAACGCGCAGCGCCGCAAGCTCAAAAGGAAAAACGTATGGGGATGTTTGAGCATGCGGTTTTCCTGCAAATAAAGTGACAAAAAAACGCGGGCAAGCCGCGTTTTCAGAATATGAAGCGGTCAAGTGTTTACTCAATCTTGGCCTTTTCCCGCAACCCTTGCTGGAAAGCTGCCAGGCGCTGCTGCTCAAGCTGTTGGGCAATTTGGGGTTTGAGCTCTTCAAAAGCAGGCAGTTGCGCCGTGCGAATATCGTCCACGCGAATGATGTGAAAACCGAATTGGGTTTTAACGGGCATCTCGGTCATCTGACCTTTGTTCAGCTTGAGCATGGCTTCAGTGAACTCAGCCACATAACTGCCAGGGTTGGCCCAGTCCAGGTCACCACCGTTGGCACCGGAGCCTGGGTCTTTGGACTGTTTTTTGGCGATGTCTTCAAACTTGCCGCCTTTTTTGATGCTGGCAATGATGGCTTTGGCATCGGCTTCTTTTTCCACCAGAATATGGCGTGCCTTGTACTCTTTGCCGCCGTTGGCTGCCGCAAACTTGTCGTATTCAGCTTTCAGATCGGCATCGGTCACCTTGTTTTTCAGCTGGTAGTCGGCAAACAGCGCGCGAATCAAAATGGTTTGACGGGCCAGTTCCATCTGGATTTTGAAATCGTCACTGCTCGACAAGCCCAGTTTTTCGGCTTCTTGCATGAAAACTTCTCTGGCAATGACTTCTTCGCGCAGTTGCGCCTGCATGTCTGGCGTGACCGGACGGCCAGACCTGGCCACTTGCTGGGCCAGTGAATCGAGGCGGGCTTTGGGCACCGCTTTGCCATTGACGATGGCCAGGTTTTGCGCCAAGGCGCTTTGCGCGCCCAAAGTCATCAAGCTGGCGAGAGCCGTGACCAGTAAAAGTTGCTTCTTCATAAGTTTCCTGTGGGGGTAATAGTCAAGGCGATTCAATGATCTCTATGGCCAGCGCATGCAGGCCCTGGTCTATGAAATTTTGCATTGCATCATACACAAGCCGATGCCGCACCACGCGGCTTTTGCCGCTGAATGCGGGGCTGGCAATGCGGATGCGAAAGTGGCTGCCAAACCCTTCAGCATTCGCACCTGCGTGCCCGGCATGGTCGGCACTTTCGTCAATGACTTGAAGCTGTGTGGGCTGCAGTCTGGCGATCAGTTGCTGCTCAATCGCCGCAGTGTGCACGGGCAGCGTTGTGTTGATACTCATGAGCTGATCTTTTCCTCATCTGATTGCAGATATTTGGCAATGTACAGGCCTTGCCCAACCAGAAACACCAGCGGAAACGCATAGCCCCAGAGCTTGAAGTTAACCCACTGCTCGGTGGTGTAAAACAAGGCCACATAAGCGTTGAGTGCCGCCATAAAAAAGCTGTAGCTGACCCAGATGACGGTGAGGTTGCGCCAGATCTGATCGGGCATTTTGAGCTGCGCACCCAGCATCATTTTGAGGAAGTTTTTCTTCAGTAGCCACAAACCAATGGCCAGCGTCAGGCCGGTAAAGGCGTACAAAACAGTGGGTTTGATTTTGACAAAACGCTCGTCGTGAAAACCGAGCGTTAACGCACCAAAACCCAGCACCAAAGCCAGCGTCACCTTGTGCATGGTTTGCAAATGGCCATCCAGCTTGTACAAAATCAGCATTTGCACGCTGGTAGCCACCATCAGGACGCCCGTGGCAACATAGATGTCGTACATCTTGAAGGCGCCGAAAAACAGCAGGATGGGGAGGAAATCGAGGAGTTGCTTCATGGACTTGATTATCGACGACAGCTTATTTGGATTTGAAATCGAGCGACGCCGAGTTCATGCAGTAGCGCAAGCCGGTGGGCGATGGCCCATCGTTGAACACATGGCCCAAATGCGCGCCGCAGTGGGTGCAGACGGTTTCGACCCGGCGCATGCCGTATTTATTGTCGACGTGCTCGGTAATAGCGGTCTCAGTGGTGGCTTGTGAAAAGCTGGGCCAGCCGCAGCCTGAGTCAAATTTGGTTTCAGAGTCAAACAGCTTTTCACCGCAGCACATGCAGTGGTAAGCGCCGTCGGCCCACACGGTTTCGTATTTGCCACTGAAGGCGCGCTCGGTACCAGCGTGGCGGGTGACTTCAAAAGCGACGGATTCTGCGCCCTTTTCTGTGAGCAGGGCTTTCCATTCGGCATCGGTTTTCTGGATTTTGGGAGTCATGAATAGCTTTCTAAAATGTCAAGAACTGCAACTGATTTCAATGCCGTTGGCCCAATCTGGCGGGAAGCCAGCCAGGCTGTCATGCGCTGCATGCTCGTCAAATGGGGCTTGCAATACGTTCGACAAGGTATGGAGCGGCTGGAAGTCTTTAAGTTTCGCGGCTCGAATCGCTTCTTCGCCCAAATGGTTGCGCAAAACGTACTTCGGATTGTTTTTGAGCATCAAATTCACCCTAGTATTGGCCTCTAGCCCAATGGATTCGGGCGAAAGAAGCTCTGAATATTGCAGCGCCCAGGCATTGAAGGATTCCCGGTCAAAAAACAAATCGCGCAATTGTTCATGCCCACTTTGCGGGGTAAATGCACACAAACGCCGCCAGAAAATGGTGTAGTCCACCTTGTTGGCGGCCAGCAGCTTGAAGGTGCTTTCAATCAAGGCTTTGCTAGCTGGGCCGGTTTCTTTCAAACCCAGCTTGGCGAGCATTTTCGCCTCCAGCGCAGCCGGGAAGATGGTTTTATAGGGTTCCAGCGCAGCCAGCGCCTGGTCTTGCTCGCCAATCAGTGGCAGCAGCGCTTGCCCCAGGCAAAACAGGTTCCAGTACGCCATGTTGGGCTGCTTGTTGTAGGCATAGCGGCCCTGGGTGTCTGAATGGTTGCAGATATGCGTTGGGTCAAACGCGTCCAGAAACTGAAACGGGCCATAGTCAATCGTCAACCCCAAAATGCTCATGTTGTCGGTGTTCATCACGCCGTGGCAAAAGCCGACCGACTGCCACGCCGCCATCAGGTGGGCGGTGCGTTCGCTCACCGCTTCAAGCAGGGCGGCGTAAGGGTTGGTCGCGTCACGACAAGCCGGGTAAAAACTGTCAATGACAAAGTCAGCCAGGACTTTCAGTTCGACGTGCATGTCGTTGTAGCTGAAATGCTCAAAATGCCCAAAGCGGATAAAGCTGGGCGCGGTACGGGCCACAACAGCGGCAGTTTCAACTTCTTCACGCAACACTTTGGCGTCTGACCCAGTCAAACACAGCGCCCGGGTGGTGGGTATGCCCAGGCCGTGCATGGCTTCGGAGCATAAATACTCACGAATCGAGCTGCGCAGCACGGCCCGGCCATCGCCCATGCGGGAGTAGGGCGTTTTGCCCGCGCCTTTGAGTTGTACTTCCATTCCGCCCGATGGCGTATCAAGTCCGCCCAGCAAAATCGCCCGGCCATCACCCAACTGCCCCGCCCATTGGCCAAATTGATGCCCACTGTAAACGCTGGCAAGCGGGTCGCTGCCTGGCAGCACGCTGTTGCCCATAAAAGCATTCAACGCCTCTGGCGACACCAACCAGTTTTCGTCAATGTCCAGTTCACGCGCTAGGGCATGGTTGCGGCTGATCCAGTACGGGTCAGGCAGGGCTTGAGGTTGCAGGCGGGTGTAAAACTTTTCGCCAAGCTGGGCAAAGCGGTGGTTCCATTTCAAATCAGTTGTCATGCCCAAATTGTCCCCCAAGCCCAGGTAGCCAGTGGATTCAGGGGGAATCCCCCATGCCTGGACTTTGCGAGTGCGGCATGATGGCGGTAGTTCATGACCACTGGAGATTTCTAAATGCTAGGTTTAATGCAAAGTCAGCCCTTGCTGATTTCAGGTTTGATTGAATTCGCCGAACGCCACCACGGTGACGCTGAAATTGTGTCGCGCAGGGTAGAGGGCGACATTCACCGCTACACCTACAAGGACTCGGCGCAGCGTGCCCGCAAGGTTGCCAATGCGCTGGACGGGCTGAAACTGGCTTTTGGCGACCGTGTCGCCACGCTGGCCTGGAACGGCTACCGCCACTTTGAAATTTATTACGGCGTCAGCGGCTCGGGCCGGGTGCTGCACACCATCAATCCGCGCCTGCACCCCGACCAGATTGCCTGGATAGCCAACCACGCCGAAGACCAGGTGCTGTGTTTTGACCTGAGCTTTTTGCCGCTGGTGCAGGTGGTGCATGCGCGCGCTGGCACTATCAAGCATTACATTGCGATGTGCGACGAAGACAAGCTGCCCAAGGATTCAGGCGTGCCAAATCTCATCAGCTACGAGGCCTGGATTGCAGCGCAGTCCAGCACCTATCAATGGCCGAGCTTTGACGAGAACACCGCGTCAAGCATGTGCTATACCAGCGGCACCACGGGCAACCCCAAGGCCGCGCTGTACAGCCACCGCTCCAGCACGCTGCACGCCTACGCGGCTGCGCTGCCAGACGTGATGAGTCTGTCGGCACGCGACGCCGTGCTACCTGTGGTGCCGATGTTTCACGTCAATGCCTGGGGCATTCCGTATTCAGCAGCGCTAACAGGGGCCAAGCTGGTGTTCCCCGGCCCTGCCATGGACGGCAAGTCGATTTACGAGCTGCTGGAAGCTGAAAAAGTCACTTACGCAGCAGGCGTGCCCACCGTGTGGCAAATGCTGCTCGGGCATCTGGCTGCGAACGGACTGAAGTTCTCAACGCTCAAACGAACGGTCATCGGCGGCTCGGCCTGTCCACCAGCCATGATCAAAGCCTTCAATGACGACTATGGCGTGGAGGTGCTGCACGCCTGGGGCATGACGGAAATGAGCCCATTGGGTACGCTGTGCACGCTGAAAAATAAGCACGACGCCTTGAGTGCTGAAGATAAAATGAAAATACGGCTCAAGCAGGGCCGGGCGATTTACGGCGTGGACATGAAAATTGTCGACGACACAGGCGAAGAACTGCCGTGGGACGGCAAAACCTACGGTGATTTGCTTGTCAAAGGCCCCTGGATTGTTCGCGAATATTACAAAGGCGAGGGTGGCGACCCCCTGGTCGATGGCTGGTTCCCGACCGGCGATGTAGGCACGATTGATGCCGACGGCTACCTGCAAATCACTGACCGCAGCAAGGACGTGATCAAGTCCGGTGGTGAATGGATCAGCTCGATTGATATTGAGAACATTGCCGTAGCGCACCCGGCAGTCGCCATGGCAGCCTGCATTGGTGTGGCGCACCCCAAGTGGGACGAGCGGCCGATTGTGGCGGTGGTCAAAAAACCGGGGATGAACGTGACGCGGGAAGATTTGCTGGCGTTTTACGAAGGCAAAACGGCCAAATGGCAAATCCCGGATGATGTGGTGTTTGTCGATGCGATACCTCTGGGCGCAACCGGCAAAATGCTGAAAACAAAGTTGCGTGAAACGCTCAAGAACTACAAACTGCCAACGATCTGATGCCTGCCAAACAGCTGTCGCTTGCGTGATAGCCGCTCCGCGATGAGAGGGTTGCCCGAGGGCATTCCCTAGCGTCAAAGACCTGAATTACTTGTACGCTTCTGCTTGTGTGATTTTTTAAATTTTGGAGACTAGACAATGAAACATTCCCTCAAACTTGTAGCAGCCACCGCTGTCTTGCTGTGCTCTGGTGCAGTCATGGCACAAAAAGGCGAAACTGTCAAAATCGCCCTGATCGAAGGCCTGTCTGGCCCTTTCGGCAATGTGGGGCAAAACCAGCTCAAGTCATGGCAATTCCTGATTGAAAACCTGAACGGCACCAAGAATGCAGCAGGTGTCAAGTTTGAGATTGTTGGCATGGACAGCAAAGGCTCGCCGCAAGAAGCGCTGAACACCTTCAAAGCCGCTGTTGACCAGGGCTTTCGCTATATCACCCAGGGCAATGGCTCTGGTGCCGCGCTGGCATTAAGCGATGCTGTCGCCAAGCACAACGAACGCAACCCCGGCAAAGAAGTGGTGTACCTGAACTACGCGGCGGTTGACCCAGCCCTGACCAACGAGAAGTGTAACTACTGGCACTTTCGCCTGGACGCAGACACCACGCAAAAGATGGAGGCCTTGACCAGCTTCATGAAAGACCAGCCGAAGGTCAAAAAAGTGTATTTGCTAAATCAGAACTACTCACACGGCCAGCAGGTCGCCAAGTATTTCAAGGAAGGCATGGCACGCAAGCGGCCAGATTCATCCATCGTGGGTGACGATTTGGTGCCACTCGGCCAGGTAAAAGACTTTGCCCAGTATGTTGCCAAGATCAAGCAGTCTGGTGCTGACACCATCGTGACTGGCAACTGGGGGGCTGACCTGACCTTGCTGGTCAAGGCGCTTAACGACGCAGGTATGAAGCTGCCTCTGTACACCTACTACGCTGCGGTCTCAGGTACACCGACCGTACTGGCATCTGGCGGTGAGGGCGAGGTATATCAGATTTCTTATGCCCATTCCAACTACACCGGTGTCATGGGCAAACTTACCAACGATTACCAGAAAAAGTTTGGTGACGACTTCTACACCTTCTCAATCTACAACGGCCTGATTTTGCTGAGCGAAGGCATGGCAAAAGCCAAGTCAACCGATGCCGTCAAGGTGGCAGCTGCCATGAGCGGCCTGGAGATCAAGGGCTTTAATGGCGATTCATCCATGCGCAAGTCTGACCACTAGATGCAGCAAGGGCTGTATATTTCCAAATGGCAAAAAGTGGACAAGAAAAACGCTTACAGCGTTGAGAAAACCGGCTACACCTTTGCACCTGTGAAGTACATCGAAGCGTATGTGGCCAGCACGCCTACCAGCTGCCAGATGAAGCGTCCAGGTTAATCCGGCTTGATCTGAACAAACGCCTGGCGACCAACGTGTTGCCATGGCGTTTATTTTTTGGTTTTCTCGGATGATTCATGCTTGAATTTTTAACATCACTCGGCCTGACCCCAGCCTTTATCGAGTTCTTCAGCGTCTCGTTGCTCAATGGCGTGAGTTACGGCTTGCTGCTTTTCATGCTCAGCTCCGGCCTGACACTGATCTTCAGCATGATGGGTGTGCTGAATTTTGCACACGCCTCTTTTTACATGTTGGGCGCTTATGTGGCCTACAGCGTGACGGTGCTGGTCGGGTTTTGGTGGGCCTTGCTGATTGCTCCCTTGCTGGTCGGGCTGCTCGGCGCGAGTTTTGAAAAGTATTGCCTGCGACGCGTCCACAAGTTTGGCCATGTGCCCGAACTGTTGATCACCTTTGGTTTGAGCTACATCCTGCTGGAACTGGTACAACTTGTGTGGGGGCGCAGCTCGGTTGACTACCGCGTGCCCGCTGCTCTTGATGGGCCATTGTTCACGATTTTTGGCACGCAGTTCCCGATGTATCGCGGCTTCATGATGCTGGTGGCTGTGCTGATGTTGATTGCCGTCTGGCTGCTGCTGACACGCACCCGCATTGGCCTGGTCATTCAAGCCGCGCTGACGCATCCTGAAACCGCTGAGGCGCTGGGCCACAACGTGCCGCGTGTGTTCATGCTGGTATTTGGCGGTGGTGCGGCTTTGGCCGGGTTGGCAGGCGTGATTGGTGGCAACGCTTTTGTGACGGAGCCGGGTATGGCGGCGACTGTCGGGTCGGTGATTTTTGTCGTGGTGGTGGTGGGCGGTATGGGCTCACTGGCCGGGGCTTTTCTGGCATCGCTGCTGATTGGCGTGCTGCAAACCTTCGCGGTGGCGATGGACGGCTCGCTCATGTCAGCAGTGAAGATGCTGGGCATGATGGTGACGCCAGAAACCTTTGGCTACGCGGTGCTCAAGCTCAAAATTAGCCAGGTCGCGCCGATCTTGCCGTATCTGCTGCTGGTATTGATGCTGATCTTCAGGCCCAAGGGCCTGCTTGGCACGCGGGAAGGCTAACGCGATGACCAAGGCAATGTCAAAACAGTTTTATGAGTTCAAACCGCTGAATGTCGGGCGGTTTGTGGTGTGGTCGTTGTTTGCGCTGGTCATGGCGGTTGCACCCCTGATTTTTACCAACAGCCTGAGTCACACCATCCTGAGCCAGATGGGCATCGGCATCATTGTCTGCCTGAGCTACAACATTTTGCTGGGCCATGGCGGCATGCTCAGTTTTGGTCATGCCGTTTATTCAGGCATGGGGTCGTTTTTGGCGATTCACACACTGAACCAGATTACCAAAGGTGCATTGCCGTTACCGGTCAGTTTGATTCCAATTGTCGGAGGTGTGGCCAGCATGCTGGTCGCAGTGCTGCTGGGCTGGGTGACGACAAAAAAATCAGGCACCACTTTTGCCATGATCACGCTGGGCGTGGGCGAACTGATCTGGGCCATGTCGCTGATGTTCCCCGAGTTTTTCGGCGGCGAAGGCGGTATATCGGGCAACCGCGTTACTGGCTCCAAACCCATGGGCATCACCTACGGCCCGCAAATCCAGCTTTACTACCTGATCGCGGTGTACACCATCATTTGCACCGCGCTGATGTTTGCCTTTACCCGCACACCACTGGGCCGCATGCTCAACGCTGTACGCGACAACCCGGAAAGGGTTGAGTTTGTCGGCTATGACACGCAAAAAATCCGCTATTTTGCTTTCATTGTGGCGGCGTTTTTTGCCGGTATATCAGGTGGCTTGGCGGCCTTGAACTTTGAAATTGTCACTTCTGAAGTGGTCAGCGGTTACCGTTCGGGTGCTTATCTGTTGTTCACTTTTCTGGGCGGTGCAACTTTCTTTTTCGGCCCCATCATCGGCGCTATTTTGATGGTGCTGGCCTTTGTGTTGCTGTCAGAGTTCACCAAGGCCTGGCTGCTCTATCTGGGACTGATTTTCCTGTTCATGGTGATGTATGCACCGGGCGGCGTTGCATCGCTGATTATGATGAACCTGCGGGTGGCGATGTTTGGGCATTTAAGAAAACTGTGGGTCAGCTATCTGGCCCTGGCCCTGACCGCCATGGTGGTTTTGTTGGGTGCTGCCTGCATGATTGAAATGGTCTATCACCTGCAACTTAATGCTGCGCTCGGGTCTGAGCTGACCTTCCTGGGTGCCAGGCTCGACTCCAAAGGACTCAATAGCTGGTTTGGTGCGGCTTTTGTGATGCTGACGGGCCTGGGCTTGTTTGAAGTGTGCCGCAGGCAATTTGCGGTGGAATGGAGCCAGATACAGGAAGACATTGAAAAAGAAATCAAGCGGAGGGAAAGCCTGTGACCGCTTCTAACTTTGCTTTGTAACTGAAAGACCTGCGTAAAAGCTTTGGCAAGTCCGAGATTATTCGCGGCATCAACCTGGCAGTACCGCCCGGTGAACGGGTCGGCATCATTGGCCCCAACGGTGCGGGCAAATCAACGCTGTTTAACCTCATCAGCGGCAGGTTTGAGCCGAGTAGTGGCGAGGTGCTGTTGAATGGTCAGCGCATTGACGGCAAAAAACCGTTTGAGATCAACCGCATGGGTTTGTCCCGCAGTTTCCAGATCACCAACATCTTCCCCAAGCTCAGCGTGTTCGAGAATTTGCGCTGCGGCGTATTGTGGAGCCTGGGCTATAAGTACACCTTCTTTAAATTCTTGGCTGACCTGGACGATGCGAACGACCGGGCTGACGAGCTGATGGAAATGATCAAGCTGGACAAAAAACGCGATGTGCTGGCGATCAATTTGACCTATGCCGAGCAACGCGCCCTGGAGATCGGCATCACCATTGCCGGCGGTGCGAATGTGATCTTGCTGGACGAGCCAACAGCAGGCATGAGCAGGTCGGAGACCAGTCGTTTTATCAACCTCATCAAACAGGTCACCGTGGGCAAAACACTGCTGACGGTAGAGCACGACATGGGCGTGGTGTTTGGACTGGCTGACAAGATAGCCGTGGTGGTGTATGGCGAGGTGATCGCTTATGACACACCAGAAAAGGTCCGGGCTGATCAGCGCGTTCAAGAGGCGTATCTGGGCTCATCGGTAGCTGACCAACAGGTGGGTGGCCACTAGATGCTCACCATAAAAAACCTCCACGCCTTCTACGGCAAAAGCCACGTGCTGCATGGTGTGTCATTCGACGTCCAGCCCGGTGAAATAGTAGCGCTGCTGGGGCGTAATGGCTCGGGCCGCTCGACCACCGCCAAAGCCATCATGGGCCTGGTCGATTGCCAGGGCTCTATCAACTGGAAGAATGCTGAAATTGTGGGCAAGGAAGCCTACAAAATTGCCCATTTGGGCATTGGCTATGTGCCTGAAAACCGCGATATTTTCCCCAAGCTCACGGTGCATCAAAACCTGCTGCTGGGGCAAAAAGGCTCAGGCAAGGGTTCACGCTGGTCGTTTGACGACATGTACGGCATGTTTCCCCGGTTGCTCGAACGCCAACACACCGAGGCGGGCGTGCTGTCGGGCGGCGAGCAGCAAATGCTGACACTGTGCCGCACGCTGATGGGTGACCCGGACTTGATCATCATTGACGAGCCGACCGAAGGCTTGGCTCCAAAGATCGTCGAACTGGTCGGCCAGTACCTGCAAACGCTAAAAGCCAAGGGCATATCGGTGCTGCTGATTGAGCAAAAACTGACGATTGCCATGGCAATTTCTGACCGGGCACTGGTGATGGGCCATGGCAGCATTGTGTTTCAGGGCACACCTGACAGCTTGCGGGCCGATGCCTACATTCGCAAAGAATGGCTTGAGGTGTAAAGACCCTGATTCATGCCCATTGTCACGAGTGGGACAAGCTCAGGTCATACTCGGGTTGAGCTGTCTGCAAGCGAATCTACAATTCAAAAAGAACGACCGTACTATTTTTGATTACCCGCAGTTTTTTTGATACGCCATCTTTTAATTTCACGCTACATTCACGAAAAGTAAACTCCTCATGACAACCCTCTACGAAGTTCACGGCACAGTCGCCGTCATCACACTTAACAACCCACCGGTCAACGGCCTGGGCTATGCCACACGTATGTCTATTACGGATAGCTTGCAAAAAGCCAATAGCGATGCAGCCGTCAAGTCCATCGTCATCACGGGCGCAGGTACGGCGTTTTCAGGGGGTGCAGACATCAAGGAATTTGGCAGTCCGAAAGCGCTGGCAGAGCCTAATTTGCTCAGCGTGATTTTGGCAATAGAAAACTCCACCAAGCCAGTTGTGGCAGCGGTTCATTCCGTGTGCATGGGCGGCGGGTTGGAGTTGGCGCTGGGTTGCCATTACCGCATTGCAGCGCCTGGTTGCGCTGTGGCTTTACCCGAAGTAAAACTCGGGCTGATTCCCGGCGCGGGCGGTACGCAGCGCCTGCCACGTGCATTGGGTATTGAGCCTGCACTCAACATGATTGTCAGCGGTGAGCCCGTGAAGAGCGAGTTACTGGCGCAAATCCCTGGCCAGACGCTGTTCAACAAAATGGCCAGCTCGGCTGAAGCTTTACCCGCAGAAGCGCTGGCCTATGCCCAGTCGATTGCTGACACGCGCCCACTGCCTTTGGTGCGCAATTTGCCTTGCAAACACAAAAATGGCGATGCCTACTTTCAGTTTGCCCGCAACATGGTGGGCGGCATGTCCAAAGGCTACCCAGCGCCACTCAAATGCGTGGATGCGGTTGAGGCGGCGACCAAACGCAAGTTTGACGACGGCATGGCTTATGAAAGAGAGTTGTTCATCAATCTGATGTGGAGCCCTGAGGGCCGTGCATTGCGCCATATTTTCGTTGCCGAACGCGCTGCATCGAAAATACCAGACGTGCCGGCTGATACACCAAAACGCGACATCAAATCCATCGCAGTGATTGGTGCCGGTACCATGGGCGGCGGCATTTCGATGAACTTTTTGAATGCCGGTATTCCCGTCAAAATGCTTGAAATGAAGCAGGACGCGCTAGACCGCGGTATTGCCACGATTCGTAAAAACTACGAAGCGCAGGTTAAAAAAGGCAAGCTCAAACAGGAAAAATATGAAGAGCGCATGGCCATGCTCAGCACCACGCTCAGCTATGACGACCTGAAAGACGCTGACATGGTGATCGAGGCCGTGTTTGAAGAAATGGGTGTGAAAGAAAAGGTGTTCAAAGAACTGGACCGCGTGATGAAGCCGGGCGCGATTCTGGCGTCCAACACCTCAACGCTGGACATGAACAAAATAGCGGCTTTCACCAAGCGCCCGCAAGACGTGATTGGCACGCACTTCTTCAGCCCCGCCAACATCATGAAGCTGCTCGAAGTGGTGCGCGGTGAAAAAACCGGCAAGGACGTTCTGGCCACCGTGATGGCATTGGGCAAGAAGATCCGCAAAACATCTGTCGTGTCCGGCGTGTGTGACGGCTTTATTGGCAACCGCATGATTGAGCAATATGGCCGCCAGGGTGGATTTTTACTCGACGAAGGCTGCACGCCCGCCCAGGTGGACAAGGCGATTGAGAAGTTTGGTTTTGCCATGGGCCCGTTCCGCATGGGTGACCTGGCTGGCAACGACATTGGTTTTGCCATCCGTAAGCGCCGCTACCTGGAAAAGCCCGACATGAAGTACAGCAAAACCGCTGACCTGCTGTGCGAAAAAGGTCGCTTTGGTCAAAAAACCGGCGCTGGCTGGTACGACTACCTTCCTGGCAAGCGCGATGCGATTCCGAATGCAGAAGTCATCAGCATGATTGAAGCGCACCGCAAGTCGCTCGGTATCACGCCACGCAAAATTTCTGATGAAGAAATCGTGCAGCGACTGGTCTATTCGCTGGTCAATGAGGCTGCGCACATTCTGGAAGAAGGCATTGCGTCGAAGGCCAGCGACATCGACATGGTGTACCTGATGGGTTACGGCTTCCCGATCTACCGTGGTGGCCCGATGAACTACGCCAATGAGGTGGGTTTGTTCAATGTGGTGCAAGCCATGAACCGCTTTGCACAAAACCCGCTGGACGACGCCAAGTTCTGGCAGCCTGCGCCGCTGCTGGCCCGTTTGGTGGCAGAAGGCAAAACCTTTAGCTGAACAATCACCAGGGTTGCTCCACATGGTTAAAAAAATCCTGTTTGGCTTCGTATTTGTGCTGCTCGCGTTGGCCGCTGTGCTGGCGGCCAATACCTGGCGCAAAGGTTCGCGCCAGCTTGATGTGCCGCCTCTGGCGACGCTGCCCGTCGATGAAACCGGTGCTGCGGCCCGCTTAGGGGAGGCGGTGCGTTTGCGCACCATCTCATCCCGGGACGATGCTGCATTTAATAACGACCAGTTTCAGCAACTGCATGCGCTGCTGCAAAGCCGCTTTCCCAAAACGCATGCTGCGCTCAAGCGCGAGGTGGTGGGCGGTCAAAGCCTGCTGTACACCTGGTCTGGCAGCAACCCAAAACTGCAACCTATGATGTTGATGGCGCATCAGGACGTGGTGCCCGTGGCTTCGGGCACTGAGAGAGACTGGTCTGTTGACGCCTTTTCTGGGGTGGTCAAAGACGGTTTCGTCTGGGGCCGTGGCGCATGGGATGACAAGGGCAACCTGATGGCGCAGCTCGAGGCTATAGAGATGCTGCTTGCCAGCGGCTACCAGCCCGAGCGCACCGTGTATCTGGCCTTTGGCGCAGACGAGGAAATTGGCGGTTTGCGGGGCGCCGCCCGCATCGCCGCGCTGCTCAAAGAACGCAAGGTACGCCTTGAGCTGGTGCTGGACGAAGGGCTCTTGATCACCGATGGCATCATGCCCGGCCTCAAGCAGCCCGCTGCGCTGATAGGCATTGCAGAAAAAGGCTACTTGTCGGTGGTGCTCAAAATGTCTGCGACGCCTGGCCATGCATCCATGCCGCCACCCAAGGGCACCAGCGCTATCGCCATGATGAGTGCTGCCTTGAAGCGCATTGATGATGACCAGTTGCCTGGCGGTATTCGCGGTGTGGCTGGCGATATGTTTGCCACCATTGCGCCTGAAATGAGTGGATTCTCACGCGTGGCCCTGTCCAATCTGTGGCTGTTTGGCCCCATCGTTCAAAAGCAGCTGGAAGCTGGTGCCAGTACCAACGCCATGCTGCGTACAACCACCGCATTAACTGTGATCAATGCGGGCAACAAAGACAACGTGCTGCCCGGACGCGCCGAGGCCACAGTGAATTTCCGGCTGCTGCCCGGCGACACCAAAGACCAGGTCATGGCGCGCGTCAAAACCCAGGTCACTGAGGCCACGGGCCGTGATAACTTTGAGCTGTTTGCGTTGCCGGGCGCGGTTGATGCCTCGAAAGTCGCACCCGTGGATTCAGCGCAGTTTCAGTTGATCAACCGCACGGTACGTGAGGTGTTTCCAGGCACACTGGTTGCGCCCGGCTTGATGATTGGCGGCAGCGATTCGATTCATTTCGGTGAGATCAGCGACCACATCTTCAAGTTTTCACCCGTGCGCGCCAAAGCCGAAGATCTGGCGCGTTTTCATGGCACAAACGAGCGCATTGCCGTCAGCAATCTTGCCGAGCTGATACGGTTTTATCACCGTTTTTTGAGCCAGGGTGCCAAATCGCCTGCAGGCCTTTAAACCTCCCTCCATCCCCACATACAACCCAAGAGAGAACTCACCATGACATCAGCCATCATCGTTTCCACCGCCCGCACCCCCCTGGCTAAAAGCTGGAAGGGCTCTTTCAACATGACGCATGGCGCTACGCTGGGCGGTCATGCCGTGCAGCACGCCATTGCACGAGCGGGCATTGAAGCCGCCGAAGTTGATGATGTCATCATGGGCTGCGCCACACCCGAAGGTGCAACCGGCGCCAACATTGCACGGCAGATTGCGCTGCGCGCAGGTTGCCCGGTGACTGTTTCAGGCTACACATTAAACCGTTTTTGCTCGTCAGGCCTGCAGGCGATTGCCACCGCTGCCCAGCGCGTGATTGCGGGCGAAGCAGACATTTTTGTGGCTGGCGGCGTTGAAAGCATTTCCTGCGTTCAGCAAGAAATGAACACCCACATGCTGCGTGAAGACTGGCTGGCCAAAAACAAGCCCGAGATTTACTGGAACATGCTGCAAACCGCCGAGCAGGTGGCCACCCGTTACGGCATCAGCCGTGACCGCATGGACGAATACGGTGCAGGCAGCCAGCAAAAAGCCACCGCCGCACTGGCCGCTGGCCTGTACACCGCAGAGATTGCTCCAATTACCGTGACCGCCGTCGTGGCCGACAAAGTTATGGGCCTGATGACCAAACAGGTCACCGTGACCAACGACGAGGGCATTCGTGCTGGCACGACCAAAGAAGGCATAAGTGGCATCAAACCGGCTATTCCTGGTGGGCTGATCTCTGCGGGCAACGCCAGCCAGTTTTCTGATGGCGGTGGCGCGGTGGTTGTGATGGACGAGACAGTTGCCGAACGCAAAGGCCTCAAACCGCTGGGCCGCTTTTTGGGCTTCGCCGTTGCGGGCTGCGAGCCTGATGAAATGGGCATTGGCCCGGTATTTGCGATCCCCAAAGTGTTGGCCAAGCTGGGCTTGAGCATCAACGATATTGATTTGTGGGAACTGAACGAAGCCTTCGCCGTGCAGGTGCTGTATTGTGCCGACAAGCTGGGCATTCCGATGGAGAAACTCAACGTCAATGGCGGCGCAATCGCCGTCGGCCACCCCTACGGTGTGACAGGCCAGCGCCTGACAGGCCACGCGCTGATTGAAGGCAAACGCCGTGGTGCAAAGCGGGTTTGCGTGACGATGTGCATTGGTGGTGGGATGGGCGCGGCGGGGATTTTTGAGGTGTTATGACAGTTGATTCTGTTTTGTATGAAAGCCATGTCGCCTTTGAGTTTGCGAGGAACTGGGGGCGATTAGAGTGCAGCCAACAATTACCAAAAAACAAGTATGCAGAGCTTTTGGGGAACTCGCAAAATCCTTTCGATGAGATTTTTGGTGACTTGGTAGGTCGAGCAGGTGTTCGCTACTTCATTATTGAGTTCAAGCGAGTCAGAGAAGGTTTTGCCAAGGAAGTCAGTACGAACTCTGACGGTAAGTTTGACCGCATTAAGCTATATGACCACCTCAAATCAGATCAAGATTGCAGAGAGTTATCCAGACGAGGACATTACGCCGCTTATTTGGATTTTTCTAAAGACATAGCTTTGGAGCCGTATGCGTTTGCTGCAGGCCAACTTGACAAGTCCGCTACTTACGGTAAAGAGTTACCGTCAATACATGAGATGGACTATCGTCCTGATTCGATGAGCGAATTGCAATTTTTTGACGAGGTCTGCAATCGAGAAAATTCTATTGACATCACGAATAAACTTTACAAATCTGGCATAGGACTGTCTGAAGACAGATTTTTTGATTACGTGGAATGCATGTACAAACACTTAAAAGAAGATAGTTCTGGTTCCGGCAAGAACGGAATTGCAATTGCCGCTGCAATTGATGCTGTGTCAGGCAAAACAAGAATGACTTGTGAACGCATTGAGGTCTTGCTTATACGTTTATCTCTGTGCTTACACGAATTAAGAGCAAAGGCGAAAAAAAGTAGCAAGAGCGGTTTGAGTAGCGGCAGAAAATGACATTCCGCAAAACCCTTGACTTCCTCATCCACGATTGGCTAAAAACAGAGTCGCTAAACCAGCGTCCGCGTTTCGCCGACCATTCCCGCGAAACCTTTGATGCGGTGTTTGACACCTGCGAGCGGATTGCGCGTGAAAAGTACGCACCGTTCAACCGTCTGGTTGATACGCAAGAGCCGCACTTTGACGGTGAAAAAGTTATCTTGCCGCGGGCCACACATGACGCGCAAAAAGCTTATGCCGCATCAGGCATGTTGAGCGCCGCGCAAGACTACGACATGGGCGGCATGCAGTTGCCTTACACCGTTGAAGCGGCCGCTAATGCCTTTTTTGCGATGGCTTCGGTCAGCATTGGCTCTGGCATGCTCACTACCGGTAACGCCAATTTGCTGATGGTGCATGGCAATGCGTTGCAAAAAGAGGTGTTTGCCAAGAACGAATTCTCAGGCCGCTTTTCGGGCACGATGTGTTTGAGTGAGCCACAAGCGGGCTCTTCATTAAGCGACGTGACGACTCGGGCCGTACCCGATGGCGCTGACTTTGAAGCGGAGCCGCTGGGTGCGCGCTACCGCCTCAAGGGCAACAAAATGTGGATTTCGTCTGGCGAGCATGAGTTGACCGACAACATCATTCATCTGGTGCTGGCCAAAATTCCTGGGCCAGATGGCAAACTGATTGCGGGCACGCGCGGCATATCGCTCTTCATCGTGCCCAAAAAGCTGGTGAATGCAAAAGGTGAACTGACGGGCGTGCGCAATGACGTGGCACTGGCTGGCCTGAACCACAAACTGGGCTGGCGCGGTACCACCAATACGCTGCTGAACTTTGGTGAAGGCAAGTACCCGGTGGATGGTGAGGCAGGAGCCATCGGCTACCTGGTCGGCAAACCGCATGAAGGGCTGCGCTGCATGTTCCACATGATGAACGAAGCGCGTATTGGCGTGGGCATGGCTGCCACCATGCTGGGCATGGCGGGCTACCACGCCAGTCTGGACTACGCCAAAAATCGCCCGCAGGGCAGGCCGATAGGGCCGGGTGGCAAAGATGCATCAACGCCGCAAATCCGCATCATTGAACATGCTGACGTCCGGCGCATGCTGCTGGCGCAAAAGTCGTACTGCGAAGGTGCCCTAGCGCTGGAGTTGTACTGTGCCCGGCTGGTTGATGAACAGCACACGGCTGAAGCCCAGGCTGCGGACGACGCGCGCATGCTGCTGGAGGTGCTGACGCCGATTGCCAAAAGCTGGCCCAGCGAGTGGTGTCTGGAGGCCAACTCGCTGGCGATTCAGGTGCACGGTGGCTACGGCTACACGCGCGATTTCCCTGTCGAGCAATACTGGCGCGACAACCGTCTGAACATGATCCATGAAGGCACCCACGGCATTCAGGCCATGGACTTGCTGGGCCGCAAGGTGCTGATGGAAGGGGGCAGGGGGCTTGCTTTGCTGGCAGGGCGCATGCAGGCCACGATTGAAAAAGCGGCCAAAATTTCAGAGCTCAATGATCACGCTGAGGCGCTTGGTAAAGCCTTGGCTCAGGTCAGCGCTGCAACCCAAGCCGCCTGGGCCACGGGCAACCCGCAAGATGCCCTTGCAAATGCAGTGCCCTATATGCAGGCCTTTGGCCACACCGTACTGGCCTGGATCTGGCTCGATGTAGCGAGCACCATGCAAAGTCAAGGCGCTACACATTCAATAGCTGCTCGCACCGGAATACAGGGGGCTACAGCCTATTTTTATGCCTATGAACTTCCAAAAATTACAGCCTGGCTGGCGGTGGTTGAAAGCCGAAACCTGCTGTGCGCCGATTTGCCTGAGGAGGCTTTTTAATGGGTTTTTACAAACCGGGTGCCAATCACCCCACCGACCCCAAGATGGCAAAACTGCACAAGATCATCTGGACGCTGATTTTTGGCGGCTTGCTGACCATCATCCTGGGTATTTTTGTTGAAAGGGCCGGCGACGCCATGGGCTGGATGATGATTGCTGCGGGAGGCGTGCTGACCGTTGTCGGCGCCATCCTGATTTACGTGCGCTCAACCATGACTTCCGAGCCCAAATAATTACTTTTAAAACGGAGATTCACATGACACCAAGAACCATTCAAAAACTGTTTGATCTGACAGGTAAAACCGCACTCGTGACAGGCGGCTCGCGCGGTCTGGGCCTGCAAATGGCCCATGCACTTGGTGAGGCTGGCGCAAGAGTCATGCTCAGCTCACGCAAAGCCGAAGACCTGATGGAAGCTGCCGCAGAGCTGAAAGCCGCAGGCATTGATGCTGACTGGATTGCCGCCGACTGCGCCAAAGAAACAGACATCCGCATGCTGGCTGATGAGGCCATCAAACGCATGGGCCATGTTGATATTTTGGTGAACAACGCGGGCGCTGCCTGGGGCTCGCCGGCTGAAGACCACCCGGTGGAAGCCTGGGACAAGGTGATGAACCTGAACATTCGCGGCTACTTTATTTTGTCGCAGCACATTGCCAAGCATTCGATGATTGCGCGCAAGCAGGGCCGCATCATCAACATCGCGTCGATCGCCGGTCTGGGCGGCAACCCCAGCGGTATGCAAACCATTGCCTACAACACGTCTAAAGGCGCGGCGATCAATTTCACGCGGGCGCTGGCGGGTGAATGGGGTGCCTACGGCATCACGGTTAACGCGATTTGCCCGGGCTTTTTCCCCAGCAAAATGACGATGGGAACCCTCAAAGCCATGGGTGAAGAAAAGCTGGCTGCGCACGCGCCGCTCAAGCGCCTAGGCGACGATGAGGACTTGAAGGGCTTGTGC
>JANOWR010000023.1:0-1682 GCA_031417995.1 Polaromonas sp. | reverse complement strand
GACCTGCCTGCTGAAACGCTGCAATTTTTGTTGCCCAGCCGGTATTGTGAAGTCGACAGTGAACTGCTCGGGTTTGCATGGGCGCAGTTTGGCAATACCGCCAAAGGCTGGCCGCGTGTGCAGGCCATTTGCGACTATGTACACCACCATATTCGCTTTGACTACAACTCTGCCCGTGCCACACGCACCGCGGTGGATGGCTGGCGCGAAGGCGTTGGCGTGTGCCGCGACTACACGCATCTGGCGGTTACGCTGTGCCGCTGCATGAACATTCCAGCGCGGTATTGCACCGGTTACCTGGGCGATATTGGCGTGCCGCCGGTGCCGTACCCGATGGATTTCAGTGCCTGGTTTGAGGTGTTTCTGGACGGGCGCTGGTACACCTTTGATGCACGCCACAACAAGCCGCGCATTGGCCGAGTTTTGATGGCACGCGGCCGCGACGCGGGCGACGTGCCACTGACCATGGCGTTTGGGGTGAACACGCTGCAGCGTTTTAACGTGACGACGTACGAGGTTGATGATGATGGCAATGCGGTCTGACTGGATAGGGCTGCCGTGTGGATACCGGGATAATCTGCTGATGCCTGATGAGAGTTGACCAATGACAAATGACGCCTTCATCATCACCTGCGAGCATGGCGGCAATGCCGTACCGCTTGCGTACGCCGCTTTGTTTGCAGGGCATGAGGCGTTGCTGCAAACCCACCGTGGCTGGGACCTGGGCGCATTGCCTTTGGCACAAGAGCTGGCCAGCGCCCTGGCAGCGCCGCTGTTTGTGGCTACCACCACACGGTTGCTTATCGACTTGAACCGCTCGATTGGCCACCGCGATTTGTATTCAGAAGCCACGCGCCACTTGCCCGCAGCAACACGCCGCGAGATCGTTGAAAAATACTACCGGCCGCATCGCGACGCTGTTGAAGCCGAAGTGGCGCGCCTGATTTCAGCCGGCCAGCGTGTGGTGCACATTGCATCGCACAGCTTCACCCCTGAACTTGCAGGCGTGGTGCGCCGGGCTGATGTGGGCTGGCTGTATGACCCACGGCGCGCCGGGGAGGGTGTGTTTGCGCAGCAGTGGTTAAGCGCACTGCAGTCCCTTCGGCCAGAGTTGAAACTTCGGCGCAACTACCCTTACCAGGGCAAGGACGACGGCTTGACATCGCTGCTGCGCCAGCGCCACAGCGCTGCGCAATACGTTGGCATCGAGCTGGAAGTTAACCAGCGCTTTTCTACAGCAGGCAGCGCCGCATGGCCAGCGCTGCGGGCAGACCTGACGCAAGCGCTGTTGAATGCGGTGGGGAGTGATTCGAATGTGGAAGCGGGGAGGGCAGCAGATGGGTCACCATCTACCGCATTGCTAACCTTTACACCAGCAACATTACTATAAATTCAGGAGCTGCTTGCGCCCGTATTTATTGCCTCGCAGGCTGATTTTATAGTTAAATGCCTTGTAGGTAACTGGTTTTCAAGTTGTCTGCTTCTCACTGTCAAGGTGACCCATTTGGTAAGCGTCGTAGCGTGTTCCTGCTGCAGCGCCTTCGGGCAAGGCGGCTGCCAGGCGAGCCAGGTCAGCGTCGCTTAGATCAAGTTTTAACGCCGCCAATGACTCGTCCAGTTGCACCAGCTTGCGCGCGCCAACAATAGGCACCATGTTCAGGCCCAAGCGCTGGCTTTGTGCC
>JANOWR010000022.1:0-3900 GCA_031417995.1 Polaromonas sp. | reverse complement strand
GATTCGGGGACAGCCCTCACCCTAACCCTCTCCCAGAGGGAGAGGGAGTGAAGTCTGAATCAGAATCCGATTCCGAATTCACTCCCCACCCCGTCCTGGCTGGGCTTGAAAAAGTTGACGGAGACGGATTAAAAAATTTAGATGTCCGAAGGCCGCGAAGCGGACAAGTTTCTAAATTTTCCGGCTCCTTCAGCTTTTTCAAGGAACCGCGTAGCGGCCCAGACTGCGGGTCGCCTTTTCTTTGCTTACTTTCTTTTGGCGAAGCAAAAGAAAGTGAGTAGCCGCCGGGCTACCCCCGGCAAACGTCGCAAAGTATGACGCTATAAACTGATGAGCTTCTCGCGCACGAATCCAGATCGCTATCGAACTAAAACACCAGCAGAAAACGCAATTTACACCGTTAAAGCTTCAGCCTTTATCTGGCAATTGGGCTACAAACTGCAATTGAGCTTTGAGACTGTTCTTTCCCGGCTAAACGTAAACCATGTCCGTGCCCGGCATGTATATGTGATAACTCTCAAGGCCATCGCCATCTTCGTTAAAGACTATCTGCCGACCAGCACCAAAATCTACCTTAACGGACCGCTTGCTTCTTGCTAACGCGTCGACGACATCCAAGTTCAATAGAACTCCGAGCCTAGCTATTTCAGAGTAGTTGCCCACCCGAATATCGATCTCTTCCCCGGCCAGCAAAAAAAGAACTGAACCAAGTGCCACAATTTTTGCCGTTTCAGATTTGCCAGTACTCTTGTGCTGCTTAAGCCCAAAATCAAATGAAATTGAGCCGACTCCAAACGATATTTGGTCTAAGTTCGCGCCTGTGAGCTTGGATAAGTCTAGGTCGAATGGAAGGTCGTACATGCTGAGTCCCAGCCACTAAAAAATTGAATTCTAAAAATATTGCGACGTTTTTTCCAGCGAAAAATAAGCTAACTGCTTACTTATGCTTCTCTTTAAACTACCTTAGCAATACTCGAACAAACCCAATCAATATTCCCACTGTTCAAAGCAGCAACACACATCCGCCCAGCATCCGTCCCATAAACCCCAAACTCACTGCGCAACCTCTGCATCTGGTCTTTGCTAAGTCCCGAATAGCTGAACATACCAATCTGGTCAGTGATAAAGCCCATGTCCTGCTTCACACCCGCCGCCTTCAGCCCATCGACCAGCTTTTGCCGCATGGCCTTGATGCGGACGCGCATTTCGGTCAGCTCGGCTTCCCACTGGGCGCGCAGCTCGGGGGTGTTCAGCACCGTGGCCACGATGGTCGCACCGTGAATTTGCGGGTTGCTGTAGTTGGTGCGAATCACCAGTTTGAGCTGGCTCAGAACGCGGTCGGCTTCTTCTTTGCTGGCACAAACCACTGACAGGGCGCCAACACGCTCGCCGTACAAGCTGAAGCTTTTGCTGAATGAGGTGGAGACGAAAAAGTTAAGGCCCGCAGCGACGAATTTGGCGACTGCCGCGCCGTCTTCCGCAATGCCGTAGCCAAAGCCCTGGTAGGCCATGTCTAAAAATGGCGTGATGCTGCGTGCCTTGACGGCGGCAATGACTTGGTCCCACTGGTCGGGCGTGATGTCGTAGCCGGTTGGGTTGTGGCAGCAGGCATGCAGCACGGCAATGGTGCCGGGCGCTGCGGCGTTCAGGGCTGCCAGCATGCCGTCAAAGTCAATGCCGCGTTTGGCGGCGTCGTAATACGGGTGGCTGACGACTTCAAAACCGGCCTGGGTGAACAGGGCTTTGTGGTTTTCCCAGCTGGGGTCTGAAATCATGACTTTGGCGTTGGGGCTGAGCTTCTTCAAAAAGTCAGCGCCGATTTTTAAACCACCGGTGCCGCCTATGCCCTGGGCGGTTGCTACGCGGCCGCTGGTCACGGGCTCGCTGCCTGCGCCAAACACCAGGCTTTTCACGGCTGAGTCATATGCGGCAATGCCATCAATCGGCAAGTAGCCGCGCGGCTTTGGGGATGCCATCATCAGCTTTTCAGCGGCTTGCACGCATTGCAGCAGGGGCAGTTTGCCGTGGTCGTCGTAGTACACGCCCACGCCCAGGTTGACTTTCTTGGGGTTGGTATCAGCCGCAAAGGCCTCGTTGATGCCCAAAATCGGGTCGCGTGGGGCCATTTCGACTGCGGTGAATAGAGACATGGGGTTCCTGAAAGTTAAAAAAGTTGTAAGCTAGAGAGTTACCCTGATTTTAACGGTGCTCAAAGGCCGTCTTTTGAGGTTTTTTATGCCAGAAGTACTTGAACTCATACCCGCCGTAGATAACGCCCAACCCAAGGGCACATTCGCCAGCTTCCCCAACTCGCCTTTCGAGCTGTTCCAGCCCTACCTTCCCGCAGGGGATCAGCCGCAGGCGATTGAAAAGCTGGTCGAAGGCGTGAACGATGGCGAGGTGTTTCAAACCCTGCTGGGCGTGACGGGCTCTGGCAAAACCTACACCATGGCCAATGTCATTGCGCGGCTTGGGCGCCCTGCTATTGTTTTTGCACCTAACAAGACTTTGGCCGCACAGCTGTACAGCGAGTTTCGTGAGTTCTTTCCGAAAAACGCGGTGGAATATTTCGTCAGCTATTACGACTATTACCAGCCTGAGGCCTATGTGCCGCAGCGCGATTTGTTCATTGAAAAAGACTCGGCGATTAACGAGCACATTGAGCAAATGCGCCTGTCGGCCACCAAGAGCGTGCTGGAGCGGCGCGATACGATTATTGTGGCCACCGTCAGCGCCATTTACGGCATTGGTGCCCCTGAGGACTACACGCAGATGCGGTTCATTGCGCGCGTGGCCGACAAGATGGGCCAGCGTGACGTGATTGCGCGGCTGATTCGCATGCAGTACCAGCGCAACGACCAGGACTTTTCGCGCGGTACCTTCCGTGTGCGGGGTGATGTGATTGACGTGTTTCCTGCGGAGCATTCAGAACTGGCTTTGCGCATTGAGCTGTTTGACGACGAGATTGAATCGCTGCAACTGTTTGACCCGCTGACGGGACGCATACGCCAAAAAGTACCGCGCTTTGTGGTGTACCCAAAAAGCCATTACGTCACCCCGCGCGACAAGGTGATGATGTCGATTGAAACCATCAAGCTGGAGCTGGCCGAGCGGATTGATTATTTTGTGAAGCAAGGCAAGCTGGTCGAGGCTCAGCGCATTGAACAGCGCACGCGGTTTGACCTGGAAATGCTGACCGAAATTGGCCACTGCAAAGGCATTGAAAACTACACCCGCCACTTGAGCGGTGCGCCACCCGGCTCACCGCCGTCAACGCTGTGCGACTACATGCCCAAAGACGCAGTGATGTTTCTCGACGAAAGCCATGTGATGATTGGCCAGCTCAACGCCATGTACAACGGCGACCGGTCACGTAAAACCACGCTGGTGGACTATGGCTTCAGGCTGCCGAGCGCGCTGGACAACCGGCCATTGAAGTTTGAAGAGTTTGAAACCAAAATGCGCCAGGCTATTTTCGTGTCGGCCACACCTGCCGCGTATGAAAATGAACACGCAGGGCAGGTGGTTGAACAAGTCGTGCGGCCAACGGGCTTGGTTGACCCGCAAGTTGAAGTGCGCCCGGCGGTGAACCAGGTCGACGATGTGTTGGGTGAAATCCGCATTCGCGTTGATAAAAACGAGCGGGTGCTGATCACCACGCTGACCAAACGCATGGCTGAGCAGTTGACCGATTACCTGAGCGAAAACGGCGTGAAAGTACGTTACCTGCACAGCGATGTGGACACGGTCGAGCGGGTTGAGATTTTGCGTGACTTGCGCCTGGGTGCGTTTGATGTGCTGGTCGGCATTAATTTGCTGCGTGAGGGTTTGGATATTCCCGAGGTTTCATTGGTGGCAATTTTGGATGCGGACAAAGAAGGCTTCTTGCGCGCCGAACGC
>JANOWR010000021.1:0-2134 GCA_031417995.1 Polaromonas sp. | reverse complement strand
CCTGCCCGCCCAGCAGCGCGTTCATGGCGGGGCCGGTGCCTGAATAGGGAATGGTGTTCAGGTCAGCGCCCACCTGGCTCATGAACAGCAAGCCGCACAGATGCGACACCGCGCCCAGCCCGGCGTTGGCCAGCGAGACCTTGTTGCCGTTGGTTTTGAGGTAGGTTTGCAACTCGGCAAAGCTGGTGGGCGGGAAGTCTTTGCGGGCCAGCAGCGTCATGGGCACGTCCACCACCTGGCCTATGTATTCAAAGTCAGTGAGCGGGTCAAAGTTGAGCTTTTTGTAGAGCGCAGGCGCGGTTGACATGCCCATGTGGTGCAAGAAAATCGTGTAGCCAGTTGGCGCTGCACGCGCTACTTTGGTGGCCGCAATGGTGCCGCCTGCACCTACCGCGTTTTCAACCAGCACCGTCTGGCCCAGTGCCTTGCCCATGGGGATGGCAATCATGCGGGCCACCACATCGGTAGGGCCGCCTGCGGCAAACGGAATCACCATGGCGATGGTTTTGTCAGGGAAGGCCGCCTGGCTGAAAGCCGGGCTGGCGATGACTACAGCCAATGACGCCAGGCTGGCGCAAAGCAGATGTTGAAGTTTGAAAGTCATGGGGTTGTCTCCGGCGGGTTGTTACAGCTAAATTCAGACCTACAAGTGTGAAGCACGCCACACCACCCGTACAGCGTAGAAACGCTAAGCCCCAAGCTAACCCTCAGGCATCAACTTTGACCTTGGCCTGGTTGGCAACCTCGGTCCATTTTTTCTGCTCAGCCTTGATAAAGCTTGCAAATTTCTCGATGCTGCCGCCGCCGTCTTCAGCGCCGTACTGCTCCATCTTTTCCTGCACATCGGGCATGGCCAGCACCTTGTTGATGTCTTCGTTCATGCGCTGCACCATACCTGGCGGCATTTTGGACGGGCCCATCAGGCCGTACCAGACAGTTGCTTCAAAGCCAGGAAAGCCAGACTCGTCCATCGTCGGCACTGTCGGGTGACCCTTGGCGCGCTTCAGGCGGGTTTGCGCCAGCGCAATGGCCTTGCCGCTTTTGACGTGCGGCGTGGCCGATGTCATGGTTTCAAAGCAGTAGTTGACTTGACCACCAATCAAATCAACCAGCGCCGGCCCGGAGCCGCGGTACGGGATGTGCAGCGCAAAAATTTTGGCCTGCAGCTTGAACATCTCCAGCGCAAAGTGCTGGGCCGAGCCGCCACCGGCTGATGCAAAACTGATCTGCCCCGGCTTGGCTTTGCACAGCGCGACCAGGTCTTTGACGGTTTTGGCACTCTGGTCTGCATTGCACACCAGCATGTTGGGCGTGATGCCGACCATGCTGATGGGTGCAAAGTCACGCTCGGCGTTGTAGCCCAGCTTGATGCCCAGCGCAGGGGCTAGAGCATGGCTGTTGATGTGCGCCATCAGCAATGTGTTGCCGTCGCCAGGCTGCTTGGCCACAAAGTCAGCGGCAATCACGCCCGCGGCGCCCGCTTTGTTTTCAATGATGACCGAGGTGTTCCACAACACGGCCAGCTTTTGGCCAACCACGCGGGCCAGCGCGTCTGTGCCGCCGCCTGGCGGGAAGCCCACCACAATGCGCACCGGGCCAGCGGGCAAGGTTTGCGCGCGGAGCATGGGCGATGCGAGCATGGCCGCGCCCGCGGCTGTTGCTGTGAGAAGAGTTCTGCGTTGCATGTTGTGTCTCCAGTATTTTAAAAAATTCAAGCCGCCTTGCGCATGGACACCACGGCCGCATGGCTTGCGAAATAATCCATCGCTGCCTGCACGCCCGAGCCTGCCAGCTTCACGCCTGCCAGTTTCAGCCCCATTTCGCAACCCGCCAGGGCAGCCATTAGCGTCAGGTCATTGCAGTCACCCAGGTGCCCTATGCGGAACATCTTGCCTTTGACTTTGCCCAGGCCGGTGCCCAATGAACAATCAAAACGCTCATAAATTATTTTGCGCACCGCGTCTGCGTCAACGCCCTCTGGTGTCATCACGCCTGTCAGTACCGGTGAATAAACCGCAGGGTCAGCGCACTGGATTTGCAGGCCCCAGGCTTTGACGGCCCCACGCACACCCTCGGCCCAGCGCTGGTGGCGAGCAAATACCGCGTCAAGCCCGTGCTCGAGCAGCATGTCGCA
>JANOWR010000020.1:0-1694 GCA_031417995.1 Polaromonas sp. | reverse complement strand
CAGGCGGCGGCGGTCGGCGTTGCCGACGAAGCCGCCGTACAGGTCTTCATCGACATCTGGTCTGATGTCATCTGTGCCTTTGGGGCGATTAAAGAGTTCTGGCCAGATGGCGCTCATGTCGGGTAAGGCTCTGGCTTTTTCGGCATTGGTCAACGCCGCGTCGATGCTGATGCCCCACTTGGCCGCCATCTCGGGGCTCAGCGTTTGCAGCTTACGCACGACCATCGGTGATTTATTCAGGTGCACTGATTTGATCGGCAAGCGCACCACGCCCTCAGGCAAATCAGCCTGCTTGCTGAACAGGCGCTGGCGCAGGGTGGCAATGTCTAGCAGGGGCAACTCGCTGGGGTCATGTGCCAGGTCCCAGGCGAGCAACTCGTTTTTATTTCTCGGGTGGGTGGCCAGCGGCCACATGATGGCCAGGCAGCCACGCTCTGGCGCAAACATGCCAGACACATGCAAAAACGGTTGGGCGGTTTGTGCACTGGCAGGCAAGCCAAGCTCTGAGGCCACGCGGTCCTTTTTGTGCAGACTCAGGCAAAACTCAAACAGCTTGGGTTGGGCGGTGCGAATCAACCGGGCCAAAGCAATGGTGGCCCGCACATCAGAAAGCGCGTCGTGCGCGGCCTCGTGCAGCAGGCCGTTGGCTCTGGCCAGGTCTTCCAGCTTGAAGCTGGGGCGAATGGCTGTTGGGTCGTTTGGTTTGCGCTCATCAGGTTTGGTCGGCCATTGGATGCCGTCAGGCCGTAGCGCATAAGCCATGCGCACCACGTCCTGAATGTCCCAGCGGCCACAGTCGTTTTGCCACTCGCGCGCGTACGGGTCAACCAAATTGCGCCAAAACAAATGGCGGGTGACTTCATCGTCAAACCGGATGGAGTTGTAGCCCACGCCAATCGTGCCGGGCTCGGCCAACAAAGCTTCAATTTTTGCGGCAAATACATGCTCTGGCACGCCGCGCTGAAGGCACAGCTGCGGCGTGATGCCGGTCAGCAGGCACGACTCAGCGTCGGGCAAATAATCGTTCGCGGGTTGGCAATACAGCATGACGGGATCGCCAATCTCGTTGAGTTCTGCGTCGGTGCGAATACCTGCAAACTGCGCAGGCCGCTCACGCCTGGGGTTCAGGCCAAACGTCTCGTAGTCGTGCCATAAAAAGGTGTGTGTCGAGGTTTCAGAGGCCATATTTGGGTATTTTTATGTTTTTTAGGGTGTCAAATAGGGCTGTAGCCCAATAGATTCGGGCGCAAGCAGCTCCTGATAATGTAGCGCCATGAAAAAAGCCGCTAGCGCCATGCTAACGGCTTTTTGACTGATTTTAAGATTCATGGAAAGCGGCGCGAGTCCTCAACGACGCATTAACTGGCTTCAGCTGACTCCGGCTCCGACTTGGTTTTGCTTTCCTTTTTGGGCAGCGGCTGAATGTCGAGCAGCACCTCGCCGTCTTCAACACCCTTGTCGCTGGTGGTGACTTTCATGTCCACCGTCAGGCGACCACCGTCCATCAGACGGCCAAACAGCAGCTCGTCAGCCAGCGCACGACGAATCGTGTCTTGGATCAAACGCTGCATCGGACGTGCGCCCATCAGCGGGTCAAAGCCCTTCTTACCCAGGTATTTGCGCAGCGTGTCGGTGAAGGTGACTTCAACCTTCTTCTCGGCCAACTGCGTTTCAAGTTGCAGCAAGAACTTGTC
>JANOWR010000019.1:0-5302 GCA_031417995.1 Polaromonas sp. | reverse complement strand
GCAATATGCGCGCTTCATTTTCAACATACAGCTCATTGAGGAGTGAGGCCTTGAGAAGTTCGATGTATTTGCTGGCGATATCCGACTGCATCATTTTTGTTTCCCTATTTCGACAATTGAATATTTACCGATAACCCCGCGATCAAGCGCGTCGACACGGGGCCGGCAAGGTTAGTGATTGCTGCACGTGTGCGTGCGCGTGGCGGCCGCTGAGCAACACGAATTGCTCTTTCATTTCTGCTTCAGGCTGACATCGCCGAACCAGGTGGACACCTTTTCTGCGGTGTTATCGGTATCGTTACCAACGGCAACGCCGGTAACGGCAGGCGCATCGAAACCGAATGCGTCGCGGAAATCGGCCGCGATGTTGCGGGATTCATTCATCCATTTTGCAACGTTGGCGGGCCCGCTTTGCAGCACCACTTTGCGCAACCGCTGGGTAAAGGGGCTCCAGGCGGTGTAGCCGACGCGGTGCTTGTTGTCCCACACGTAGCACAGTGCGGCAGTGGGCACATCAACGCCTGAGATGCTGCGCGCCAGCCGGATGCGGGTGCGGTCTGCCAAAGGAAGCGATTCAAGCGGCACATCAAAAAAAACATACAGCCGTGCTGAATGATCGTCACCCAGCGCTTCGTCCATGTCGGCTTTTTCAAGAGTGCGGTCCACCTTCCAGCGCCATTGCATCATGGTGCCGGTTTGCCCGCCCAGCATTGCAATGGGTACAGCCATGCTGCCCGCGCTGTTGTTGGAGTCCACCTTTAAAACGGTCTTGCCTTCGTCAAGTACCAAAGCAAACTGGTTGGGCTTGACGTTCGGGTAGCTCACCATGCGAAAGTCTTTCGGCATGGCCTGACCGGGGGTCAGTTTAGAGAAGATATCTTGCGCCTGGGCCGCATGGCAAAGGCTCACTAACAGACAAAGTGCGGCGACGCGCTTGGGTATATTCATTCCTCAGTCTATTCAACCTTTGCCCCAGATGCCTTAACGACTTTGGCCATTCTTTCGTAGTCAATCGCCAACAGTTTGGCAAAGTCCGCGTTGCTCATGGATTGGGGTTCAATGCCTTGTTTATCTAACCGGGCCAGCACGACAGGGTCTTTCAAAAGGATGGCCATTGCGGCGTTGACGCGATTGACTTCAGCCGCTGGCGTGCCAACAGGGCCGAGCAGGCCAAACCATGAATCAAACTGGTAGCCGGGCAAGCCGCTTTCAGCAATGGTGGGCACCTCGGGCAGATATTTTGAACGCTTGGGTGACGTGACACCAATCAGGCGAATGCGGCTGTCTTTGGCAAAAGCCAATGCACCAATGCTGGCGGCAATCACGGCCTGGGCGCGGCCTGAAATGACCTCGTTGATCGCCTCGCCAGTGGCCTTGAGCGGCACATGCACCACGTCAATGCCCGCTAGGCCGTTAAAGTAGGCCATCGACAAATGCGTGGCGCTGCCCACGCCTGCGGTGGCGTAATTCATCTTACCGGGGTTGGCTTTGGCGTAGCGAATGTATTCGGCCGCTGTTTTGGCGGGCACGTCGGGGTGAATCATCAGCACATAGTCGGCCGTGCCAATGTGGGCCATAGGGGCAAAGTCTTTTTGTGGGTCATAAGCCAGTTTGGTGTACAGGCTGCCCGCAATGTTGTGGCTGGCGGCTGACAACACCATCGCGCCGCTGTCGGGCGCTGACTTGGCCACAAAACCGGTACCCACTGTGCCACCTGCACCGGGTTTGTTGTCAATGATGACGGTTTGACCCAGGGCCACGCCCAGCTCGGTTGACAGCGCGCGTGCCAGCAGGTCCTGCACACCGCCAGGAGCGAAGGGCACGACGATGCGGGCGACTTTGGGATTGGTTTGGGCAAAAGACATAACACTTGAAAGTGCGATGGGCGCGATTACAAAACTTCTACGTTGCATCATTATCTAAATCCTGTCAGTCGTTAAAGGGTCAAGAAACACAAATCTCATCGGCCAGCTTGCGCATGAAGCGCTCACACCAGGCCAGTTGCTCCAGTGTCACCCATTCATTGGGCTGGTGCGCCTGGGCAATGTGGCCAGGGCCGCAAACAATGGTGGGTACGCCCGCGTTATGAAACAGCGATGCCTCGGTGCCGAATGACACCTTGCCCGCCGCGCTTGCGTGGCTTGTGAATTTTTCGTTTGCAGGGTCTGTACCCACGCACCTAAAGCAAAGTTTGGCAATGTCGCTGTCAGCCGCAGTTGCAAAACCCGGCAGCATTGACGTGCGCACGTGCGTGATGCCTGTATCAGGCGCGACCTGCTGCATGGCGGGCACCAGGTTGTCAGCAAATGCCTTGACCTGGGCAAACAGCTCGTCAGGTGAGTTGAGGTGGTGGTGGCGAATCTCCCAAGTCACGTCGCAGTCACGCGGGATGATGTTCAGCGCCGTACCGCCAGCAATCACCCCGGTGTGAATGGTGGTGTGCGGCACGTCGTAGATGGCATCAAACGGGCCGTCTTTGGCAAGTGCGCGGTGCATACTTTTAAGGTGCGTCACAAACTCGCAGGCAATCTCAACCGCGTTCACGCCCAATGGTGTCAGCGACGAATGCGCTTCATGCCCGCGCACCGACGTTTTGTAGCCGTGCTTGCCTTTGTGCGCTATCACCACCTGCATGCCAGTCGGCTCACCCACAATGCAGCCCGCAGGTTTGTAGCCGCGCGCCTGCATGTCAGCAATCAGCCGGTGCACGCCAATGCAGCCGACTTCTTCGTCATAACTGAAGGCCAGATGCACGGGACGCTTGAGCTTTCGTTTGAGCAGTTCGGGGAGCATCATCAAAGCAGTAGCGCCATAGCTTTTCATGTCGGTCACGCCGCGCCCGTACAGCTTGTCGCCAATGATTTGCGCCTCAAACGGGTCAGTTACCCACGGCTGGCCATCGACGGGCACCACGTCGGTATGCCCCGACAGCACCAGTCCGCCGATTTTGCTTTCGCCGTCATGCGCCGGCAGGGTGGCCCACAGGTTGGCCTTTTTGCCGGTGTCGTCATAGCTCAGGTGGCATTCAATGCCCTGAGCCTCCAGCAACTCACGCGTCCATTCAATGATGGGCAGGTTACTGTCGCGCGACACCGAGGCAAACGACACCCATTTTTTGATCAGGGGCAGGGCGGCGAGGTGGGGTTGAAGGGTTTCTTGAGGGGCTGGAGCGTTCATGTCAAACCTTAATAACTGTGATTCCTCAAAATCATACGTCAGCAGACACAATAGAGTTTTTATTCAAGAAAGTAACCATGACCAGCCCCATTTACACCACCTCCATCCCCGTTTTTAAACAGATGCTGGGCGGCCTGAAAGAGGTCTTGCGCAAGGCCGAGGCCCACGCCAGCGACAAAAAGATCGACCCCAACGCACTGCTGCAAGCGCGGCTGTTCCCCGACATGTTCAACCTGCTGCGCCAGGTGCAGGTGGCCAGCGACTTTGCCAAAAGCGTGTCGGCACGGCTGGCGGGCGTTGACGTGCCCAAGATGGACGACAACGAGCAAACCTTTGCCGAGCTGCAAACTCGCATTGACACGGTGCTGGCGTTTATTGGTGGCCTGGACGCCGCCAAGTTTGACGAAGCCGCCACGCGCGAGATCATCACCCAGGCCGGCACACCCAAAGAAAAGCGTTTTACCGGCCAGTCGTATCTGCTGAACTACGGCCTGCCGCATTTTTTCTTTCACACCACCACCGCGTATGCACTTTTGCGGCACAACGGTGTTGAAGTGGGTAAAAAAGACTATATTGGTGCGTATTGAAGTATTAAATAAGGCTGCACGCCAATAGATACGTGCGCAAGCAGCTCCTGAATTAATAGCATTCGGGATTATACAAACTAAGCCATAAACGCGTCCAGCGGACTTTGCGTTGTACCGCTTCCCGCCTTGATGACATGTGTGTAAATCATGGTCGTACTCACGTCACTGTGGCCCAGCAGCTCTTGCACCGTGCGAATGTCTGTGCCCGACTGGAGCAAATGCGTGGCAAAGCTGTGGCGCAGGGTATGCACAGTGGCGTGTTTGGCAATACCAGCTTGCGCAAGCGCTTTTTTAAGCGCACGACCTAGTCGCTCATCAAACAGATGGTGTCGCCGCTCCACCCCCGACTACGGGTCTATCGAGACGTTGTCTGCCGGAAACACCCAATGCCACGCCCATGACTGACCAGCGCGCGGGTATTTGGCATCTAGCGCATGTGGCATAAACACCCCACTGCGCTGCGCCGCCCGGTCAGCGCCCCACAGTGCTCGTGACCGCGCCAGTTGCTCTCGCAGTGCCATCACCAAGCTACGCGGCAGCATCACCCCCCGATCTTTATCGCCTTTGCCGCTGCGCACCATTACCACATTGCGGCCAAAATCCACATCTTTAATGCGCAGGTTCAGGCCCTCGGCCAAACGCATGCCTGTACCTTACAGCAAGCGTGCCAAAGTGCCTTCTACGCCGTTTATCAGCGCCAAAACGGTTTGCACCTCAGCTAAGGTCAACACCACGGGTATGCGTTTACGTTCAGGTGGCCTGCCAATTGACTGCATCCACGGCAAATCCTGGCCCAGCATCTGCTTGTACAAAAATAGCAAGGCATTGAGCGCCTGTCGGTGCGTGGCGGGCGATACCTGCCGCTCATTAGCCAACATGGTTAAAAAAGCCTCCACTTCCGTCTGCCCCATGTCGCGCGTATGCCGCATGACACCGGTGCGGCCGTGCCAGCGAATGAATAAACGCGCCCAATACACATACGCTTTTTCAGTTTGTAGGCTAAAGTGCAGATAACGAATCCGCTCCCGCACCTGGTCTAGCAAGCGTGTTGCCAGAAAAACCGGAGCGGCGACTTTACGGGCTTCGTTATACCTGTTTATTTATACAGCATATTGATTTAACCTGATGAATGTAAACAGTTTTTTGGAGTTGCCCAAGCCGGATTATTTCGCAGACTGCGACGGTAACCGGCAGTTTCACGGGATACCTCAAAGATAGGCGTCACAAACCCCGGCCCCGGCTCCCGGAGTTTTAGCTAAGAAAGACGAGTCGGTCAACAAAGGAAAAATTATGCTACAAAAGTTCCGCATTTTCGGCTCATTGCTCCGTGTCACTCTCGTAGTCCTGCTCACTTGCTTAACGTCGCATACTGCTAACGCTCAGGCAACCGGAATGATTGCAAAACCGGTTCTTCGGACAACGCTGAGTGGAGACGACTCAAGGGAAGCCATCATGTTGACGGTTGAATTTGCGCCCGGAGGAACAACAGGAGTTCACATGCACAACGGCGATGAATACACGTTTGTTTTGCAGGGAAC
>JANOWR010000018.1:0-61541 GCA_031417995.1 Polaromonas sp. | reverse complement strand
TTTCAAAGATTTTCAGGCGAAATCAAGCTACTTGTTGCAATTTCTTGCTTTTGAAGCGCGTTTTCAGCGCCTGTTGCATCCACCGACCGCGCCGCGCGATGACCGGGCTTGCTGGAAATCTCAACATAAAACTGGTTTGCGCCGCCCGTAACAAGCGCATCAACCGCACCCATAACCTCAGCAAAATGCACAGCCGCAGCAGTTGCATCACTGGCGCCGACCTTGCAGTCAAAGTCTAAAAAATCAGCGCCTTCGGGCAAGGGCTTGGCACGCTCACGCTTGACGTACTTGCGAATGTCGTGTTTGCTGGCGTCAAGCAAGCGGTCGCGGTTTTTACCTTCGACGTTGAGTGCGTAGGTTTTTTTCAAGCCTTGGTTCCAGCAGCCTGGGCCGCCAAAATGGCGTCCAGCTCTTTGCACGACGGTGCGCACACGGCTTGCGACTTGCCCAGCACCTTGCGCGTGCCCATCAGCGAACGGGCACGGTGTTTGCCGCACATAAAGCACGACATGGTGGCCGCACCAAACGAGGTGGTGGCGGCGAATGGAGAACCGGAAACTTTGGATTTGTAGCGCAGACCGTCAGCGAGTACAGCGGTTTTGGCGTCAGCTCTTGCCATGTTTTGTGTCTTCCTAGGGTTGGGGGTTACGTGGGCGGCGGTGTGAACTGCTGCCCGGTTCAGGAGGCTGTCAATGCTGCGTTGCGCCAGCATTTGCGGCTCTTTTTACTTCCAACAAGACCGTATTTTACCGCTGAAAGGTATTTGCATGTATTTGCGGACTTTCAAAGCCATTTTGAAGCGTCAAAAAAATATTGCTAAAGTCCTTTCAATCTGCAAATTGCGATCTCACGAAAGAACACCCCATGGCACGTCTCGTTAAATGCATCAAGCTCGGCGTTGAGGCCGAAGGCCTGGACTTCCCACCTTACCCTGGCCCGCTGGGCAAGCGCCTGTGGGAAGAAGTCAGCAAACAGGCCTGGGCCGACTGGATGAAGCAGCAAACCATGCTGGTCAATGAAAACCGCCTGAACCTGGCCGACCAGCGCGCCCGCCAGTACCTGGCCCGGCAGATGGAAAACCATTTTTTTGGCAGCGGCGCAGACGCAGTGCAAGGTTATACGCCGCCTGCGGCTTGACCCGGTGCCCGCGGCGTGAGCGCCACGACGCATCTTGAAATTGGTGCTGGCGACAGCGAGACCTTTTTACGCGCCTGGCAGACCTGGCGGGCCAACCCGCAGCGGCCGCGCATGCTGCACTATGTTGCTCTTTGTAGCGACAGTTACCGACATACGCCAGCGGATACTGACCTGAAGCCGCTGGCAAAGCAGTTGGACGCACAGCTTTGGGGGCTGCTGCCGGGCTTTCATCGGCTGGTGTTTGAAGGCGGCCAGGTGTTGCTGACCGTTTGTATCGGCGACCTCCAGACGCTGCTCAAGCAGCAGCAGTTTGAGGCAGATTTCGTGTTGTTGAACACGGCTGCAATGGCAGGTCTGGACACGCTTTACACCGTCAAAGCCATCGCCCGCCTGTGCAGGCGCGGCACTGTTTTCACCATGTCGCACAGCGATTTGGCTTTGCAGGCCGCTTTGAAGCAGTGCGGGTTTGATGTCACGCAGCCAGACGGTTTGCAAGCGGTTTATGCCCCGGCCTGGCGCTCAAAAAAATCCCTCGTCGCCCTTCAGCCTGGCACTTGCGTCGTGATTGGTGCGGGTCTGGCAGGCGCGGCAGTGGCCAGCAGCCTGGCGCGGCGCGGCTGGGCTGTGACTGTGCTGGATGCCGCCAGCCAGCCCGCAAGCGGCGCGTCCAGCCTGCCTGCGGGGCTGCTGGTACCCCACACCTCCCCAGACGACAGCCCCTTGTCGCGCCTGTCACGTTGCGGTGTACGCATGACCTTGCAGCAGGCACGTGCTGTTTTAAAGCACGGTACAGATTGGGGCCACACAGGTGTTTTGCAGCGCGACCTGGCGGGTGATTCACTGAATCTGCCGCCTGCATGGGCTGTGGATCCATCACAAGCCGCCAGCGACTGGTGCTACAGCGCCTCGCCCAAAACGCTGGCAGCGGCAGGCTTGCCACCCGGCAGCCCCGCCCTGTGGCACGCGCAAGCGGGCTGGGTCAAGCCCGCAGCGCTGGTCAGGGCCTGGCTGGCTGCGCCGGCTATTGCGTGGCACGGTGGTGCAAAAGTGGCGCAATTGAAGTCATCCAAAAAATTGGGCAGCGGCTGGCAGGTGCTGGATGCAGACGGTGAGCTGCTGGCTAAAGGAGACCTGGTGGTACTGAGCGCAGGTTACGCCAGCCAGGCTTTGGCCGTAGCGGCAGGTACAGCGCCGCCAGATTTGCAAGCCATTCGGGGCCAGGTCACGCTTGGTTTGCAGAGCGATTCAGACAAGTTGCCCAGCTTCCCCGTCAACGGCAACGGCGGGCTGATACCAGCCATCACTGCGCCTGACGGCCCCCTGTGGCTGATGGGTGCCAGCTACGAACGTGATGCGAAGCAACCAGCCATCAAACAGCATGACCATGCAGACAATCTGGCCCGTCTGCAAGCCTTGCTACCGCAAGCCGCTGATGCCTTGGCCCATCAATTCAGCACGGAACAGGCGCAAGGCTGGGCAGGCATACGCTGCGCCACACCCAACCGCCTGCCGCTGGTCATGCCGCTGGACGAGGCGGCTTTGTGGCTGTGCACGGGCATGGGCTCGCGTGGTTTGAGCTTTGCGGCTTTGTGCGCAGAGCTCCTGGCGGCACAACTGCACGGTGAGCCGCTGCCGATGGAACAGCGGCTGGCCAAATCGCTGTTGACTGCAAAGCAAGCGCTACGAAAATAGTAGCTGCTTGCGCCCGAATCTATTGGGCTACAGCCATTTTTATACCCTGAAAAGGCGTTATTTCATCGCTTCGGCAGGCCTGCGTGACTTGACGTATGCGTCTGACGGCAAATAGGCTTTGCCGTCGGCGTAGCGCCACTGCACCATCGTGCCCTTGTTGCCGCGCACGTCGAGCTTGCCAACAAAAGCACCCATGGTGGACTGCTGGTCAATCGCACGAAACTCAGCCGGACCGAACGGGGTCGAGAACTTCAGGCCGCGCAATGCGGTCACAAGCTTTTCATTGTCAACCGAGTTGGCTTTTTTAATCGCCGCAAAAATCGCCTGCATGGTGGCGTAGCCCACCACCGAGCCAACCTTCGGGTACTCGTTAAAGCGGCGGTAGTAGTTGGCGGCAAAGCTGGCGTGCTCGCGTGAGTCAATCTGGTCCCACGGGTAGCCAGTCACGATCCAGCCCTTGGGCGTTTCGTCTTTCAGCACGTCCAGGTATTCAGGCTCGCCCGACAGCAGCGACACCACGGGCGTTTTAGGGAAGATGCTGCGCTGGTTGCCTTCACGTACCAGCTTGGCCAGGTCTGCACCAAATGTCACGTTAAAAATCGCGTCTGGTTTGCTTTGCATGGTGGCTTGCAGCGTGGTGCCAGCATCAAGCTTGCCCAGGGCGGGCCATTGTTCGCTGACAAATTCCACGTCAGGCCGCTTGGCCTTGAGCAACTCTTTAAAGCTGGCCACGGCACTTTGGCCGTATTCGTAATTTGGTGCAATCGTGGCCCAGCGTTTGGCGGGCATCTTGGCGGCTTCTTCAACCAGCATGGCGGCCTGCATGTAGGTGCTGGGGCGCAGGCGGAAGGTGTAGCGGTTGCCTTTGTCCCAGACGATGGCGTCGGCCAGTGGCTCGCTGGCAATGAAAACACGCTTGTTTTTTTGCGCATGGTCAGCCAGGGCCAAACCGATGTTTGATAAAAAACCGCCCGCCAGCACGTCCACTTTTTCTTTGGATGTCAGCTCAATCGCGTGGCGCAGCGCTTCTTCAGGCTTGCCAGCGTCGTCACGGGCAATCACTTCGACCTTGCGGCCCAGCAAACCGCCAGCAACATTGATTTCTTCAACCGCCAGTTGCCAGCCGTTGCGGTACGGCAGCGTGAACTGCGGGATGGTCGAATAGCTGTTGATCTCGCCAATCTTGATCGGGGCTTTGTCGGCGCTGTGGGCCATGGCGGCACAGGCCGATAAGGCGGCAACCAAGAGCGTACGTTTTGTCAATGTCACGGTTTTCTCCAAAAGTCATCTGTTCAACGCGCCAGCAGCCCATCGGTTACCACGCTGCGGAAGTGGGGGCACTGTACCAGCCTGCCCGGCAGTTGGCGTGGATGACTGATACACACATTAAATACAGTTTATGGGTGCACGCCTCCAAAACTGTGCAAACCCGCATAAACATTAGGCAATAAGCTTATTTGCATAAGAGAAGAACAAATCTGTCGTTTGTTTTTATAAGAAGCGCACTTACATTTGCACGCTATGCATGAATTCGCTTTTATTTTCGCTGGCTTCGTCGTCGGCCTGATCGTGGGCCTGACAGGCGTGGGCGGCGGGTCATTGATGACACCACTGCTGATTTTTGTGTTTGGCATCAAGCCGCACCTGGCCATTGGGACCGACTTGCTGTTTGCGGCATTCACCAAGATGGGCGGCACCGTCAGCCTGGCGCGTCACCGCCTGATCGACTGGCGTGTGGTGGGCCAGGTGGCGCTGGGCAGCGTGCCTGCCACGCTGGTCACGCTGCACGTGCTTAAAACCCTTGGCCCGGCCAACCCGGCCACCCAGAGTGTGATGACGACCACACTGGGCGTGGCGCTGTTGCTGACGGCTATGGCCACCCTGTACAAAGCGGTGCGCGGCAAGTCTGCCCCCCGGCACATCGCACCTGAAGAATTGGCCAAAGCCACCCAAGCCCGCCACTGGGCGCTGCCCGTGCTGTTTGGCGCGGTGATTGGCACGCTGGTCACCATCACGTCGGTGGGTGCAGGCGCGATTGGCGTGATTGTGCTGATGCTGCTTTACCCCGCCCTGCCCCTGCCGCGCATTGTGGCGGCTGACATTGCCCACGCCGTGCCGCTAACCCTGGTCGCTGGCATGGGCCATGCATGGATGGGCTCGGTTGACTGGATGCTGCTTGTTAAACTGCTGGCTGGCTCGCTCCCCGGCATCTGGCTGGGCACGCACCTGATGAAAAAAACGCCGGACCGGGTGATTCGCTCACTCCTGTCTGTGCTGCTGGCCTATGCCGGTTTCAAATTGATCGCCATTTAATTTCACCATGTACCAATACACCGACTTTGACCGCCAGTTTGTGCGCGCCCGCGCCAACCAGTACCGTGACCAGCTCTCCCGCTGGCAAGCCGGACAATTGCCTGAAGACGAATTTCGCCCGCTGCGCCTGCAAAACGGCTGGTATGTGCAGCGTTACGCCCCCATGCTGCGTGTTGCAGTGCCTTACGGCGAATTGAACACCGCTCAACTGCGTGTGCTGGCAAAAATTGCGCGTGACTATGACCAGCCAAACGCGGCGCTGTTCAATGATGCGCAAACCGCGCAGGACAAGCTGGGTGATATTCCCCTGCCGAATGGCAAATCAGTCAAAACCAAGCTAACCAAAGGCTATGGCCACTTCACCACCCGCCAAAACGTGCAGTACAACTGGATTCCGCTCGACAAATCAGCCGATGTGATGGACCTGCTGGCCAGCGTCAACATGCACGGCATTCAGACCAGCGGTAACTGCATCCGCAACATCACCAGCGACGAACGTGCAGGCATTGCATTTGATGAGCTGGCAGACCCGCGCCCGTTTGCTGAAATCATGCGCCAGTGGAGCACGCTGCACCCCGAGTTCGCGTTTTTGCCGCGCAAATTCAAAATCGCCATCACTGGCGCGCGGGAAGACCGTGCTGCGACTGCCTGGCATGACGTGGGCCTGCACATGGTCAAGAGCGCCGATGGTCTGCTGGGCTTCAAGGTGCTGGTCGGTGGTGGCATGGGCCGCACGCCGATTGTGGCGAGCGTGATTCGTGAGTTTTTGCCGTGGGACCAGATTCTCAATTATCTGGAAGCCATCGTCCGCGCCTACAACCGCTTTGGCCGCCGCGACAACATGTACAAGGCACGCATCAAGATTCTGGTCAAGGCTGAAGGCCAGTCATTCTTCGACCAGGTCGAGGCCGAGTACAAAGACATTGTTGAAATTGACGGCGCGCCGCACACCATCACTCAAGGAGAGCTGGACCGGGTATCTGCATCGTTTGTTGCGCCCAACCTGACGTGCAACCGCAGCGATGCCGAAACCAAAATCGCCAACATTCTGCGCGCTGCCGCTGAGGACGATGTGGAGTTTGGCCGCTGGCTGCAGCAAAACGTGGCCCCGCACAAGAACGCAGATTTGCGCATTGTCACGCTGTCGTTCAAGCGCCTGGGCCAGGCACCGGGCGACGCCACGGCTGACCAGCTGGACGTAGCCGCAGATTTGGCAGATCAATTCAGCGCTGGTGAAGTACGCGTGACGCATGACCAGAACCTGGTGCTGCCCTGGGTGCGTTGCGACCAGTTGCCCGAGCTTTGGAAGGCCGCGCGCAAAGCCGGTTTTGCACGCCCCAACATTCGCCTGCTGACCGACATGATTGCCTGCCCTGGCGGTGACTTTTGCAGCCTGGCCAATGCGCGTTCGCTTCCATTGGCCGAAGCCATCACGCGCCGCTACCAGGACCTCGACGAGCTGCACGACCTGGGCGAGATTGACCTGCACATCAGCGGCTGCATCAATTCTTGCGGACACCACCACAGCGGCCATATTGGCATTTTGGGTGTCGATAAAGACGGCAAGGAGTGGTACCAGATCACGCTGGGCGGCTCTGATGGCTCGCAGCTGTCGGGTGCGCCTGTGACTGGCAAGGTGGTCGGCCCATCGTTTTCAGCCGCTGAGGTGCCCGATGTGATTGAGGCTGTGCTGGATGTATACCGTGCCCAGCGCCTGGCCAACCAGTCAGAGACTTTCATCGCCGCGCTGCGCCGCCTGGGCGCTGAGCCTTTCAAGCTGGCCGCCAATGGCGCTCGCCACCCGGCGCAACATGAAGAGACGGTTTAACCCGACGTACTTACTATGAAATTAATAGCTTCTCGCGCCCGAATTGATTGGGCTACAGGCCAAAATGATGCCCAAAAACGCCTGAAAATCGCCAATTCTGACGATCCACGTGACGTTTCATTGACGGGCGTTGACGTCATTGAGCTGGACTTCCCCAAGTTCACCGATGGCCGCGCTTTCAGCCAGGCGTTTTTGCTCAGCCGCCGCCTGGGCTTCAAAGGCGAGATTGTGGCCACGGGTGAGGTGCTGATTGACCAATTGGCGCAAATGCAGCGCAGTGGCTTTACCAGCGCCGTGCTGCGAGATGACCAGCCGCTGGATGTTGCGCAGCGTGTGCTATCGGCTTACCCGGGTTATGACGTTGGTGCGTATCAAGGCGATGCTGTTCATGTGAGCCCGCATTTTGTGGAGGCCTGAAATGACGGAAGTCACTGAAATGGGCATGAACCTCGCACACATCAACGCAGAGCTGGGCCGTAATGCGCAAGGCCTGGTGGACTGGGCTGTTGGCTTGAACCAGCGTGCCATCATCACCACAAACTTCCGCCCTTTTGAGGCGGTCATCCTGCACATGGTGACGCGCGCCAATCCAAAGGTTCCGGTGGTCTGGATGGACAACGGCTACAACACTGAAACCACCTACCGTTTTGCCGACGAAGTGACAAAACTGCTCAATCTGGACCTGCACATCTACCTGCCGCGCCGCTCGCGTGCGCACCGTGAGGCAGTCGAGGGCGCTACCCCGGCGCTTGACGACCCGCGTCATGCCGCCTTCACTGCAGAGGTCAAACTCGAGCCCTTTACCCGCGCCCTGCGCGAGACCGCGCCCAAAGTCTGGTTCACCGCCCTGCGCGCGACCGATACCGCAGTGCGCGCCCAGATGGACCCGGTCAGCGTCAACCCTGACGGCCTGATCAAGGTCGCGCCCCTGCTGCACTGGTCGTCAAAAGACCTGTACCACTACTGCGAGATTCACGGCCTGCCCAACAACTTCGACTACGTGGACCCCACCAAGGGTGAGGACAACCGCGAATGCGGCCTGCATGTTGCTCACTGATTTACTGAACCAAACAAAAACGATATGAACGCCAGAGCCAACCACTCGCTTGAACCCACCGTTTTAAGCAATGCCCACCTCGATGCGCTGGAAGAAGAAGCGATTTTCATCCTGCGTGAAGTCGCCGCCAGTTTTGAGCGCCCCACGCTGCTGTTTTCAGGCGGCAAGGATTCATTGGTGCTGCTCAAATGCGCTGAAAAAGCGTTTGTTGATTCCGAGCGTGGTGGGCACATCCCTTACCCGCTGCTGATGATTGACACCGGTCACAACTTCCATGAAGTGACCGACTTCCGCGATTACCGCGCCAAACAGCTCGGTGCCAATCTGATTGTGCGCAGCGTTGAAGATTCGATGGCGCGCGGTACCGTGCGCCTGGCCCACCCCGGCGAGTCGCGCAACGTGCACCAGTCGGTCACACTGCTGGAGGCGATTGACGAGTTTCGCTTTGACGCGCTGATAGGCGGCGCACGCCGTGATGAAGAAAAGGCGCGTGCCAAAGAGCGCATTTTTTCGCACCGCGATGCCTTTGGCCAGTGGCAGCCCAAGGCCCAGCGCCCCGAGCTGTGGACGCTGTTCAACACCCGTATACAGCCTGGCGAGCACTTTCGCGTGTTCCCGATCAGCAACTGGACCGAACTCGATGTGTGGCAATACATTGACCGTGAAAACATTGAGCTGCCGTCGCTGTACTACGCACACCAGCGCAAAGTGGTCGAGCGCAAGGGCCTGCTGGTGCCGGTGACTGAACTCACGCCGCTCAAGGATGGTGAAGTTGCTGTTGAAAAAACTGTGCGCTTTCGTACTGTGGGGGACATCACCTGCACCTGCCCGGTCGACAGCCTGGCCCTGAATGCTGCTGAAGTGGTTCTGGAAACTTTGGTCGCCGACGTGAGCGAGCGCGGCGCAACGCGCATGGACGACAAAACGTCAGATGCGTCGATGGAAAAACGTAAAAAAGAAGGCTACTTTTAATGAGCACCGCTATCCAATCCGTTCGTCCTGAGCCTGTCGAAGGATCCGGGCAAGACACTAGAGCTGCCCTGCGCTTTGTCACCTGCGGCAGCGTAGACGACGGCAAAAGCACCTTGATTGGCCGCTTGCTCGTTGACAGCAAAACCGTGCTGCAAGACCAGCTGGCAGGCGTGCAGCGCGGCGGGCAAACCGACCTGGCACTGCTAACCGACGGCCTGCAGGCCGAGCGCGAACAGGGCATCACGATTGATGTGGCTTACCGCTACTTCAACACGGCTGCACGCAAGTTCATCATTGCCGACGCACCCGGCCACGAGCAGTACACCCGCAACATGGTCACCGCCGCATCCAGTTCTGACGCAGCCGTGGTGCTGGTCGATGCCACCAAACTCGACTGGCAATCTGCGCTGCCGGAGTTGCTGCCCCAAACCCGCCGCCACAGCCTGCTGGTCAACTTGCTACGTGTGCCTGCTATTGTTTTTGCAGTTAACAAGCTCGACGCGGTGAGCGACCCGGCGCTGGCGTTTGCCAACATCAGCGCTGCATTGATGCAATTTACAAGTCACGCTGATATTCCCGTTAAAGCCATCGTGCCCGTGTCTGCCCTGATCGGCTACAACGTGGTTGACCAAAACCCCGGCTGGTGTAATTACAGCGGCCCCGGCTTGCTGCAAATACTGGAACAGCTCAGCAGCACGCCCGCTGACACGCATCAGCCATTCGCATTCCCAGTACAGTGGGTGGAAAAGTTTTCGTCGAGCAGCGACACATCACAGGGTCGCCGTATCTTCTGGGGCCGCATCGCCAGTGGACAAGCCGTACCGGGCCAGCAGATCACCGTGATGCCCAGCGGCAAAACTGCCACCATCGCGCAGGTGTTGAGCCACGCACGCCAGCCCAAAAACGTTGCGGCCAACCACAGTGCAGGCGTGATTCTGGATAAAGAAGTCGATGTTTCTCGCGGCGACTGGTTGCTGGCCTCCGAGCCCTCCAATCCCGGCAAGAAAGAAATCACCGCCACCGTCGCCTGGATGGACGAAGAGCCGCTCATTCCTGGTCGTGTTTACTGGGCGCTGCACGGCCACCGCTGGGTCAAGGCCAAAATCAAGCGCATTGTCAGCCACATCAACATCAACACGCTAGAAAGCCATGACGCGACCCAGCTTGATGCCAACGCCATTGGCATCGTCGAGCTGGCACTGCTGGAGCCGATTGCTGCCCTGCCCTACAAGCAGTCCCGTGTGCTGGGTTCAATGATCCTTGTAGACACCTCCAGCCACAAAACCTCGGGCGCAGCCCTGGTGCTTTAATCGCCTTAAAATGATGTATCTTTTCTTCAGCTTAGCCCCATCCTCATGACCCATATCGTTACCGAATCGTGCATTCGCTGCAAGTACACCGACTGCGTGGACGTTTGCCCGGTCGATTGCTTTCGCGAAGGCCCCAACATGCTGGTGATTGACCCGGACGAGTGCATTGACTGCGCCGTGTGCATTCCTGAATGCCCGGTCAATGCGATATACGCCGAGGAAGACACGCCTGCCGATCAGATGAATTTCATCAAGCTGAACGTCGAACTCAGCGCTGCCGCTGGCTGGAAAAGCATCACCAAACGCAAAGCGCCGCCGGCCGATGCGGATGAGTGGAAAGACAAGACAGGGAAATTGTCCGAGTTGGTTCGATAACTTCGACTGCTGCGCGTCATGCCGATAGAAACAGATGCGCTAATTGTTGGTGCAGGGCCAGTCGGCCTGTTTCAGGTTTTTCAGCTTGGCTTGCTAGAGATCGAATGCCACGTCATCGACGCGCTGCCCTACCCCGGTGGCCAGTGCATTGAGCTGTACCCCGACAAACCGATTTACGACATCCCCGGTACGCCGCGTACCACAGGCCGCGAGCTGACAGCCAGTTTGCTGGTACAAATCAAACCTTTCAACGCGCCCTTTCATCTGGGCCAGGTGGTCAGCCAGATTGATAAGCTGCCAGATGGCCGCTTTCACGTCGCCGCCTCTACTGGCCAGCAGTTCAAAACCAAAGTCATCATCATTGCAGCAGGCGTTGGTGCGTTTCAGTCCAAGCTGCTCAAGGTGGATGGGTTGGCCAGGTTTGCAAACTCGCAACTTTTCTACCACTCGCAGCCTGAAAATACGGCTGGCCAAAATGTACTGGTCATAGGCGGCGAAGACAGCGCGCTTGAGTCCGCCATTGATCTGGCCACCGCAGGCAAAGCTCAAAGCGTGACCCTGCTCCACCGCCGCGACATCTACCAGGCCGCGCCTGAACTGGTCGCCAAAGTGCACGCTTTGCGCGACGCCAAAGCCCTGCAATTGACGGTAGGTCAGGTTACTGGTTTTGACGAGCAGGCTGGTCAGCTAAGCGCCGCGCAAGTCACAGGCGTTGATGGCCAAACTCAGGCCGTGCCAGCAGACACGCTGCTCGTTTACCTGGGCCTGTCACCCAAGCTTGGGCCGATTGCCGACTGGGGCCTGGCGATGGATCGCAAACAGGTGGTGGTGGACACAGAAAAGTTCGCCACCAGCGTGCCCGGCATCTTTGCAGTCGGCGACATCAACACCTACCCCGGCAAGAAGAAACTCATCTTGAGTGGCTTTCACGAATGCGCGCTGGCCGCCTTCGGCGCTGCAGACATCGTCTTTCCCGACAAAAACCCTCAGCTTGAATACACCACCAGCAGTACGCGGCTGCATCGGTTGCTGGGTGTGGATGGTTAACTTGTCCGGGTCTGACTTAAACGCTCGTAGATCAGAAACACAGTTGTGCAGGCCAACAACTCAATCTCAAATCTTCCACTTCGCCAGCAACTGCGCAGGCGATAAAGAGTCGTAGCTTTCAAACGGCTGGTGTATCCACGGATTGGTGGGCAGCAGCTCGACAGAATAATCAGGCTGGAAGGTGGACACGCCTTTGGTCCAGATCACGGCGCTGCGCAGCTCGGTGATGGGGGCGTAGTTGTTTTTCAGCTGGTGAATGACAACGTTCAGCGTGTGGCCTGTATCCGCCAGGTCGTCCACCAGCAGCACTTTGCCAGCAATTTCACCTTTGGGTGTGGTGATGAATTTGGCAATGTCCAGCGCGCCTTGCGTCGTGCCTGCATCGGCCCGGTAAGAGCTGGTGGACATGATGGCTAACGGCTTGTCGAAGATACGCGACAGGATGTCGCCGGGCCGCATGCCGCCACGAGCCAGGCACAGGATGGTGTCAAACTGCCAACCCGATTGGTGGATCTTGATGGCGAGTTTTTCAATCAGGTTATGGTACTCGTCATAGCTGACGTAGAGATGTTTGCCGTCTTCTGTCAACATGCGTAAAGCTCCTGTTTTAATAGCTGCTTGCGCCCAGATTTATTGGGCTAGAGACGTATTTGATACCTGAAAATGCCTATAAATAGTCTTGAAATGGCTCAAAACAGATCAGACTGCCAGATAAGGATGCACCATCATGATGGTGTGGTCCCGGTCTGGGCTGGTCGATACCATGGCGATTGGCACACCTGTAACTTGCTCAATGCGCTGCAAGTACAAACGGGCATTGACGGGCAGCTTGTCGTAGTCGGTGATGCCAACTGTCACATCTTTCCAGCCGTCCATGGTCTCGTAAATGGGTTTGCAGCGGGCAATGTCGTCGGCACCCATCGGCAAAATATCAGTCACTTCGCCGTCCAGCTCGTAACCTGTGCACAGCAGCAATTTTTCAATACCGTCCAATACATCAAGCTTGGTGATGCATAAACCGCTCAGGCCATTGACCTGCGCTGAGCGTTTGAGCAACGCTGCGTCAAACCAGCCGCAGCGGCGGTAGCGGCCTGTGACCACGCCGCGCTCTGCACCCACGGTGCTCATGTGGTAGCCGGGCGTACCGGGCGTTTGCCAGTCCAGTTCAGTCGGGAAAGGCCCACCGCCAACCCGCGTGCAATAAGCTTTGGTAATGCCCAGAATGTAGTGCAGCATGCCGGGACCCACGCCTGAGCCTGCAGCCGCGTTACCCGCCACACAGTTGCTGGACGTGACATACGGGTAGGTGCCATGGTCAACGTCAAGCAGCGTGCCTTGCGCACCTTCAAACAGCAAATTGGCACCCGCTTTGTGGGCGTCATTCAGCTCGCGCGACACGTCGGCCATCATGGGCAAAAGCTGTTCGGCGTGGCTGATGGCTTCTGCGTAGGTTGCGTCAAAATCAATCGCAGGGGCGTTCAAATAAGTCGTCAGCACATGGTTGTGCAGCTTGAGCAGCTCGCGCAGCTTGGTGGCAAAACGCTCGGGGTGCTTCAGGTCTTGCACGCGCAGGGCACGGCGGGCGATTTTGTCTTCGTAAGCCGGGCCAATGCCTTTGCCAGTGGTACCGATTTTTTCAGTCCCTCCCTGCTCGCGCAAGGCTTCGCGGGCCGCATCGAGCGCCGCATGAAAAGGCAGAATCAAGGGGCAGGCCTCACTGATCCGAAGCCTTGAGCGAACCTCAACGCCTTGTGATTCCAGCTGCGCAATTTCTTTGAACAAATGTGCCGTTGACAACACCACACCGTTGCCGATGTAGCACTTGACACCTGCGCGCATGATGCCGCTGGGGATCAAATTGAGGGCAGTTTTAACGCCGTTGATAACGAGCGTGTGACCCGCATTGTGGCCGCCCTGAAAGCGCACCACGCCCTGGGCCGATTCGGTCAGCCAGTCAACCAGCTTGCCTTTGCCTTCATCGCCCCATTGGGTGCCTACAACCACGACGTTGCGTCCAGCGGTGGTGGCTTGTTTGTTTGTGATCATCAAATTTTTCGTTAAGGGTTTTTTCAGATGTGGTTCAGGCAGCTTTTGTCAAAGCCTGTACCACCCAATGACCGGCAACCTGGGTCAGCTCGCGGTCGCAATCAAATTCGTTGACCTCATGCTCATGACCCGGCAACACGCAGGCTACGGTATCACCCGCCGCACGAAGCCTGGCAATCGCTGCGCTCAGGTCTGCATCTTCCGCCCAGGGTGCACGCACAGCGGCCTTCAGGGCGCGCGGTGGCAATACGCTGACGAGTTCCTTCAAGTCCAGACTAAAGCCCGCTGCTGGGCGGTTACGGCCAAACACAGCGCCCACCTCGTCATAACGCCCGCCCCTGACCAGTTCACGTCCTTTGCCGTATATCGCAAAGCGTGTTCCGCTGTAATAAGCGTAACCACGCAAGTCAGCCAGGTCAAAACTGACCTTGGCGTTACCCTCAACATGAGATGCCAGCCACTTCAAATTTTGTAGCGCCTTGCCCACGAATTCATTGGGCTGCAGGGCTTTTTCTGCCTCAACAAGCACCCCAACATCGCCATACAGCTGGAGCAGGTTTTGCAGGCCTTCGCGTGAGGCGGCAGGCAGGTCTTTCACGCTGGCAGTCAGGCTGCTGAGCTCAGCGGCGTCTTTGGCTGCCAGGGCAGCATGGATCTGGCTCAGCATTTTGGTAGAAATAGCCGTGCCAGCCAGCAGGCTGTTGACGATGCGCACATCGGCCATGTCAACGCTCAAATCCTGGATGCCCGAAGCCTTGAGGCCTTGCAAAGCCAGCATTTGTGCTTCCAGGTCGGCTTCAGGCCCGGCGTGGCCGTAAATTTCTGCACCCAACTGCAAGGGCTCGCGCGTGGCGTGGGGCCGGTCCGCCCGGGTGTGCAGCACCGGACCGCAGTAGCAGAGGCGGGCAACGCCACGGCGATTTAGCAAATGTGCATCAATGCGGGCAACTTGGGGGGTGGTGTCAGCGCGCAGGCCCAGTGTGCGGCCAGACAGCTGGTCAACGAGTTTGAAGGTTTGCAAATCAAGCGCTTCGCCCGTGCCCGTCAGCAGCGATTCAATATGCTCCAGCAGCGGGGGCATGACCAGCTCGTAGCCGTAGCTTCTGGCTGTGTCCAGCCACAGACGGCGAAGCTCTTCAATGTGACGCGCCTCGGAAGGCAGGACATCGGCAATTTGATCCGGCAATTGCCATGATGACGAGACGGGCATTTAATTTTTAGGTGCGCTGTTAAAAACAGGATTTTACCGGGCTTGAAAGCCGGATTCGGCGCAGTCAGCGCATCAAAGCAAAAAAGCCGTGGCAACCAAGCCGATCAGGATGCTGCAAAGCCCGAAAAACCGGATCTGGCCATCGCTCATTTTGAGCACCTGTTCAAACGCTTTGCGCCAGCTGGTGGGCGACAGAAAAGGCAGCAGCCCTTCAATGACCAGCACCAAAGCCAGTGCCAGCCAAATGCTGCTGCTCACCTGATGCTCTTATTTCTTGGCCGGGGCCACCGCAGGGCCTGAGCCGCGCATGGTTTTAAAGAAGTCTGACGATGGGTCAAGCACCATCACATCAGATTTTTTATTGAAGGTGGCTTTGTAGGCGTCAAGGCTGCGGTAAAACTGGGCAAACTGTGGGTCCCGGCCAAACGATTCGGCATAAGTGCGTGCAGCTTCTGCATCGCCCTCACCCTTGATTTTTTGAGCCTCGCGGTAGGCGTTGGCAATCGTGACTTCGCGCTGGCGGTCAGCATCAGCACGTATTTTTTCGCCCTCGGCAAGGCCCGTCGAGCGCAACTCATTGGCCACGCGCTGGCGCTCAGCCACCATACGTTTGTAGACTGAATCGGTGATCGCTTCCACATAGTCAACACGCGTGATACGCACGTCAACGACATCAACGCCCCAGGGCTTGGCGCCCTGCACGGCCTGCAGCACCTCGCGCTTGACATCAGCCATCAACGCTTCGCGCTTTGACGACAGCAAATCTTTAACGGTACGTTTGTTGATTTCTTCCTGAAAAGCATTGCGCACCACACGGTTTAGCTGGCTGGCACCGGCCTTTTCGTCCAGCCCGACATTGCGAATGTAGTCGCTGGGCTGCGTGACGCGCCAGCGCACATACCAGTCAATGACCACGCGCTGCTTCTCGAGCGTGAGCATGGGTTCTGCGTCCGCACTGTCCAGCGTCAGCAGGCGCTTGTCAATGTACGAGACGTTCTGAAAGGGTGGCGGCAACTTGAAATGCAGGCCCGGCGTTGTCACCACGTCCTTGATTTGGCCCAAGGCGTAAACCACGCCAAACTGGCGCTGGTCAACCACAAACAGCATGGAGCTGACAAGTGCCAGCAGCACCAGCAATGTAGAAGCAATAAATCCGACTCTGTTCACTTTTTTCTTCCCAGGGCTGTTGTTAGCGGGTACGCGCATCGCGCGCGCGGGGGTCTGCAGTCGTAGCCGGTGCAGGTGCTGGCGCAGATGCCTGCCCGGCAGTTGATCCCATCGTCGGGTCAGCGACTGGGGAGCTTGAGCCCTGCCCTGTCATCTGCATGATCTTGTCGAGCGGCAGATACAGCAGGTTAGAACCCGCACGCGACTCAATCATCACCTTGGTGACATTGCTGTAGACCTGCTGCATGGTGTCGATGTACATCCGGTCGCGGGTGACCTGGGGCGCTTTTTGGTATTCAGTCAACACAGATTTGAAGCGCTGCGCATCACCTTGCGCCTGAGCCACAACTTGCGCCTTGTAAGCCTCTGACTCTTCTTTCAGGCGGGAAGCCGAACCAACAGCGCGTGGAATCACATTGTTGGCATAGGCTTGCGCCTCGTTTTTGGCTTTTTCCCGTTCCTGGCCCGCTTTGAGTACGTCGTCAAACGCTGCCTGCACCTGTTCTGGTGGGCGCACGCCGCTCTGCTGAAGATTGATACCCACCACTTCAACACCGACTTTGTAGCGGTCCAGAATGGTTTGCATCAAAACGCGCACACGTGGTGCTATCTGGTCACGCTCTTCAGACAAGGCGGAGTCCATTTTCATTTTGCCTACCACCTCACGCACCGCTGTTTCAGCGGCCTGCACCACGGCATTAACCGGATCTTTGCTTTCAAAAAGATAGGCGCGCGCGTCGCTCAAACGGTACTGCACAGCAAATTTGATTTCAACAATATTCTCGTCCAGCGTCAACATGGCAGATTCACGCAAGCCAGTGGCTTTGATGATCGTGTCTCGCCCCACATCGACAGAACGAATTTGCGTGGTCACAACCAGTTCATGCCGCTGCACAGGGTAAGGCAGACGCCAGTTAAAGCCTGCCCCCACAGTCGAGTTGTACTTGCCAAACTGGGTGATAACGGCCTGTTGGCCCTCTTGCACGATAAAAAAGCCTGTGCCAAGCCAAATCAGCAGTGCCACACCAGCAATCAGGCCAACGCCGATTCCTGCACTCTTCATGTCTGGCTGAAAACCACCGCCGCTGCCATCACCTCCACCACTGGGGCCATTGTTTCCGCCAGAATTATTGCTGCGGCCACGGGTGTCGGCGCCCTTGCCGCCAAAAAGGCCACCCAGCTTGCGGTTAAAGTCGCGCCAGAGCTCATCCAGATCAGGCGGGCCCTGGTTGGCGCCTTGCGGTTTGGGGCGTTTTTCAGGCGGGGGTGGTGTCGGCTCTGACTCCGCTTTGGGTTTTGACTCGTCGGCAGGCGCCGATTTGTCATCGTCACGGCCCCAGCGAGGGTCGTTCAAATTAAACATGCCCAAAGCGCGTTGTTTTAAACGACTGGGCAAAGTCACCAATGTCTGCAGCGCAGGATTCAAATTCATGGGGTCAAGCTCGCTTTTTTCATTACTTCCGTATTGTGCCCAATTCGCCGGGCTTGTCAGTCAACGACCTCAAAGGTTTGCGGGGTATCTGCGGCCAGCCCGCATGAAGCATGCCTTGAGAGCAACTGGCGCAGCACAGGCAAGCCGTCGCCAGCATGCGCACTCACAAAGACGCGCTCAACCCGCGTGACCGAGTCTGAAAAAGCGCTTTTAACTTCAAACATGTCGGTCAAATGCAGCGGCCAACGGGATTTTTCAAGGGCATCAAGCTTGTTGAACACCAAAATTTGCGGCACATCGGCGGCACCAATTTCTGCCAGCACGCGTTGAACCTGCTCGATCTGGTCCAGGTAATCGGGGTTGGCTGCGTCCACCACATGCAGCAATAAATCCGCATCAGCGGCTTCTTGCAACGTGGCTGCGAAAGCATCCACCAGACCGTGCGGCAGGTCACGAATAAAACCCACCGTGTCGGACAGCGACACAGAGCGCTGCGCATCACCCAGATACAACTGGCGCGTGGTGGTGTCGAGCGTGGCAAACAACTGGTCTGCGGCGTAGGCTTTGGACTTTGTCAGAGCATTAAACAGGGTGGACTTGCCTGCATTGGTGTAACCCACCAAAGAAATGCTGAAGGCGTTTCTCCGGTCACGCTGGCGCCGCTGGGTCTGACGCTGTTTTTTGACTTTGGAAAGGCGCTCCTTGCAGCGCTTGATGGCCTCGCCAATCATGCGCTTGTCCAGCTCGATCTGCTTTTCACCAGGGCCACCGCGCACACCTGCACCGCCGGTTTGACGCTCCAGGTGAGACCAGCGCCGCACCAGTCGGGTTGACGAGTATTGAAGGCGCGCCAGTTCAACTTGCAGCTTGCCCTCATGGCTGCGTGCCCTTTGGCCGAAAATTTCCAGAATCAGCAAAGTCCTGTCATTCACGGGCAGTTCAAAATGGCGCTCAAGATTGCGCTGCTGCGCAGGGCTTAACGCCTGGTCAAAAAGAATTTCAGTGGCGCCCACCTGCTGGGCCAGCATTTTGATTTCGTCAGCTTTCCCGCTGCCGATAAACAAAGCCGCGTCAGGCGCCCTGCGTTTGCAGGTGACGCGCTCAATCGGGTCCAGACCTGCTGTCTGGGCCAGCAAACCAAGCTCTTCAAGGGCACTGTCGAAGTTGGGAACACCCAGATCAACACCGACCAGAATGGCCAGAGGCCTGAGAGGCAGTTTGCCGCGACCGGAATCGTCCAAACTCAAAGGGCGGCTCAGCTGGCCGGGCCATCTTCTGGATCAGCTGCGGCAAAATTAACAGCGCGCCCTGGCACAATTGTTGAGATGGCGTGTTTGTAAACCATCTGCGTCACCGTATTGCGCAGCAAAACCACATATTGATCAAAAGACTCAATCTGGCCCTGCAATTTGATCCCGTTGACGAGATAAATGGAAACAGGAACGTGCTCTCTACGCAAGGTATTGAGAAACGGATCCTGGAGTAACTGACCTTTGTTATTGCTCACGATATGTTCCGTGTTCAAGAGTTAAGAGAACTACACAATATCACAGCAAACCAGGGCTTGATGTAGTCCTAATTCGATTCCTTATCTTTGAAGGGGTTCTGTGAGGTTTTCATCTGGATTCGCATGGGCGTGCCCGTCAGGTCAAATTCCTTGCGAAAACGCCCTTCCAGATAGCGTTTATACGACTCACTGACGTGTTCAAGCGAATTGCCGTGAACGATGATGATGGGGGGGTTCATGCCGCCCTGGTGGGCGTAACGCAACTTGGGCCGAAACACGCCGACGCGTTGCGGCTGCTGAAACTGCACCGCTTCGAGCAACAAACGCGTCAGGACCGGAGTGGACATTTTGCGATTGGCCGATGCGTGCGCCTGGGCAATCGACTTCCAGACAGGTCCCAAACCCTGGCGTTTGATGGCTGAAATATGGTGGATGGCAGCAAACTTTAAAAAAGCCAGACGGGTTTCAATCGAACGTGCCAGCGTTTCACGCTGGTAGGCGTCCACCGCGTCCCATTTGTTGATGGCCAGCACCACGGCGCGGCCACTCTCCAGGATGTAGCCGGCAATATGTGCGTCCTGGTCGGTCACGCCCTGCGTTGCGTCGAGAAGCAGCAACACGACGTTGGCGTTTTCAATCGCTTGCAGGGTTTTGACGACTGAAAACTTCTCGATCGCTTCAAAAACCTTGCCCTTGCGCCGCAAACCTGCGGTGTCAATCAACTCGAATTTTTGCCCGTCACGCTCAAAAGGCACAGAAATGGCGTCCCGCGTGGTGCCCGGCAGGTCAAAAGCCACCAAACGCTCTTCACCCAGCCAAGTGTTGATCAGCGTTGATTTACCGACATTCGGCCGACCCGCCACGGCCAGCTTGATGATTGAAGGGTCTTGCGGTTCAATGTCTTCGTCAGGGTCAGGCAGATTCAAGGAGGCCAGCGCCGTATCAACCAGCGTCCGCATACCCTGGCCATGTGCAGCAGATACGGGCAGGACCTCACCCAGACCCAACTCAAAAAACTCTGAAAACCGGCCACCCTCGGTCATGCCTTCAGCTTTATTTGCGGTCAGTATCGAGGGCTTGCCGAGCTTGCGAAGGTATTTGGCAATGTCATGGTCTTGCGCACTGACTCCGGCACGCGCATCGACCACAAACACCACCACGTCAGCCTCGGCCACAGCTTGCCGGGTTTGCTTGGCCATTTCCTTGTAAATGCCACTTTGGGCATCAGGCTCAAAACCGCCCGTGTCAATCACGATGTAGTCGTGCGTACCCAGGTTGCCATTGCCGTAGTGGCGGTCGCGGGTCAGCCCGGCAAAGTCGGCGACGATGGCATCGCGCGTCTTGGTCAAGCGGTTAAAAAGGGTGGATTTGCCTACATTGGGGCGGCCCACCAGGGCAATAACAGGTTTCATCAATACTTTTCATGTGATCCAGGGGACCATTCAGGGCAGCCAGGAGCCAGGGCGGGTTACTCAGGCTTGAAGCCGAACACACCACCGTTACGCGTCACCACAACCAGCGTATCGCCGACCAGGACAGGCGCAGCAGCGACAGCCGAACCATCCGTCGTCAGCCGATTGAGCAAGGCACCATCCTGGCGCGACAAAAGGTGAACCATGCCGGCAAAGTCGCCAATCGCAATGGAGCGACCCACCACCAGCGGCGCGGTCAAACTGCGGTAACGGAGTACATCCGTGGTCCAGGCACGTTCACCGTCAGCGCGATTCCAGGCGGTGACGACGCCATCAGATTCGGTGCCGAACAATCGATTGTCGTCGCCATGAATACCTTGCGAGCCATTGGCTGGCTTGGTCCAGATCAGGTTGCCACGCGCGGTGTTCACGCAGCCAACGCTGGCTTGAAAAGCTCTGGCGCAAACAATGTCGCCATCACGGCTGACACGGCCTACCAGGTCAACCAGTCGTTCCACATCATTAACACCCCGGGGGGATGCAATGGGCGCTTCCCAGCGAATGTTTCCGTTTGAAGGGTTAAGCCCCGCCAGACGCCCCGCCAGACCCACCACCAGGGTGTCGCCAACTGCCAGGATCACGCCAGATTGCCGCAGTACCAGGGGTTCGTTGGGCCGCTGCTGCGCCCAAAGTTTGCGTCCGGTTTGGCCATCAAAAGCATTGACAGACCTGTCGGCTGCCAGGACAAACACGCGCCCTCCGGCAACAAAAGGAGAGGTGTAGGCCTGCGCACTGAGCTTTTGGCGCCAGATTTCGCGGCCATCCTGAAGTGCCACCACATCATTGGCCAGGGTTACCACCGCGACGGTTTTCCCATCACTGCCCACGCCTGCGGCAATTGGTGCGCCCACAGTCGTTCGCCAGATGTCGCCGCCCGTACGCGCATCCAGTGCAGCGACAGCACCATCACTGCTGGCCACAAATAAAGTAGCGCCAGACACGTTGACATCCAAGGGAAAACCAACCGGCCCAATGCGCGTGTTCCAGGCCTGCTTGGCGACCACAGCGCCACTGACCGCTTGCAGTGCGGCAGGTTGTGGCTTGCTGGGGCTGCTAAAAAACGACATGACTGAGCAACCCGACAGAGATGTCACAAGTGCCAAAGTCGCTACTAAATGAATAGCTGGTTGCGCCCGTAAAACGGGGGCTACAGGCCAAAAAGACTGGTAAAAATTCATTTTTTAGCCTCCGTATCAGTTGCCGGGATTGTTGGGCTGGATGATGATGGTGCAGTTGTTGTAGCGGCAGGATCAATACCCAAGGCATTGAGCTTGACCTCAACCAGGCGACGGTATTCGGCACGTTCGTCAAGGCCCTTGTAGGCTTTTTCGTATTCCGCTTTGGCTTCGTTTTTCTTGCCTTGGGCCAGCAGAATATCGCCGCGTCTGTCACTGGCCAGTGCTGCGAAATCTTTGGGGAAAGTGCCAGAGACGAGTTTTAATGCTTCATCGTAGGCTTTGGTTTCCAGCAAAATCCCCGCCAGGCGCAACTTGGCGATGGACTGATAACCTTCATCAGATGCTTTGCCAGATACCCAGCTCAGTGCCGCGCGGGCTGCATCCATATTGCCTTTGTCGTAGTAGGCCTTGGCGGCCAACAGCCCCGCTTGCTCGGCATACACCGTGCTGCCGAAGCGGTCTTTCATGTCGGCCAGTGAGCGGTCAAGACGGGCTACGTCGCCCGAGAGTACAGCGCGGTCTACCTCGTCATACATGACAGCAGCTTGCGATGCCTGTCTGCCCTGCCAATACTGATAGCCATTCCACGCCGCCACAGAGCCAAAAACAGCAATCAGCACCCAGGTGATGATGTCGCCGTATTGCTTCCAGAAGTGTTTGAGTTCGGCAAGTTGTTCCTGCTCTTCAAGATCGAGATGTTTTGCCATAAAAGTCTGTGGGTGCTGCCCGGTAACGGGGCGAATTGAATTGTGTTGATTGTAGATGGCCGTTCAGTTGCGCAAACCCGCGCCCAGCACCACTGGTCCTGACAGGAAAACTCAGGCGATCAAGCTCTGGGCCCAAGTGCCAATATCATTCAGCGGTCTTAAGATTTGGGCTTGTGCAGCGTCAGATTTATCGCCGCGCAACGCCTTCACCGCGACGCAGCCCTGTGCCAGTTCCGCAGCACCAAAAATCAGGGCAAATCGGGCGCCACTGCCATCTGCTTTTTTAAACTGCGACTTCATGCTGCCCATACCGTCAGCACTGGCACCTGCATGCATCTGCACGCTGACGCCAGCTGCTCGCAGGGATTGCAGCGCGTTCAAGACAAGCGGCAATGTAGCCGTCTCAGGAATCACTGCATAGGCATCAGGCACAGGCATGGCGATCTCGCCGCCGTGCTCACGGATGAGCTCCAGCACCCGCTCAACACCCAGCGCCCAGCCCACGGCAGGCGCAGCCTTGCCGCCGATTTGTTCGACCAGATAATCGTAACGACCACCACCACAAATCGTGCCTTGTGATCCAAGGCTGTCGGTGATGAACTCAAACACCGTCAGGTTGTAGTAGTCCATACCGCGAACCAGGCGCGGGTTGATGCGGTAGCCGATGCCGCTGGCATCCAGTATTGTCTTGACGCTATCGAAATGTTTAAGCGAATCTTCGCCAAGAAAATCCATCAGCTTGGGAGCCGATTCAAGCATGGCTTGCATGGCAGGATTTTTGCTGTCCAGCAGGCGCAGCGGGTTGCTGTGCAACCGGCGTTTGGCTTCTGGGTCCAACAGCTCCATGTGCACTTCAAAGTAGGCAACCAGTGCGGCTCTGTGCTGCTTGCGTTCTTCAGGCTGCCCCAGGCTGTTCAGCTCCAGTCGTACGTCTTTCAGGCCGAGTTCTTTCCAGAGTGCGTCGGCCAGCAAAATAAGTTCTGCATCGACTTCAGCACCTGGAAAACCAAGCGCCTCAGCGCCAATTTGATGAAATTGGCGATAGCGGCCACGCTGTGGACGTTCGTGGCGAAACATGGGGCCCATGTAGTACAGACGCTTGCCGCCCTCATACAGCATAGAGTGCTCGGTGACAGCACGCACCACACCCGCTGTGTTTTCGGGACGCAGCGTCAGCGCCTCGCCGTTGAGCTTGTCTTCAAACGAGTACATCTCTTTTTCGACAATATCCGTGACTTCGCCCAGCCCACGCACAAACAGCGGCGTAGGCTCAACAATCGGCGTGCGAATGTTGCGGTAGGCATAGCGCGCCATCAGCGTGCGTACCTTTTCTTCCAGCCACTCCCAACGTGCAGAATCGGGCGGCAATATGTCGTTCATGCCTTTCACAGCAACCAGTTTTTCAGCCATGGGATTCAGGAAATATCAGCCGTGGCAGGATGCATACCAAAGCGTTTTTCAATGTAGTTTTCAACAATCACGTGAAATTCTTGCGCGATGTTATTGCCGCGCAAAGTCACACTCTTTTCACCATCAATGTAGACAGGCGCAGCAGGCGCCTCGCCCGAACCCGGCAAGCTGATACCGATGTCGGCATGCTTGCTTTCACCAGGACCGTTAACGATGCAGCCCATGACGGCCACTTTCATTTTTTCAACACCAGGATATTTGGTGCGCCACACCGGCATTTGTGCACGCAAAAAATCGTCGATCTGCTGCGTCAACTCTTGAAAGGTGGTGCTGGTGGTGCGGCCACAACCAGGGCAGGCGGTGACGCTGGGGTTGAAACTGCGCAATCCCAGCGCCTGTAAAATTTCTGAAGCGATCACCACTTCCTGCGTGCGTGCCTCGCCGGGCTGCGGGGTGAGCGACACGCGAATGGTGTCACCGATACCTTCTTGCAGCAAGATGGACAAAGCAGTTGCCGAGGCGACCGTCCCTTTGGTTCCCATACCTGCCTCAGTCAGCCCCAAATGCAGGGCATAGTTGTCGCGCCGGGCCAGCTCGCGGTAGACGGAAATCAAATCCTGTACGCCGCTGACTTTGCACGACAAAATAATTTGCTCACGCCGCATGCCCATTTTTTCAGCCAGCCGGGCAGAGTCAATCGCCGATGTGATGAGCGCCTCGTACATGACCTGTTTGGCATCCCATGGCTGGTCTCGGGCGCTGTTTTCGTCCATCAGACTGGCCAGCAGTTCCTGGTCCAGGCTGCCCCAATTGACGCCAATACGCACAGCCTTGTTCCAGCGCACTGCCGCTTCAATCATCAAGCCAAATTGCTTGTCGTGTTTGTCACCCTTGCCAACGTTGCCAGGGTTGATACGGTATTTGGACAAAGCCTGGGCGCAGGCCGGGTAGTCTGTGAGCAAACGATGACCGTTGTAATGAAAGTCGCCAATCAGCGGTACATCAATGCCCATTCGGTCAAGCTGTTCACGCACATAGGGCACCGCTTCTGCCGCTTCTGGCGTGTTGACCGTGATACGAACCATCTCGGAACCCGCAAGCGCGAGTTCCTTTACCTGAATGGCCGTGCCAATCGCATCCACCGTGTCGGTATTGGTCATGGACTGCACACGTACAGGGGCATCACCGCCAACGGTGACGATGCGCGAGCCCCACACCACCTGCGCCTGTGACGAATTTCGGGTCGCCGGTGAAGCAACCTCAATGGCTTGGCATGGGCGCACTACTTCACCTCAAATCGGGCGACGTTGTCTTTGGCAACCGGATTCAGATCAAATGCATTGCCTCTAATTTGCACTTGCGTGTTGTTGGCACGACCCACAACAACCTTCAAAGGCAAGGCGCCAGAGGCACTGGCAACCTCACCGGCATTGAGAATGCGGCGCAACACAACCTGGCCTTTGGCGTCCGTTGCTTCTACCCACGTTTCTCCCCTGGCACTGAAAACAACCACGTCAGTTGCCCCCAACTGGCCAGGCGTGATCACAAAGGTGGGGGTGGCCGTGCCCTTGGTGATGACTTTGGAATCAGACACTGGCAATGGACTCGAGCTGGTGACCGTGACAGTGGTTTTGGCAACTGAAGGCGCGGCGGCAGCAGTCACTGAAGTGGACACACCACTTGCGGGCACCACCAGGGCGGGCGCATAAGTCGTTGAAGCGGGAAAAACGGACGTGTCAGTCGGAGGAGTCTGAGTCACGATGGCTGACACCTGTTTTTCAGGCTCGCTACCCGGCAGGACGCTCATCACTTCAGACTTGACCTCACTCACGCCAGTTTTCACGGCGGGCAACAAAATCATAACCAGGGCGCCCAATAAAAGCACCAGCCCCGCCAACACAGCAGGACGGGAGATTTGGGCCCACACTGACGGACCAGGCCCGTCGCCTGGTGAACGAAATGGCGTGTTGATACCCACGCCCTGATAAATCAATTTTGGCAAATGGGTTTGCGGCAGGCGGGCCAATATGGGCGCGGCATCAATTTTCAGCGTACGGCACACACTGGAGGCCAGCGCGCGCACAAAAACCGCATCAGGCAACAAGTCAAATCGGTCAGATTCCAGTGCCTCAAGTTTTTTGACCGGCACCTTCAGAGATACAGCCAAAGCGGCAATATGCAAGCCAGCGGCTTCACGCGCGCGCTTGAGCAATTCGCCAGCGCCAGCTTCAACGCCTTGTGCGTTTGAATGTGCCGAATCATCTACAACCGGGCTAGAAGATGGCTGAGAAAGTGGTGTACCCAAGTCACTCATTGAAAGCCCCCCGGTCAAATGCAGCAGCTTCACGAGACTGCCCAAAACGTTTTTTAAGCTGCCCCGCCAATTGCTGTACAGCTTCTGAATTGTTTAACCGCTGCTCAATCTTGATGCCCAGCCACAAGGTTTCGGCGTTCGCGAGCTCACTGTTGTTTAAGCGCCTGATGTAAAACTGGGACCGTACCAACTCGCCGCGCTCAAACAGCAAACTCGACAGGTTGTAGCCAGTCAAAGGGTTGCCCGCATCAAGCTCATAGGACCTGGTCAAACTTTGTTCTGCCTCAATGCGTTGCCCCGCGCGCACCTGGCAAAGCCCCTGGGTCATCAAGCTCTTGGCCTGACCGACATAAGTTGGGTTGGCAATCGCTTGTCCAAACAATTGAAATGACTCACGGTACCTGGTTTGCTGGCACAAAAACCAGCCGTAGTTGTGTGCTGTCCCAGCATCGCGCGGGTCAATGACCAGAGCGCGGCGAAAACTGTCTTCGGCCAAAGCAGCATCGTTTAGCCGCATATAAACCAGTCCGCGCAGATTATAGGCATCCGCAAAGTTGGGGTCTGCAATCAGCGCCTGCTTGAGCTCGTCAAGCGCCACGCTGGTTTGACCTTGCTCAAAATACCCGCTTGCAAGCTCAAGCCGCAGGCGCGCCCGCCGTCGGGCATCAGGCTCGTCGGACTCGGTCACGATGTCGGTTTTGCTGGAAGCCGCGCCAGACGCGCCCGGATTGTTGGCACAGCCGGCCAACAAGACGGCAGCCCAACAAAGAAAAATCCATACGGCGGTAGCAGGGCTGACAAACTTCATACGCTTATCCCATTGGCCACAACGACCTTGATACCCGCTAGCATACCTTGCCGCTGTGATGCCATGCGCACCCTGGCACCTGTGCGGTCCTGTACGTCGCCTGCCAGTTGTCCGCAGGCCGCATCAATATCGTCGCCACGCGTTTTTCGCACGGTAGTTACTATGCCGGTAGCCATCAACATCCTGGCAAACGCCATGACAGCGCCCATGTCGGAGCGCTTCAAGCCCGAAGCCGGAAACGGGTTAAAAGGAATCAGGTTGAATTTGCACGACAAACCATTGACCGCATGTTTGTGCATCAAGGCGACAAGCTGTGCAGCGTGTTCAGGTTGGTCGTTCACGCCAGCCAGCATGCAATATTCAAACGTGATGAAGTCGCGTGGCGCCACGAGTTGGTAACGGGCGCAGGCGTCCAGCAATTCAGCGATAGGATACTTTTTGTTAAGTGGAACGAGGTCATTTCGCAGGGCATCATTTGGCGCATGCAGCGACACGGCCAAAGCCACCGGGCAGTCCTGCCCCAAGCGGTCCATCATGGGCACAACACCCGAGGTCGATACCGTGACGCGCCTGCGCGACAAGCCATAGGCGTGATCGTCCAGCATGACCCTGAGCGCAGGCAGTAATTGGGAATAGTTTTGCAACGGCTCGCCCATGCCCATCATCACAACATTGGAAATGACACGCTTTTCATGCTTGAGTTCCTTGCGCAGCGTGTGCTCTGCAAACCACAACTGCGCCACAATTTCTGCGGTTGTCAGGTTACGACTGAAACCTTGATGGCCAGTCGAGCAAAAACGGCAGCCAACAGCGCAGCCCGCTTGCGAGGAGATACAAAGCGTACCGCGGTCAGATTCAGGAATGAAAACGGTTTCAATCACGTCGCCTGCGCCAACATCAAACAACCACTTGATGGTGCCGTCAAGCGAGTCGTGTCGGGATACAACCCGCAGACCTTCTATGGCAGCAGAGGACGGTAGTTTTTCGCGCAGGGATTTGGCTAAATCCGTCATCTGCTCAAAACTTGTCGCACCCCTTTGATGAATCCAGCGAAAGAGCTGGGTCGCGCGAAACCGCTTCTCCCCCAACCCTTCACAGAACGCGGCCAAACCTTCAAGGTCGTAGTTGAGCAGGTTGGCCGTCATGCCTCAGCGTGAGTAGATGTTCATTCCAGGGAAGAAAAAGCTGATTTCGGCTTGGGCCGTCTCAGCCGCATCCGAGCCATGGACTGCATTTGCGTCAATGCTTTCAGCAAAATCTGCACGAATAGTGCCTGCAGCAGCTTTCTTGGGGTCAGTAGCACCCATCAGTTCACGGTTTTTGAGGATGGCGTTTTCGCCTTCGAGCGCCTGGATCATGACCGGGCCAGAGATCATGAAGCCGACCAGGTCCTTGAAAAACGGACGGTCTTTATGAACGCCATAAAAAGCTTCTGCTTCTCCGCGCGACAGGTGTGCCAGCTTGGCAGCAACCACTTTCAGGCCAGCGGCTTCAAAGCGCGCATAAATTTGACCGATGACATTTTTAGCCACAGCGTCGGGCTTGATGATGGAGAGAGTACGTTCGATGGCCATTTGCGTTCCTTAGAATTTATTTTCTGGAATATTCAAAATGAATACAGCCTCTGATTTTAACCTGCGAGCACAACGCACGCAGACCCATGATGCGAATGCGGTCAGCGATTACCGTTACGGTTGCCGCCACCACGGCCTGCGCTGCGATTGCCACCGCCAGCCCCACCGCCGCCGTTGCGACGCTGGCCTTGGCCCTCACGCTGGCGCGTGAAGGTGTCAGCCCCGATATAACCAAAAGACGTTTTCATCGGGTCTGGCTGAGCCGCACCCGGATTGCGGTCATCGCGCCGACTCTGGCCACGTCCGCCTGAATTCATGCTGGAATTTCCGGCCCCATTTGCATTGAAATTTGCACCTGAATTGCCGCCAAAGTTACCGCGCTGCCCGCGACCATTACCGCCATTACCACTGTTACCGCCAGTACTGCCACCACTTCGGCGTCTGTTGTTGTTGCCACCGCGTGGTGCAGCGTTTCGGTAGTCCGGCGGTTGCAAATCGAACGGCTCAGCGGGTTCCTGCCCTGAAGCTTCTGATGGCACGCCTGCATTATTCTGCTGTGGCAATGTCCCTGAAGCCGGACCATTGCCCTGCAAGCGGTCACGCCCACCGCGCGATCGCCCACCCCTGCGTGATGGACCACGGTCCATGCGCGCGTCGCCTGCCACACTGTCCCGGAAAGGTGCTTCCTGGCCTCTGTTACTGCTGCGCGAATCTTCGCGCTGCTCGGATCTGTCCGCAGCACTCGTCAAAGCCCAAATATCACTTTCGTCAAGCTCGACAAAAGCGCCGCGTTTCAGGCCACGAGGCAACACCATGGCGCCATAACGGATACGAATCAGGCGGCTAACCGCGTGGCCAACCGCTTCGAACATCCGCCTGACCTCACGGTTGCGGCCTTCAGACAGCGTCACTTTGTACCAGCAGTTGGCGCCCTCGCCACCACCCGCCTCTATCGAGGTAAATTGCGCACTGCCGTCGTCCAGGGTAACGCCCTCCAGGAGACGTTTTTTTTCTTCATTGCTCAATGCGCCAAGCACACGAACGGCATATTCACGCTCCAAGCCAAAACGGGGATGCATCAACCTGTTGGCCAGCTCTCCAGAGCTGGTCAACAGCAGCAGCCCTTCGGTGTTCAGATCCAGGCGCCCGACAGACTGCCATTTGCCCTGAAACAACTTGGGCAAACGCCGGAAAACAGTAGGGCGATTTTGCGGGTCATCGTGCGTCACGACCTCGCCTACCGGTTTGTGATACGCAATCACCCGGGGCGGTGGTGGATCTATGCGGATGCGGATAGGTTTGCCGTTAACCTTGACGTTGTCGCCAAACTGGATACGTTGTCCGATATGGGCAGGTTCTGCATTAACCGAAATGCGCCCTTCCAAAATGAGCTGCTCCATCTCGAGGCGTGAACCCAAACCCGCCTGAGCCAGCACCTTGTGCAGTTTTGGCGTTTCCGGTTGAGGAGACAACACCCGCTTGGGCGCCTCCAGCGCCAGATCAGCTTCGTCAGCATCAAACTGACCTGTGACCACCTCGTCAAAACGCGTCACTGCAAGCGGATTTTTGCCAGCTGGTGCAGGCTCAAGATGCGCAGCAGAAATCTGGGGGGCTGATGGGTTCATGCTTTTACATTCAGGCGGTTAAATCAGTGAGTGGTGCAACATCCGGCTCTGCATCAAGTGGACCAGTCGGCTCAAAGGCCTCGGGCGCGCCACCTGCATCGGGCGCGGCCATTCCAAACTCGATTTGTTCGAGCATCGCCGCCTGCCCTGCGCTGTTGTCCATGGCGGGAAGCTGGTCCAATGAATCAACACCCAAATCATCCAGAAACTGCTTGGTCGTTGCATACAGCGCGGGGCGGCCTACCGTTTCGCGGTGACCAATCACATCCACCCAACCCCGGTCTTCAAGCTGTTTGAGGATCAGGCTGTTGATCGTCACCCCGCGAATGTCTTCCATGTCACCCCGGGTGACTGGCTGGCGGTAGGCAATGATAGCCAGCGTTTCCAGCGTGGCGCGTGTGTAGCGTGGCGGTTTTTCAGGATGCAGCCTGTCAAGGTATTCGCGCATCTGCGGACGGCTCTGAAAACGCCAACCCGTTGCCACGTGAACCAACTCGACCCCGCGGCTGGACCAGTCGTTTTGCAAGTCCTCAAGTGCCAGCTTGATGCTGTCAAGAGTAAGCGCCCCGTTGAACAAAACACCCATCTCCCGCAACGGCAAAGGCTGCTGAGCGCAAATGAGAGCTGTTTCGAGGACGCGTTTGGCATCCACCGTATTCATGATTTCTTGGTTCCGAAAAAGTCGGGATAAAGCGCCCTGAAGCGCGGCTTTGGAGCGCCCTGGGGCGCGACTCTCATAGGGGAGTGCAATAGTTGTGCGTTACCACTTTGCCAGTGGCCGCTGTATTGCTGCAGTCTAACTTTGCTTGATCTCATTGTATCTCAGGCCCAGGCTGGTGACAGCGGCCTGAATATCCGCAGGCAGCGGCGAATTGAAGGTCAGCGGCTGGCCGGTAACGGGGTGATTAAATGCCAGTCGGTATGCATGCAGGGCTTGCCGCTGCAAACCACCAGCCAGCGCCCCGCCATACAGGTCGTCGGACACCAGGGGATGGCCAATGGCCGCCAGGTGGACGCGAATCTGGTGCGTTCGGCCCGTGTGCAGTTTGCATAGCACCAGGCAGTGTCCGGACGAGCTTTGCAAAACAGTGATGTCGGTAGCCGCAGTTTTGCCCGAATTTTTTTCAAGATCCACCACGGCCATACGCAAGCGGTTTCTCACATCCCGCCCGATAGCCAGATTCACATGCCGCGTTTTTGCCCCCTGCCATTCGCCGTGTGCGAGCGCCAGGTATTGCCTGTTGACGCTTCGTGCTGCAATCATGTTGACAAGCTGGTCCATGGTTTGCCGAGTACGCGCCACCATCATCAAACCACTGGTGTCTTTGTCCAGGCGATGAACAATACCCGCCCGTGGCAGCAACAAGGCCTGCGAATCTCTTGCCAGCAAGCCGTTGAGCAGGGTGCCACTCCAATTGCCGGGTGCCGGGTGGACCACCAAGCCTGCGGGCTTGTTGATCACCAGTAAAAATTCGTCTTCAAACACAACATCTAAAGTCATGGCCTCGGGCTTGAATGCCTGACTTTGGGGCGTAGGCTTCAATTCCACTGCCAGCGTGTCGCCTGCCTTGACCCGCACTGATGACTTGGTCTGCGTGACGGTGTTGAGCTGAACCGCGGCGGATGCAATCAATTGCTGCAAGTAACTGCGCGAGAACTCGGGCACCATGCTGGCCAGGGTACGGTCGAGTCGCTCGCCATGGTTTTCAACAGGGACGCTCATTTGACGTAATTCAAACTCGGTAAGTTCGGTCGCACCATCGGCATCATGATGGCCTTCACCCGCTGCGCTAGATATAATCAGTTTGCGTTGTTCCAAGTCAGTCATTCGTAGAGGTAGATCGCCATGTTTTTCAGCAAATTATCGGCCGTTCCCGGTGTGTCACCGTTTTCTGCCGTCGTTTTGGCTTTTTCTTGCGCGCTTGTTGGCTGTTCAAGCAAGCCGGTAGACCCGACCGGCACCTGGAGCCCGAACAAAATTTATGCCGAGGCAAAAGACGAAGCCCGCTCCGGTGCTTATGACAAAGCCATCCCATTGTTTGAAAAGCTCGAAGGCCGCGCCGCTGGCACGCCGCTGGCACAACAAGCGCAACTTGAAAAAGCCTACGCACAGTACAAAGGCGGCGAGCAGGCACAAGCAGTTGCCACGCTAGACCGTTTCATCAAGCTGCACCCCGCCAGCCCGGCGCTGGACTACGCGTTATACCTGAAGGGCTTGGTCAACTTCAATGACAACCTGGGGCTGTTTGGCAGCATTTCGCGTCAGGATTTGTCAGAACGCGACCAAAAAGCAGCCAAAGAATCATTTGAATCGTTCAAAGAACTGGTGACGCGCTTTCCAGAGTCACGCTACACGCCCGATGCCAGAGCGCGCATGGGCTACACCGTCAACTCCCTGGCCCAGTCTGAAGTGCATGTGGCACGCTACTACTATTCGCGCGGTGCCTATGTGGCAGCCATTAACCGCGCGCAAACGGCCATTGCCGACTATCGCGACGTGCCCGCCCTTGAAGAAGCCGCCTACATCGTCTATAAATCTTACGATGCCCTGGGCATGACGCAGTTGCGGGACGATACCAAGAGAATTATTGAAAAAACTTACCCACAAAGCGAATTTTTAACCAAAGGCTTCAGGGCTGTAGACAACCCCTGGTACAAGTTTTGGTAATCATGGCCGGGTGATCGCGTCCAGCCTGGCCAACAGTTGAGCTTCCGTGCCTAGCCGCTCCATGGGCGGTAGTGCCTTCAACAAGCGCTTGCCGTAGCCCATGGCACTCAACCGGGTGTCGCAGACCACCAGTACACCCTGGTCGGTTTCACGCCGTATCAAGCGGCCTGCGCCCTGCTTCAAGGCCACGGCAGCTTCGGGTAAAAAATAGTCGTTAAATGCGCTTCTGCCCTCGGCCTCAAGGGCTTTTGAGCGTGCCTCCGCCATGGGGTCGTTGGGCGGCGGAAACGGCAGCTTGTCAATCATGACCAGTTGAAGAGCGTCACCCGGTACATCAATGCCTTCCCAGAACGAGCTTGAAGCCACCAAAATGCATCCGCGCTGCCCATCTGCATTGCCTTGACGAAAACGTTCAATCAACATTCTTTTGGGCATGGCCCCCTGCACCAGCACGTCCAGTTCGCCAGATGACTCGAACGTCGCTTGCAAGGCCTCACCAATCACCCGCAGCGCCCTGAGTGTGGTGGTCAGCACCATGGTGCGGCCACCCAGCTTTCGGGCCCACACGGCTGCGGACTTCGCAACCTTTAAAGGATGGGCGCTGTCTGCCGGTTTGGGGAAATCTGCTGGAATGTACAGGGCGGCTTGGCTGGCATAGTCAAAAGGACTTCCAACACGCAAAACCCGCGCATCTTCAAGGCCACAGGGCTGGGTAAACCAGCTTAATTTGTCATCATCACCCAGGGTTGCTGACGTGAATATCCACGATTTTGCCGACTCACCAGGCTGACCCAGCAGTTTTGTTTTTACCGCTTCGGCAATATTGAGCGGTGACTCCACCAGCCGTAACTGCGAGCCTACATCGACCCAGCGAACATAACCTGGCGCGCAGCCGTTCAAAAAACTTTCCGCTCTATCGGCAAGCACGCCCGCACGTTCACGCAGTCGAACAAAGTCTGGCGCTATTTCGCTGACCGTATCCAATGCTTCGCAGGCTTGGTGTAGCGCACCCGTCACCGCTTCGAGAGCTTCCACCCAACTGGCAGGCTCCAGGTTTTCCGGCGCTGGCCCTGTCCATCGCAATTTGGTTCCGGGGTAAGTCTTACCCACGCAAAGCCTGAGCTCTCTGGCCGCTCTTTCGCAGCCACCTACAACGGTTTGCCAGTCGACCAGGCCGCGTGCAAACTGCAGGCCAGAGCCCAGCAGGTCGCGGCAAAAATCAAGCAACTGACCTGTTGTGAGGTTTTTACCCAGAAACTGCACACCGGTTTCGTTGAGCTGATGCGCTTCGTCAAAAATGGCGATGCGCACCGTCGGCAACAGCTCAGCAACACCCGATTCGCGTACCGCCAGGTCAGCAAAGAAAAGGTGGTGGTTGATGACCACCACGTCAGCCGCCAGTGCCTCTCGCCGGGCCAGGTTGACATGGCAACTGCGAAACTGCGGACATGGCGCGCCCAGGCAGTTTTCACGGGTAGAGGTAACCAGCGGAATCAACGGCGAACGCTCATCCAGACCCGGCAATTCGGCAAGATCACCCGCGCGGGTAACTTGTGCCCACTGCTCAATTTTGGCCAGTGACCGCAGCGCGCTGCGGTCACCCAGACTGCTGTCCTGTCGCGCCAGGCCCAGACGGTGCAAACACACATAACTGGCGCGCCCTTTGAGCAGCGCTGTGCGAACGGGCACACCCAAAGCGTCCACCAGGCGCGGCAAATCACGGCCAAACAGCTGGTCTTGCAGCGCCTTGGTCGCCGTAGATACCAGCACCCGTTCGCCGCTTAAAAGCGCGGGCACCAGATACGAGAAGGTTTTACCAACACCGGTGCTGGCTTCAACAACCAGCGCCTCAGCGTCTTCAATGGCGCGCGCCACGGCCAGCGCCATGTCCAGTTGCCCACTGCGGGCCACAAAATGATCAGCAGCACGCGACAAGACGCCGTCTGGCGCAAAAGCCGCCTGAACTTCAAGCGCCAGGCTCATCAGGCGGGCTCGCGCGGGTCTAGGGACAATTCGAGCTGTGAAATCTGGTCTCGAAGGTGCAGTCGGCGCTTTTTCAGGCGCCTGAGCATGAGCTCATCCACGGGCGTGGCGTGCGCCACAATGTCCGCCAGGGCGTTCAGGTCAGCGTGTTCGATTTTGAGGTCGATCAGCCGCCGTTCGGGTGAATGTAGATTTAAGTCCAAGGGGTTTTTCAATACAGGCTGCTTGCTCTGATAATAGAGGGGTTTCTCATATAAATCAGATTTCAGGAATTACAAGCGCGTCAAGATGTCAAAAGGCTATCGAATTACCGCATCCACGGGCATCCACAAGGGCGACCGTGATTACCAGCAAGACCAGGTCAACCTGATCAGCCATCATCGGGTGGCTGGTTGCCTGTTAGGTATCGTGGCAGACGGCATGGGCGGGCGCAGCGGTGGACGCAAAGCGTCGGACCAGGTCATGATGACTGCCAAGCAGCTGTTTGAGCGCTACGACCCGCAAACAGACGACACCCAGGCCATGCTCACACAGATTGTGCAAGAGGCCCACATCGTTATCAAGCTTACGGCTATTTCTGCCGAGCAAGAGCCCCACAGCACGCTGGCGGCGTTTTTAATCAACCCTGCCGGTGATTGCCATTGGGTGCACACAGGCGACTCCCGCATCTACCATTTTCACGGTAACAAACTGGTGCGTCGCACAACTGACCATTCATATGTTCAGACACTGGTAGACAAAGGCGAAATTACCGACGACGAGGCCAATGTTCACCCGCAATCGAATATTTTGATGGGCTGTCTGGGCACCGAAGATGCCCCCCCTATTGCCTACCACCTCATTGACCAGTTGCGCCCTGAAGACGTGCTGATAGCCTGTAGCGACGGTGTCTGGCATTATTTCAGCGCCAGCGAAATGGGCTCCGCACTGTCCATGTTGTCCCCCCGGGAAGCGACCGAATTTTTGATTCAGAAAGCCAGGTCGCGTGCCCGTTGCGGTGGCGACAATTTGTCGCTGGTGATCGTCAAGCTCGAACCCCTGGAATAGCTCAATAACTATTCAGGTGTTGGTAGGGGTTTTGATCCGGGCTTGGTCTGGCTTGCCTGATCTTTCGCATAGCGAGCCTGCCGCTCTTTGGCTTTCTCCAGCCGCTCGTTATATTTTTTAACCTCTTCAGCCGTAGCCGCCTGCTTGCTGGCACGCGCACCGGCTTTGTCCTGACTGCTTTTAACGCGGCCTAAAGCGGCATCCGCATTGGCCTTTTCATTGGATTGCGCGGTGACGCGGCCAGCATTTTTTTGCTTCTCGCGCTCCAGCCGTCCTTCGTATTCTTTCAAGGCTTCAGCACGGCGGTCAGCATCTTGCTGCTGCTTTTCAGGTGACGCCTTGTCTTCAGTTTTCTGAATTTGTGCAGCGCCTTTTGTTTTCCGTTCCTGGTCATTCAGGGATATCTCTTGCCGACGTAAATCAGCCAGCGCCTCGCGCCGGCGGACTTTGACTTCGTCCAGGCAGTTGTTAACCAGAAATTTTTTGTAGCAGGCGGTGTCTTCAAGTTTAAAACCCGCCTCCAGCCTGGCACGTTCGTTGCCGATGCGCAACCGTTCGGTATCTACCGTTATTTGGGCTTGCGCACCTGCCCCACAAGCAATACCTGCGAGCAACAACCCTAAAGCGGCAAAATTTTTCATGTCAATGTCGTGTCCACATCCCGGCGTTCAAGTGCCAAAAACTGCGCTGACTGCATTTCGTTTAATCGGGAAATGGTGCGTGGGAACTCATGCGCCAGCGGGCCTTCCGTGTACAACGCCTCAGGTGCCACCTCTGCCGACATGATGAGTTTCACACGTCTGTCATAAAGCACGTCTATCAGCCAGGTAAAGCGCCGCGCTTCCGATGCCATGCGTACGGGCATGGCGGGCACATCACTGAGCAATACGGTATGGAACTGGGCGGCGATCTCCAGGTAATCGTTTTGAGAGCGCGGCCCGCCGCACAGGGTTTTGAAGTCAAACCACACCAGACCGCCTGCCTTGCGGCGCGCCTGGATTTGGCGTGATTCAATGTGCAGCACCGGGTTGTCGTCTTGCGACTCGGCCAGGCGGTTAAAAGCGTCGGTCATCTCGGCGTCGGCTTTGGCGCCCAAGGGCGTGTGGTACAGATTGACCTGCTCCAGCGTGCGGCGGCGGTAATCCGTGCCGTTGTCAACACTCAGCACTTCCAGATGCGCATTGAGCAGCGTAATGGCGGGCAAAATGCGGTCGCGATGCATGCCGCCGGGGTACAGGTCGTCAGGCTTGAAGTTCGAGGTGGTGACAAAGCCCACGCCGTTGTCAAACAAGGCACTCAAAAGGCGATGCAGAATCATCGCGTCGGTGATGTCCGCCACATGAAACTCGTCAAAACAAATCAATTTGTAACGCTTGGCAATGCGTTTTCCCAGCTCGTCGAGCGGGTTGACGGTGCCTTGCAAATCGCGCAGCTCACGGTGCACCTCGCGCATGAACTCATGAAAATGCAAGCGGGTTTTACGCCGGATGGGCACCGCGTTGTAAAAGCAGTCCATCAAAAAACTTTTACCGCGCCCTACCCCGCCATACATGTACACGCCGCGCGGGGTGTCGGGATGATGAATCAGTTTCTTTAGCGCGTTGGAGCGCTGTTCTTTGAAGGCGGCCCACTCGTTGGCACAGCGCTCCAGCGCGTCAACGGCACGCAATTGGGCCGGATCAGACTGGTAGCCCCTGGCTACCAGTTCTGCGTCATAGGCTTGCCGGACGTTCACAATAAAGGTTCAAAAAAACAAACTCTTATATGCTATATTTTTAATAGCTGCTTGCGCCCGAATTTATTGGGCTGGAGGTCAATTTGATACCTGAAATTGATCGAAAAAACATCAAAATCGCCTCTGGGAGCGTTAAAAGTTCAGGGTACGCTTGTCAACAGCCAGCGCCGCCTCTTTGGTGGCCTCGCTGAGTGACGGATGGGCATGGCAGATGCGTGCAATGTCTTCACTGCTGGCCCTGAACTCCATCGCCACCACGCATTCGGCAATCAACTCACTGGCCATCGGGCCAACGATATGCACACCCAAAATTTCGTCGGTTGTCGCGTCAGCCAGCATTTTCACCATGCCGGTCGTGTCGCCCAAAGCCCGCGCCCGGCCATTGGCCAGGAATGGAAAAGTACCTGCTTTGTAAGCTTTGCCAGAGGCTTTGAGCTGCTCTTCCGTCTGGCCCACCCATGCAATCTCAGGGCTGGTATAGATGACCCACGGGATGGTGTTGAAGTTGACATGCCCATGCTGGCCCGCAATGCGCTCCGCCACGGCAACGCCCTCTTCCTCGGCTTTGTGTGCCAGCATCGGGCCGCGCACCACATCGCCAATCGCCCAGACGTTGGGCAGGCTGGTTTTGCAATGAGCATCCACCATAATCGCGCCACGCTCGTCCAGCTTGAGTCCGACAGTTTCTGGCGCCAGGCCAATCGTGTTGGCAACGCGTCCGATGGAAATGATGAGTTTGTCAACGTCCAGTGTCTGCGCTTCTCCTTTGGCGTTGGTGTAAGCGACTGACACGCCTTTTTTACTGGTCTTGATCTCGCCTACTTTCACGCCCAACTCAATCTTCAAACCCTGTTTGGTGAAAGCCTTGTGCGCTTCCTTCGCGATTTGCTGGTCCACAGCGCCCAGAAAGGTTGGCAAGCCTTCCAGCACCGTCACCTCGGCACCCAAACGCCGCCAGACCGAACCCATCTCCAGGCCAATCACACCCGAGCCAATCAGGCCCAGTTTTTTAGGTACATCCACCATGCGCAGCGCACCGTCGTTCGACAAAATGGTTTCTTCGTCAAACGGCGTGCCGGGCAGCGTACGTGCGTTTGAGCCGGTGGCCACAATGATGTGCTTGCCACTGATCACTTCTTCAGCAGCACCCGCCACCTTGATGTCGTAAACGCCATCTTTGCTGGAGGCAAAAGAGGCGCGTCCGTGGAAAAACGTGACCTTGTTTTTCTTGAACAGATACAGCACGCCTTCGTTGTTCTGCTTGACCACCGTGTCTTTACGGCCAATCATCTTGGCCATGTCCAGGCTCAGGCCCTTGACCTCAAAGCCGTGGTCAGCAAAGTGATGACCCGCCTGCTCGTAGTGCTCAGACGATTGCAGCAAAGCCTTGGACGGTATGCAACCCACGTTGGTACACGTCCCACCCAGTGCAGGGCCACCCTTGGCGTTTTTCCACTCGTCGATACAGGCCACGTTAAAGCCCAGTTGCGCTGCGCGGATGGCAGCAATGTAGCCGCCAGGGCCACCGCCTATGACGATGACGTCGAACTGTTTAGACATAAAAATCCTTAAAAATGAGACGGTGCGCTACCAGCAGTCAAAGATCGTCTAGAGACAACCGAAAGCAATTAATTAGCTCTTGAAACGCGCTGCTGACAAAAGTCAAAGTGAACTGTGTCAACTGCGCTTCTTCACTTGGTCGAAAAACTTCATTCCCTATTTCAAGTTGTTCAAGCGGACGAGCTCTTGAGTGGGCTATAGCATTCCTAAGACGATAAATTTCGCGCCACACGGGAATCCACTTCTCCGCATCGAAACGAGATAGTCCGCGGTATTTCTCGAGAACCAACTGACTGTTTAAGAAATAGGAATTAAAAAAATACTGCAGTCGTTCCGATTCGTGCTTATGCTTGTCCCGCCAAACTTCATTAATGCCTTTGTGTGCATCGTTGAACTCTTTGCTTGGGACAAAGACAATCCGTTTCCACTGCCCATCATCACGCTGGCAAAAATACGAGACCACCGCCAGCGTCTTTAAGCAGTTTTCGAACCCAACACATTGAGACAGAAAAAGGTCGCGAATTAGAGGCTGAAAATCTTGCTCCTCAACCCATTTTGCATACTCCTGCGCATGCTCAGCCATTGCAAGAAAGTGCTCCTTATTTCGACGTTCATTGTCACTTAGGCTTGATAATCGACGTTCATCAAATATCTTCGATGAGCGTCGTTTTGCAAACTCCTTGAGCATTACGCTGGGATCAATCCCACTGTAGGCCGCGAGGAATGAGTACTTCCAATGCTTGAGATTTTCTTCAAAATCATCAATCGAGACCGTGACAAGCCTCTCCAATGAAAGTTGCTCACTCTCCTGCACTTTAATCTGCCGTTTAGATGTCAAACAACAGACGGGCCGGATCTTCCAGCGCTTCTTTCATCGCGACCAGGCCCAGCACGGCCTCACGGCCGTCAATGATGCGGTGGTCGTAGGACATGGCGAAGTAGTTCATCGGCCGCACCACGACCACACCGTTTTCAACCACGGCCCGATCTTTGGTGGCGTGTACGCCCAAATGGCTGACTGGGGTGGGTTGATGATGGGGGTGGACAGCATGGAGCCAAAGGTGCCGCCATTGCTGATCGAGAACGTGCCGCCGGTCATTTCTTCAATGCCCAGTTTGCCGTCGCGCGCTTTCACGCCGTACTCCGCAATCTTCTTTTCGATTTGGGCAAAGCTCATCTGGTCAGCGTTGCGCAAAATTGGCACCACCAGGCCGCGTGGCGAACCGACAGCAATGCCAATGTCAAAGTAGCCGTGGTAGATGATGTCGTTGCCGTCCACCGAGGCATTGAGCAACGGGAACTTCTTCAGTGCATGCACGGCCGCTTTCACGAAAAAGCTCATGAAGCCGAGCTTGACGCCGTGTTCTTTTTCAAACTTTTCTTGCATGCGTTTGCGCATGTCCATCACCGGGGCCATGTTGATTTCGTTGAACGTCGTCAGGATGGCGTTGGTTGACTGCGATTGCAGCAGGCGCTCGGCGATGCGGGCACGCAGGCGGCTCATGGGCACGCGCTCTTCGGGGCGATCACCAAAATCAGAAGCTTGCGCCGGTGCTGCAACTTGTGGCAAAACTTTGGCGGGTGCGCCCGTCGGTATGGTGCTGACAGCTACAACTTTAGGAGCAGCAGCCACGCTGAGCACATCGCCCTTGGTCACACGGCCATCTTTGCCCGTGCCTGCGACTGAGCCAGCGGCCATGTTGTTGTCGGCCATCAGTTTGGCGGCGGCTGGCATGGCAACGCCAGCCATGGAGCTACCCGAGGCCGCAACTGGTACAGGCGCAGCGGCAGTGGCCACAGCAGGGGCAGCGCTGGCGGCAACAGCCCCGGCTTTGCCTTCGGTATCAATACGCGCAATGACCTGTTCAGCAGCAACGGTACCGCCGTCTGCCACCACCAGCTCAACCAGCACACCGGCTGAGGGGGCTGGCACTTCTAGCACGACTTTGTCGGTTTCGATGTCGATCAGGATTTCGTCCAGAGCAACGCTTTCACCGACCTTCTTTTTCCATTGCAGCATGGTGGCCTCGGCCACGGACTCGGACAACTGGGGGACTTTGACTTCTACGATAGCCATTTTGATTCTTTCAAACTTGTTTTTGTGAGGATGTGGGTGTGCAGGGCTTACTTGGTAAGCACAAAGCCCTTGAGCTTGGCAAACGCGCCGTCAACCAGTACTTTTTGCTGTTCCTGGTGCAGATGTGAATAACCCGCTGCAGGCGATGCAGAAGCCGCACGACCCGAGTAACCCAGTTTTTGGCCTTCGCTCATATTCTCGTGAATGTAGTGCTGCACGAAGAACCAGGCACCCTGGTTTTGCGGCTCGTCCTGGCACCACACGAGGTCGGTGACGTTCGGGTATTTTTTCAGCTCGGCCGCAAACGCTTTGTGCGGAAAGGGGTAAAGCTGCTCGACCCGTAATAGCACCACATCGTCAATGCCCTTTTCTTCGCGCTTTCGGGCCAGGTCGTAATACACCTTGCCCGAGCAGGCCACAATGCGTTTGACCTTGTCGGCTTTCAGGTCCTTGCTTTCAGGGATGACGGTTTGAAAGCCCCCCTTGGTGAATTCACTCAATGGCGACGCAGCGTCTTTGGCGCGCAGCAACGACTTGGGCGTCATGATGATCAAAGGCTTCCTCAAATTGCGCACCATCTGGCGGCGCAAGATGTGGAAGATCTGGCTGGCTGTCGTCGGCTGCACCACCTGCATGTTGGTGTCGGCTGACAGCTGCATGAAGCGCTCAAGCCTTGCCGATGAATGCTCTGGGCCCTGGCCTTCGTAACCGTGCGGCAGCATCAAGGTAATACCGTTGACGCGGCCCCATTTGACTTCACCCGAGGCGATGAACTGGTCAATCACCACCTGTGCGCCGTTGGCAAAATCGCCAAACTGTGCTTCCCAAATCACCAGCGTGTTCGGGTCATTCGATGCGTAGCCATATTCAAACGCCAACACCGCTTCTTCGCTCAAAATCGAATCAATGACGACAAACGGGGCCTGGTTGTCGGTCACGTTTTGCAGCGGCACGTAGGTACCGGTGTCAAACTTTTCACGGTTCTGGTCGTGAATCACCGCGTGGCGGTGGGTAAACGTGCCACGCCCACAGTCTTCGCCCGACAAACGCACCGGGTAGCCGCTGGCCACGAGGGACGCAAACGCCATGTGCTCGCCCATGCCCCAGTCGACCGGAATGTCACCCCGGCCCATCGCGGCCCGGTCGTCGTAAACCTTTTTCACCAGATTGTGCGGTGTGACGGTGGCGGGAATGGTGGTGATTTTTTCAGCCAGGCGCTTCCACTCAGACATCGGGATGGCGGTGTCGCCCGCGTCTGTCCACTTTTTGCCGAGGTAAGGCACCCAGTCCACCGCGTACTTGCTTTTGAAATTGGTCAACACCGGGTCAAACGTGCTCTTGCCTGCATCAAGCGCTGCACGGGTGGCCTTGACCATGTCGTCGCCCAGCGTGTCGCCCATGCCCTGGGCCTGCAGCTTGTCGGCGTACAGCTTGCGTGTGCCAGGATGAATAGCAATCTTTTTATACATCAGCGGCTGTGTCATCGCCGGCGTGTCTTGCTCGTTGTGGCCCAATTTTCTGAAGCAGATGATGTCCACCACCACGTCTTTGTGAAACGCCATGCGGAAGTCCAGCGCCAGCTGGGTGGCCAGTACCACGGCTTCGGGGTCATCACCGTTGACGTGCAACACGGGCGCGTCAATCATTTTGACGACATCGGTGCAATACAGCGTTGAGCGGCTGTCACGCGGGTCGCTGGTTGTAAAACCGATCTGGTTGTTGATGACGATGTGTACCGTGCCGCCTGTGGAATAACCACGGGTTTCAGCCAGCGCCAGCGTTTCCATCACCACGCCCTGTCCGGCAATAGCAGCGTCGCCGTGTACCAGTACCGGCAGCACCTGCAAGCCTTTGGGGTCGGCACGGCGGTCCATGCGGGCGCGGACTGAACCTTCAACCACGGGGTTCACAATCTCTAAATGCGACGGATTGAACGCCAGCGTCAAATGAACCGGGCCGCCGGGCGTGGTCACGTCCGAGCTGAAGCCCTGGTGGTACTTCACGTCACCGCTGGGCAGGTCCTCAGGCGCGGTGTGGTCGAACTCTGCAAACAGGTCAGCCGGGACTTTGCCCAGCGAGTTGACCAGCACATTCAAACGGCCACGGTGGGCCATGCCAATCACGATTTCCTGAATGCCAACTTCACCGCCGCGCTGGATCAGCTCGTCCATGCTGGCGATAAAGCTCTCGCCGCCTTCGAGTGAAAAGCGTTTTTGACCCACATACTTGGTGTGCAAAAAGCGCTCCAGGCCTTCAGCCGCGCTCAGGCGGTCCAGGATGTGCAGCTTCTTTTCTTTGCTCAAGTTCGGCTTGCTGCGAATGGCTTCCAGTTTTTGCTGCCACCAGCGTTTCTGGTTCTGGTCGGTGGCGTACATGTACTCGGCACCAATCGTGCCGCAATAGGTTTCGCGCAGCGCGTTCATAAGCTCGCGCAGGCTCATGGTTTCTTTGCCGAAGAAGGTGTTGCTGGTGTTGAACACGGTTTCCTGGTCGGCGTCGGTAAAGCCGTAAAAGGTGGGGTCGAGTTCAGGAATCTTGTCGCGCTCTGTGCGCTTGAGCGGGTCCAGGTCAGCCCAGCGCGCACCGACGTTGCGGTAGGCTGAAATCAGCTGCTGCACTGCCGTGCGCTTGCGGCCCATTTCCAGGTCCACATTGGCCACCACAACGCGGGTTTGACCCTGTTTGGCGCGGTCTGCAAAGGCATTCACCACGGGCAGGTGCGGCACGTCTTTGGCGTCGCTGCCGTCGGCTGCGGGCACGTGCTGCAGCGCGTCGAAATATTCGCGCCAGGTATCTAAAACGCTGCCGGGGTTGGCGAGGTAGTTTTCATACATCTCTTCAACGTAGGGCGCATTGCCACCGAAGAGGTAAGTGTTGCCGTTGTACGCGGCGTAGATTGACGATGCAGACGCGGGCGCTTGCGGATTTGAACTCATATCGACTGACCTTCGTTTCCCTTGAGGAAACATTAGTGGTTAATTAAACCTTCCGCTTGTCACGGCTGAACCGATTAGCGGATGCGACTGCGCCTGGAAGGGACTGTGTTGCAATCAGGATTGTGCCACTGAAATGTGACAGGCAGAAAAAAGAACGCGTCAGGCAAGGCCAGGATTGCCCGCCACGCCAAGCAATTGTGGTGTGTTTGGCTTGACAGGTTTGATGACTTTTTTGGCTTTGAGGTCGCTCTCCACCACGTCCCAGACAGGTGGTCCGGCGTTTTTGCTGGCCTCGGCCACAGGTGCCCAGCTTGCCACCTTGTAGGTTTTATCGGCTTCAATCAGCTTGCCATTCAGTCGCATGTACTGAATGCGGTTGCCCATTTTGGCGCCTGGCTCGCAGGCATACGTCAGCCCGCCCAAACATATCCAGGTAGCTGGTACCTTCAATTAGTACGTTGCAAACCATCACGCCGTTTAGACATGTCAGCGTTTTCATTTTTTCCACTTGCTGATACGCTAGCTGGCAGTCCATGAACATGAAGAGACCAATGGCCAAAACGGTGTCGTAACAACCTTCAAAAATCGTGTCTTGCGCCTGAGCCAATAGGCATTGCAGGGGCGGGTTTTCCACCTGCGCGCGTTGTCGCCAATGGCCTATGGCTGCTGGGCTGGCATCCATTGCCAAGACCGAATGGCCTTGGCGCACGGCCATCACACTCAAGTTGCCCATACCGCAACCGTAGTCCAGTACGCGCCCCTTGAGGTAAGGCACTGAACGTTGCTCGAAAGGATTGAGACCAGGCACTTGCTGTGCGGGCAAGTGCTGGAACTGGTTATAAAAAAAAACGGACTGCGTCGCGCATGGTGTACCTCTTACGTTTGGCGTGCTTAAGGCTTTTTCACGTCAAGCAATTGCAAATAGGTGTTGTAAGCGTTCATGCGGTTGGCAAAGCGAAACAACGGCAGCTTCTCAAATCGACTCCAGTCGGCAGCAGCGTAGGCCTCATCAAACAAGTCTAAATCGTTGACTGCTTTGCCCATGGTGGTACGAAGGTAAGTCAGGTAATCTTGCAGTTGCGCTATGTCTTCTTTGGCGCTCTTAAAGGCTGCGCCATGACCTGGTACCACGGCGCTGGCATTCAAGTCTTGCATGGTTTTGAGGCTGACAATCCAGAGTGCCGTGTTGGCAGTAGGCCCAATGAACGGAATACGGCCACGAAACACCAAATCACCTGCAAACAAGATTTTCTCGTCACTGAAAAACACAATCAAATCTTCTGGCGTGTGTGCAGGCCCAGCAATTTTGATGAGCAAATCCACGCCTGACAAATTGAAGGCGACGTCTTTGTCAATCCAGGTATCGGCCGCAATCAGTTGGGTGTTCTCGTCAATCCAGGGAAACAGATCGGCGCGCGATGCTGCCAGCCGATGCTTGGCGGTGTCAGAATGAAGATACTATTTGGCTGCAGGATGGGCGATAACTTTTGCGCCATTTTTTTAAAACTCTTGCAAGCCATAGATATGGTCAGCATGGTAGTGAGTGACGATGACGTGGGTAACTTTAAGGGGAGTGATTTTTGCAATCGCCTGGATCAACCCCTTCGCCAGCGCGGGGGAGATCGAACGCGTCCCAACACCGGCATCAAGGCTTGATGTAAGCAAACTTTTCGCGTGACTGTAATTGCCCGATTCTGGCAACACCAGACGGCGTAAATTCGGCATCCAAAATGAACTGGTTCTTGTTCAGACTGCGATTCTTCAGCGTGATTTCGCACACCTCAAACTTGACTCCACGCGCCTTCAAGTCACTCACCAATGAGGAATAGTCGACGTTGGGGTTGGCTTTGTCTTTAGCCCCTTCCATCAAAAAATCAACGCCATTGGCGTGCGTGACAACGATGATTTTTGTGTCGGGAGCAACGTCCAGGTGGTTGCGGACATTGCGCAGGCCTTTCGTCGCCTGTGTCTCTGCATGGTCAATGTGGTACACCGCTTTGTCCTGCGCCAAGGCAAAGCCTGTGCTCGCAACAAACATCGCAAGCATCAAAAAGAATTTAGAGAAATATTTCATATCTGGCTCCTTGTAGCAAATTTAAAAATCAGGGAATCCTCTTTACTTTGCAACAAGCGTTAGAGAATAATTCCGGGGTTGCCATCGAGATTGAGCAACTTGGGGTTGTAGAGCTTGATCGGCTTGATGACCTTCTTGTCCTTCAGGTAGGTCTCCACCACATCCCAGATGGGGGGGCCTGCGTTTTTGCTGGCTTCTTGCACGGGAGCCCAGCCTGCTACTTTGTAGGTTTTGCTCGCTTCGATCAACTTGCCGCCCAAGCGCATGTCGCTGATGCGGGCACCGGCCTTGGCAGTCGGATCGCAGGTATAACTCATGCCACCGGTGCGCACCATGTCACCGCCTTGCTGGTAGTAAGGGTCGGGGTGAAACAGGTTGTCGCACACGTCTTCCAGAATGATCTTGATCGTTTCGCCCGACAAATCGGTGAGCGTTGTCCAAGGATAGGTAACGGCCGTTTGGTCCATCACATGCTCGCGTGTGATGGCCTGACCAGACAGCAGCGATGTACCCCAGCGAAAGCCGGGCGAGAACGCAATTTGCGCACCACGCACATTGATGAGCGCATCAGTGATGAGCTGATCGAACGTGCCGTTGAAGTTCCCACGACGGTACAGCAAGCCCTCGGTAACAGCCAGTTTCTCTTCAAGCTTGCTTTTGTAAGGTGCGCGTACTTTGTCGATCAATGCAGCCATCTCTTTGTCGGCGGGCAAATAGTTGGCAAAGATAGGCAAAAGCTTGTAGTTGATGTTGACAACTTTTTTGTCTCGCACATCCAGGTCGAGCACACCCAGGAACTTGCCATTGCTGCCTGCATTGGTGACCAGCGTTTGACCACCTGCATTTTTGACCATCGTCGGCACGGGCACACCATCGTGCGTATGGCCACCCAAAATGGCATCAATGCCTGTGACGCGGGAGGCCATTTTCAAGTCAACATCCATGCCGTTGTGCGACAGCACCACCACGGCCTGTGCGCCCTTGGCACGCGCCTCGTTGACGACTTTTTGCATCTGCTCATCCTGGATGCCAAAAGTCCAGTTGGGCACTTGCCAGCTTGGGTTGGCAATGGGCGTATAAGGGAAGGCCTGACCAACGATGGCCACCGACACGCCATTCATTTCTTTGATGACGTAGGGCTTGAACACCGGATCTTCAAAGTCTATGGTCTTGACGTTTTGCGCAACGAAATCTATCTTGCCGGCAAAGTCCTTTTCGATAATCTCTTTGACGCGCTCTTCACCATAAGTAAATTCCCAATGCGCCGTCATCACGTTCACACCCAACAGTTTGCAGGCATCCACCATGTCTTGCGCGTTGGTCCACAGGCTGGTGGCGCTGCCCTGCCAGGTGTCACCCCCATCAAGCAACAAGGCACCAGGGCGGCTGGCACGCAACTGCTTGACCAGCGTAGACAGATGAGCAAAACCGCCCACCTTGCCGTACTGCCTGGCACTTTTTTCAAAGTCTACGTAGGTGTGCGCGTGTGCTAACGGACTGCCCGCTTTGAGCGCGGCATATTTGATCAAATGCTCCCCAACCAAATGCGGCACCTTGGCACGCATGCCCGCTACGCCCAGGTTCACATTAGGTTCGCGAAAATAAATGGGCAACAACTGCGCATGGCAGTCGGTCATGTGCAGTAAATGCACGTTGCCCGTTTTAGGCACGTTGTAAAGATTTTCAGCCTCTTTGGCGCTGGCCTCGCGCATCAATGGGAAACCAGCAACGGCAGCAGCAGTCAGGACAGAAGAAAACTCACGGCGAGACAGGTTCATGGCAGCCTTTATAAATTTAAAATACTATTAATTTGATAGCTGCTCGCGCATGTATCTATTGGTCTAGACGCCAATTCGATGCCTAAAAAAAGGCAAAAGCAGCATTCAAACGCTGTTTTTGGCGCTTTTTATTGGTTAACGGGTGATTTAGGGTCCAGCAGCAACGCCATCACGTCTTTGAGCTGCTCGACCGTCAAGATATTGGCATGGCCAAAGCGTGGCATGCCTGAACATGCGTTGTAGGCCTTGCTGTTCCACAGCTTGCCCCATGTGTAGTCAACAATTGGCTTACTGGCCACGGCTGTTGGGTCAGTCACGCCGCGCAATTTGCCGTAGTTGTACAGGCTGGGGCCGATGGAGCCGTAGGACACTTCGGCCTTGCTGAGCTGGTGACAGTTGTAGCAACTGCCGCCGTTGGCTGCGGTCGCGCTGTCTGTCCAGGTCAGGCCGCGGCCGTTTTGGGCGATTCTTTCACCTTCGGCCCAATTGCCAATCAGTTTGCCGTCGGCCGGGAACTTGACGGTTTGCAGGTTAGCCGCTTCAATCGATTTACCCAGCTTGTCTTCAAGCGATGCGCCTTCAGAATCAGAACAGGCCTGGTTGGACGCATCCAGCTGAAGCCGGTCGAGCTTGGCGATGCCTTGTTCACGGAACGAGCTTTTCAGAACCTGGCGGGTGGTTTCGTCCACCTGGGCTGATGTTGGCGCCATGGCGCAACCTGCCAGCAGAGCGGTGGCCGCAAGCGCGCAAGTCAGGGCAATGGTTTTTTTGTGGTTTGTTGTCAGCATGCTCAATCCAATCAACGCTTCAAAGCCGGTGCTGTCGATATGCCGCCTTGGGCGTTAACGCCCATGTACACGCCGAGTGCAACCGTTGCATCAGACGCATAACCGGGAAACGGAAAGCGCTGCTGGCGGTAGCAGTCATTCAGGCGGCGCTGCATGCTCCACAGCTCACCACCCGAGACGCGGTAGGCAGGCCAGGCACCAAAGCCAAGGCTGGCACCGGGCTGCTTGGTCAGATTCGGCAAGTCTTGCAGGCGCACGCGCTTGTTGTCTTCGCTGTGGCAAGAGGCGCATGAAAAGTCCATAGGCCCGCCGCGCAGGTAAAACACTTTTTTGCCGACTTCAAACATCAGTTTTTCTTGTGCATGGGCTTGCGGCAGGTTGAACTTCATGCCGCGCGATTCGCCTGAAATATAGGCCACCAGCGACTCGATGTTTTTTTGCTCACGATCACCAAAACGGGTTTTGGCGATATCCGCTGCGTTAAAGCCTTGCTGCACTTCCATGCAAGTCAACAGGCGCGACTCCAGGTCTTGGACCCGCTGAGTGTCTGCAAAAAAGCGCGGCAGCTCAACAAAAGCACCTTTCACCACACCCGCACCCTTGCCTAAATCACACTTTTCAAGCGATGCATTTTTAGGGCCGCGCGCCTGCTTCCACAGGCCTTCGCCTTTGGCTTCAAACAATTCGGCCGGGTTGCCGTCGGCCAGCATGGCGCGGTATTCGGCAATGCCTTCAGCGGTGGTTTTTTGGGCGCTGGCAATCGGGCTGATCAGCAGAACTGCAAGACCCAGGAGCGTGGTTAGAGGTTTGCTCATGATGCTTTTACGCCACCACAGCTTCGTCGGTTCGCTTGTCGCCCCGGTTATCGATCCAGGTCACAGCCACCTTGTCACCAGCTTTACCGCCTTTAAAGCTGAACTGCATGAACGGGTTTTTAGACACCGCGGTGCCCCACTGCGCGCTCATGACGGGCTTGCCGTTCCAAGTGGCGGTGATGGACTGGATAAACCAGGCTGGTACCACCTTGCCAGCGGCATCTCTGCGCTGGCCGCTTTCCATTTCGTGGCCCACCAGCACACGCACGGTTGTTTTATCGCCTTGGGCTTGAGCCCTGATTCTCATTGGATCTGACATATTTTTTCTCCTGAATTTTTACGTGGTTAATAGGCTTAACCGCCGCAGCCGCCAAGGGTCACTTTGACTTCTTTGACAGAGTAATAAAACTTGTCACCCGCTTTGGCGAGCGCATACACGTTAGAAGACTGGCCCATTTTGATATTGGTTGCCACGTTGGCGTCAGTACCTGCTGGCACATCAAACATGGCGGCCAGTGCGCTAGGGTTTTTCTCAACGACAAAGGCGATTTGGGTGGTGCCGGCAATGTTGCTTTGCGCGCCAATCCGCACCACGTTGCCGTTTTCGGCAATTTCAGGGGCTTGCAGCATCAAATCCTTGCTTTCGACAGGGGCGCTGGTGGCACCCATGGCTTTGGCGGCTTCAGCCAGGTTTTTGCTGTCAAAAGCAGCTTTGTTCCAGCCTGGCGCATTGGCCGCAGCAGTTTGGGCTTGTGCGACAGGCAAGCCTGTCGCGGTTGCAATAGCGACTGCGGTTGCACCCGAACTGCGGCTTAAAAAATCACGACGTTCCATGACTAACTCCTTAAATACAAAAAACGAACTTCACACGATTGAACACAAAAAATTCAGCCTTTGGAATAGGGCATCTCCTAAGTTCCTAGGGCGGCATGCCGCCCGTCAGCCATAGGGCTATCTGATTGGCCTCATCCACACTCAAGGCCTGCGCGGGCATGGGAATCGCACCCCACACACCTTGCCCGCCATTCTTGATTTTGCCCGATACCAAACTGACCGCACCGCTCTGGGTTTTGTAGCGCTCTGCTACGTCTTTTAACGACGGACCCACCAGCTTGGTGGACATGCCGTGGCAGGCCAGGCAGGCGTTTTTGTCAAGCAGAGGTTTGATTTGGGCAAGAGTAGGCACCGCAGGCGCTATGCTTTCAGGAGCTGCTTGCCCACGTATTAATTGGGCTGAAGGCACATTCGATACATTATTTTGACTGTTTTGAGCCGTTTTAACGTCTTTTGACACTAAAGTCTGCGCGCCGCGGCTTGCACCGATCAGACGCGACTGCTCAGCCAGGTTGCCATGTGCGTCTTTGGCGTGGTCTGGCAAGCTGCTGACGATGGCCGCTTGCATAGCGCAGTTGCTCATGCAGCCAGAGCCTTGCACGTCAGGCTTTACGCTGCCCCCCAGCTCAGTGCCCGGCCACAGGCTGTGCGCAGTCGTCATGCCGCCCCTGTTCGGCAAGCGGGCCTGCACATCGCGAATGTTCGTGTCACTGAGCACAAAATCGGCTGGAAGTACATTGCTCAAGTGCAAAATATAAGCGGTGCTCGCGTACACGTCGTCAGCGCTGAGCGATTTGGGCGCGTTCCACGGCATCGCGCGGTTGATGTAGTCCCACAGCGTTGACAAACTCGAGAGCTTCATCACGGTGGTGCGTTGCGGCTGGTTAGACCCTGGCAACAGGCTTTTGACGCGCCCGGTCTTCATGTCGTCAGGCGTTGCGCCGCCCGCAATCGGTGTAAAGACTTCAGACGATTCACCAAAGTGGCCATGGCAAGACGCGCATTGCGCCTCCCATACCACTTCGCCCTGCTTGACGCTGCCCTGCCCCTTGGGCAAGCCCTTGAAGTCGGGCCGCACGTCAATGTCCCAGGCCTTGATTTCTTGCGGCGTGGCGGTGCGGCCTATGTTTGGGTACTTGACCGTTTGAGCTGAAACCAGCACCGGCAACAGACACAGCGCGATGAAATTAACCGACTTGAACATTTTTCACCTCGCCGTTCTCGCCCAGCAGCCACGACTGAATCGCGTTGTTGTGATAGATGCTCCGGCTCCCACGCACCTCGCGCAGCGCCTGCACCGTGGGCTGAATGTGTCCCGTCTCATCGACCGCGCGGCTTTGCAAAATCACGGGCTTGCCGTCCCACACAAAATCAGTATTGAATCGCGTCAAACATTTGGCCAGCACCGGGCCCTCAAGCCGCGCGGCCTTCCAGTTGCGGCCACCGTCGATGGACACATCGACTTTTTTAACCTTGCCGCGCCCACTCCAGGCCAGGCCGGTGATGCTGTGAAAGCCCTTTTGCAGCACCACCTGCCCGCCACTGGGCGAGGTGATGACGCTTTTGATTTCCTGTATGCCGCTGTACTGACGGTGCATGCCGTCTGGCAACAAGTCCACGTAATGCAGGGTTTCGTCTTTCGCACCATAAGGCATGTCGCCAACCTCGATGCGCCGCAAGTACTTGACCCAGCTCACACCCTGAATGCCGGGCACCACCAGGCGCAGCGGGTAGCCGTTTTCAGGCCGCAACATTTCTCCGTTTTGGCCGTAAGCCACCAGCACTTCGCCGCTTTGAATCAGGCTCATGGGAATGGTGCGCGTCATTCCTGAGCCGTCAGCACCTTCAGCCAGTACAAACCTGCCGCGCTTTAAATCTGCGCCACACATCTCCAGCAGGGTGATGAGCGGCACACCGGTAAATTCACTGCAACTCAGCATGCCGTGCGTGTACTGCACGGTGGGCACAGCGGTGTTGTTCCATTCCATCGCGGTGTTGGCACCGCACTCAATAAAGCACATGCGGCTGACGCTGGGCAGGCGCATGATCTCGTCCATGTCAAACACCATGGGGCGCTTGATCAGGCTTTCATCAGACCCATTGATCATCAGCCGATGTTTTGACGGGTCAATGTCCCACCAGCCCTGGTGGTGCCGTTCAAAGTGCAGGCCGCTGGGGGTGATGATGCCGAACAGCGATTGCAGGGGCGCAAAACTGACGCTGGCCGCACCCACGCGGGTCAGGCCGGGGCTTTCACGGCGTTGAAGGTTTTTTTCAAACTCACTGGGCAGGCCATACGGACGTGAGGCGACGGGCTGACCGAGGCCTTTGCTGTGAGCTGGCAAGTTCAGAATGTTGGGATCACCCGCTGGGGTCTGAGCCTGGACACCCGCGACTGCGGCAGCGAATGCACCCGCCAAAAAGCCGCGCCGACCGGCTTTTACATCGTTGATTTGCTGCGCTGACAGAAAGTTTTCTGGCGCGCGCTGAATGAATCTGTTGAGCATACCCATCAAGCCATCACAGGGGAACGTGGGCTTAGCGCCTGGCCTTCAGATACAGCGTCAGGATCGTCCATCTCAATGGCAATTTGCGTACACACGCTGCGGCACAGGGCCACGGCCTTTTCGCTCTGCACACGGTAAATCACCTGCGTGCCGTCCTTGCGCTTGGCCAGCACCCCGGTCTTGAACAGCACTGCCAGATGTTGCGACAGGTTGGGCTGCGTGGTGTCAATCTCCAGCAGCAGTTGGCTGACTGACTTCTCCTGCTCACACACCGCGCTCAGGATGCGCAAACGCATGGGTGTGGCCAATACTGCAAAAAGTTCGGCAGCCAGGTCAAAAACCTTGTCTTGAGCGTTCAGTGGCGGCGTTTGCATGGTGTGGACATCAAATATAAGTAATGACTGATATTGTGGCGCGGCCAGCATGAATTACACCCCCTGATTACCCTGATGCGACAAAAACAAAATAAAGCAGAGAGTTTTGTACGCGCAACGTATGAACATTTGGACGACACATATTAATTTCTTGCTGAATTTGGTGAATTTACCCTTCAAGTTTTGCAGGTTTTTTCCTACAATTAGCAGATGAACAAAGTCAAATCTGATTTATCTATTTTCGCGATGGGCGTGCTGGCGTTCTGGCTGGTCGTTTTTTCGGGCCATGCGACAGCTGAAGTGGACGATCTGGTCCGGCAGGCCAGAGCCTTGCTGAACAAAAACCAGGCCAGACAGGCGTTTGACCTGCTGGAGCCGCAAGAAGCAGCCCGGGCGGGCGACCCCGACTTTGACACCACGATAGGTATTGCTGCCAACGAAACCGAGCAGTTCACGCGCGCCGTATTTGCACTGGAGCGGGTGCTGTCGGTGCAGCCTGAAAACTCAAGAGCCCGGGCCGAGCTGGGGCGCGCCTTGTTTGCTGTGGGCGACAACGCAGGCGCCCGCAAGGTACTGCTGGAAACAAAAAAAGACAACATTCCTCTTGAGGCAGCGGCCACCATCGACAAATTTCTGCAAGCCATTGAACGGTCCGAGGAAGCGGCCAAATCTTCCATCAAACCCTACATAGAAACCAGCCTGGGTTACGACACCAACATCAACAGCGGCCCCGGTAACGCCAACATTGCCGTGCCTGCCTTTGGCGGCGCGATTTTTACGCTAAACAACGCCAACTTGTCGACCAAAGACAGCTTTGCGACCCTGGCTGCAGGCTTTTCAGCACGCCGGGTGCTGGACCCGCGCTGGTCACTGATAGGCAACCTGTCGGCCAATGGCCGCACGCACAGTCAAAACAGAACCTTTGACTCGATGCAGCTCGATGGCAATGCAGGTGCAAGTTACCGCTATGACAAACACGAGTTCTCAGGTGTGGTGCAAGCTGGCAGCTACTACGTCAACGCTGCCAAAGCGCGTGACCAGTCCGGCCTGGTGGGCGAATGGACCTACAGAATGAACGGCGAGCAGCAATGGAGCAGCTATGTGCAGTGGGGGCAGCTCAGCTACCCCGGTCAGGCGGTGCGCGATGCCGTTCGTACTGTGATCGGTACATCGTATGCGCATGGGTTTCGCAGTGGCCTGCTGCTATTTGCGGGAGCTTATGTGGGTACTGAAAAACAAAAAGACGGTGCTTTCCCGAACCTGGGACACAGGCTCTACGGCATTCGCACAGGTGCGCAACAAATGTTGTCTGAAGAAGTGTCGCTGTTTGGCGGCATGAGCTACGAAAACCGCAAATACGGTGCGCAAGACGCGCTGTTTTTGGTGACGCGCCGGGACAACCAATTCAATTTGAACCTGGGCCTGAACTGGGTGCCTGCCCGGCTGTGGAAGATCACCCCGCAACTGTCATGGACATCCGTCAAATCCAACATACCCACATCGCACTTCAACCGCACGGCTTTTACCGTGACGCTGCGACGCGATTTTTAATCAAACTCGGGGAACTCACCATGACACCTGCATTAAAGCTCAAGCACACCCTGCTGGCCCTGGCGCTGGCGGCCGCTTACCCATTGCAGGCACTTGCAGCATCCGCAGGTGTGGCGCAATTCATTGCAGGCGACGTCAATGTGCGCCGCCCTGACGGCCAGACCGATCCACTCGTCAAGGGCAAGGACATTGAAAGTGGCCAAGCGATTGTCACAGGTGCCACAGGCCGCGCACAGGTCAAGTTCTCGGACGGCGGCCTGATATCGCTTCAACCCAATACCGAGTTCAAAATTGCCAATTATGTTGACCAGGCTGACCCCAAACAAGACCGCTTTCTGGTGGACTTGCTGCGCGGTAGCATGCGGGCCATCACGGGTTTGATTGGCAAACGGAACCGGGACAACTACCGCGTCACCACCACCACAGCCACCATCGGCATTCGGGGATCAGGTTTTAACGCGGGCTACAACCCGGACGGCAGCTTGGGTGTTACGGCTGAAAAAGACGCGATTGAGGTGTGCAGTGGCGGCAGTTGTGTAGGGTTGGTGGCTGGCGAATCAGTCAGAGTTAACAGCAGCAACGAAGCACCCGTGCGCACCACCAACCGGGCCACAGTGCCTACGCCAGGCCCGGTGCAGGACGCAGCCACCACGGGCAACCAGACCACTGCTGATGGCAAGTCAACGCTGATTAGCAAGACCACAGACGTTGTGAGTACGCCCGTGATACGCACTTTTACCGATATTCAAGTGTCAGCCGTGGGGAGCGATTCATCGTTCAACTCCCTCGTCCGCAGAACAGCAGCGGGTGCGACAACCGTATTCAGCGACAACAAGCTGACGCAATTTACAGACACCTCTGCAAGCGGGGAAAAATGGTTTGAGACTGGCACATCCGCAGCAGTTGCCAGCTTCAAGTCGATTGGCAAGGTGACTGATACCAATTTCATTGGTTGGGGCATGTGGACCAAAGGTACCCGGGAATATATGGGTACTGCCACCCTGCTGGATCAGGTGCACTATGTTGCGGGCCGACCTACACCGCAGGCTGACATTAATACATTGCTGAACACTGGCTCTTATACCTACAGTCTTGTGGGTTCTACTGCCCCAACCCGTAACGGTGTGGTAGGTACGCTGAACAGCGCGACGTTCAGCGTTTCCTTTACATCAACCAATTATTCGGCCAATGTGGGTGTCAACACATCGTTTGGTAATTTCACAGACTCAGCTACCAGCACCACATCTTCTTTCACGGGTGCAAGCGCATTTGTCACAGGCATGTTCATTGGCTCCAACGCAGCTTTTGCAGGTCTGACCTATGCCAAAGACCCTGGCGGTGGCAAAATTACAGGCGCTTTGGTCTTTCAGAAGTAACAGCCGTATTGCCAAGATAGTCGCCTATCAGCGAATTTCGCGCGGCTTGTCCATGCAAACGTTCCGCTTGCAGCATCCCGGCACGGCCCATTGATAGCCGAGCTTGTGTATGGATGGCCAGGTAAGCCAGGGCATCCCAGGCTTCTTCCTGCGTTGCCACCAGAATCCCGCATCCGCCTTCCATCACAACTTCTGCATATCCGCCAATGTTGCCCGCCACCACAGGCAAGCCAGAAGCCATCGCCTCGGCCACAACCCGACCATAAGCGTCAACCGTTGTCCCGGTGCGGTAAAAAAAGATGTCCAGTGTCTGGTAAAAATCGACCATGTTTTCAGCCCCGGCGGGCAGCAGCTCTATGCCCTCTGCACCTTCAAGCTGCGCGGCCAGGCACATGCCGCCCATGAGGCGCACACGCCAGCCTTTGGCCGCCAGCATGCGGTACAGCATGGCATCTTGCGGGTGGTGTTTGTCGGGGGCGTCGCGGCTGGCCCTGCCGATGGTGACTGGGCGATGCGGTGTGATTGGCCTGTTTTGGACAGCCTGCAAAAAAGTCGAAATATCCATCGGGCTGTAGATCACCCTGCCCGGCAAACCAGCTGTCAACTGCAAAGCCTTCGACGCAAACACCAGTTCGGGTTCAAGCTGGGTGGTGTCCCGCATCACCTCGATCAGCGCAAAAAAGCGTTCAAAACTGGCCAGGTTGCACTGCAACACAATGCGTTCAAAACCAGTGTATTTCAGCCAAACCGCAGGCGGCACATGCACACCACCCCACACCAGCACACCTGCGTGCGGGAACTGGCGCACAAATGGTTGCACCTGCTGGATGCCGTGATGCGCAAAGCTGCTGTGCGGTGCCACCACTGACCACACCTCAACCCGGCGATGCCTGGCCAGCAAATCGGCAATGGCCAGCAGTTCCAGTTCCGCACCCGCAAACGGGTCGTTAAAAGAGCCGACCAGGTGCCAAATTGCAGAATCACTGGCTGTGGTCATGAGTCATGAAAAGTTCGCTGGTCAATGTTCGCATGGGGGATCAAGGGGTGTTTGACGCTGATAGTCTGTCACATAATTAAAACAATGCTTTCAGATTTGCTACAAACCAACAGCCCAAAAGAAACTTTTAGCCAACTGATGGATTGGGGAGCGGCTGCACACGCAGCAGGCGATCCTGTCAAGGCGCTCACAGCTTTTGAATCTGCGCTGGCGCTGTGCCCGCAAGACAGCCACGCCGTGTCGGCATGCGCTGCATTGCTGTTTGAACTGTCACGGCCCGGTGCCGCTTTGACTTTGCTGCGCAGCATTGAAAGCCAGTTGCTGCTGGACGCAGATGGCTGCGCCAACCTTGGGCTGGCCGCATTGGGCTGCAACCAGCCGCAAGAGGCTACGTCGTATTTTCAGCAGGCGCTCAAACTGCAACCCTCCCATGCCGCTGCCCTGACACATCTGGGCATGCTGGCCGCACGCGAGCAGCGCTGGCTTGATGCCATTGCCTATGCCCGCCAGTGTGTGAAGTGTACGCCCAACGATGAAACTGCCTACACCAACCTGATTGATTTTTTACTCGGCGCCCGCAGTGCCGCAGAGGCGCTGGAGCAACTTCGTGCCGTGCCAGCACAACTTAAAGACCAACCACAAATCGCCATCCGTCAGGTAATTGCATTGGCTTTGAACGCCGAGTTTGACGCTGCGAATCTGGCAGTCACCCAGCTCAGCGTCCAAGCCTTGAATGAACTCACCAGATTTTTGCAGCGCGGCGGCGCAACTGATTTACAAAGCCTTTTTTACCGCCAGGCGATTGATGCGATACAGGTCTGCGACTGGCGTGACTACGCCCGCCTGCTTGCTGTCATTGGCGAAAACAATTTGCATCAAGGCCTGCAGGCTAGCCCAACGATTGCTGCGGCTGACAAAACAACAACATTGCCCCCTTTTAATGCCAGCCGCAGTCAAGCCAAGCCAGCAAACAAAACTCGCGTCGGGATTGCTGCCACCAGCCTGCGCGATGCCGCAGCTACTGAGGCACTGGCAGCTGAACTGTCGCTCTACGACAGCACCAGATTCATCTTTCATATTTACTCGCCAACACCCCAGCCGCAAGCTGTCCTGGCAGCACAGCTGGTACCGCATGAGGTAGTTGAAATTGCCCACTTCACTGACGAAGAAGCTGTCTGGCGAATCCGCCTGGATCGGCTCGACATCTGGTTTGATTTAACCTGCAATACAGCTTGGCACAGGCCTGATATCGCCCAGTACCGCGTGGCGCCAGTGCAAGTTCAGGCTTTGCCGTCCCGCCTGCAGACACCGCCAGGGGCTTATGACTACACCTTGTCAGATTCCCGTCTGCTCAGCGTATCAATTTCAGATCCAAACCAGACTGCAATGGCCCGCTTGCCTCATACCTGCTGGTTCACGCCCTATGCCGCAGCGCCGATAGCAGCGCCTGTCACGCGCATAGCTGCCGGGTTGCCTGCAGATGCATTTGTCATTTGTGTTTTTGGGCCATGCGCTCACATCACACCAAAAACCTTCGCACTCTGGATGCAGTTGCTGAAGGACCTGCCACATGCCGTGCTATGGCTGTCGCCCTGTTCACCCAACGGGCAAAACAACCTGCTGCGTGAAGCGATGCAGGCGGGTATTGAATCCGAGCGACTGGTTTTTGCTACGGCTCAAGCTGGCATGGATGCCCCCAAATCCCTGCTACCCGCAGCCGATCTTTTTCTGGCCATGCCCGAAAGCAGCCATGCGCAAAGTCTGGCTGATGCCTTGCGCGCAGGTTTGCCGTGTCTGGCCGCGGCGTCGCCGATCACCAACGGCGTTATGCATGCCGCAGGACTTGGGGATTGTGTATTTGAAAGCGCGGATGCGTACATCAGCCAGGCACGGCATCTGGCACAGAACCCTTATGAGCTGAAGGCCTTGCGCGAACGGATGCGCTTGTCAGTCGCGCAATCGCCACTTTTCGATGTGGCAAGCCGCGCAACTGAAAGAGCATTGGCATGGACATACATGGTTGAACGCTCGCGTGCCGGGCTACCACCAGCAAATTTCCATATCGCTGATTTCAAATTATCATGAAGATCCGTTTTAATCAGGAATGAATAACGTAACCTAGGCGGAGCCAGGTTTGCCGCATGACCACACCTTTGTATCTCAAGCGTTCGTTGTTGCTCCTGTCACTGGCTGGCGCCTGCCCGATATCGGCAATAGCGGCTGTATCTGCTGGCGTTGCCCAGTTTGTTGCTGGTAACGTGAATGTGCGCGGCAATGATGGACAAACCAGACCACTCACCAAAGGCCAGGAGATTGAAAGTGGACAGGTCATTTTTACGGGTGAAACAGGTCGGGCACAGGTCAAATTTACAGACGGCGGCCTAGTGTCGCTTCAACCAAACACCCAATTCAATATCGCCAGCTACGTCGACAAAGATGATCCCAAAGAAGATCGCTTTATCGTCAACCTGCTGAGCGGAAGCATGCGGGCAATCACGGGTCTGATCGGAAAACGCAACAAAAACAACTACCGCGTTAACATTTCAACCTCTACGATTGGAATTCGCGGCTCTTCATTCAGTGCCAGCCTGAATCCGAATGGCTCCGTCACTGTGACAGCTGAAAAAGATGCCATTGAGGTGTGCAATGCAGGCGTTTGCGTTGGTCTGTTAGCTGGCGAGTCCGTGGTCGTGAGTAACAGCACCGATCCACCAGTGCGCACCATTAATCGAGCAAGCATACCGACACCAGGGCCGGCGCAGCAGGTTCAGGTAGCTGGAAACAACACAACGGCCGACGGACGATCAATCCTGCTAAGCGTATCGGCGAGTGCCAGGGTACAAATCCCGCTCAACGGCGTGGGACTTACCGGTTTAACCACATTAACGCACTTCAACCCAACTGCCGGGTTGCCGCCAGGTTTAGACGCTGCCTCTCCCGCCGAGCCGCACAATTTTACAAATGGCCTGTTGACCAACTTTAGTACAAACTTGAATGTTTACTCGATCGGTGCAAGCGCAGTGACTGAGTCTGGTTACGTCGGCTCAATCGCGGGTGGTGACTTGATGGGCTGGGGTTCCTGGTCACTGGCCGATCAATTTAACTTGTTTACCAGCACAACATCACCGCAGCCGCGCTTGCATTACGTGACCGGTGTCCCCACGCCGGTCATGCCATCCGTTGGCATTTTGACCTACAGCTTTGTTGGCGGCTCAGCGCCTACTCTTTTCAACGGCGCAGCAGGGACTGTCAGTAATGCATCAACCTTCACCGCTAACTATACGGCTGGCAGTGTCAGTGCAAACATCATCACAAGTTTTGGTACCGTCACGGGTACGGCATTGACCAGCGGTAGTTCCTTTGCTACTGCATCTGGCGATATAAAAGGATTTTTTAGTGGCCCGAAAGCCGAAAATGCGGGCATGGTGTACTACGGTTTTAACGCAGGTGCAGGCGGCAATTACACGGGGGCCGTGGTTTTTCAAAGACCTTGAATAACGGCCTCAGTCATTAGTCATTGCTCGTTGGTCATTAGTCAAAGTCTTAAATGCCACTGGAATTATGGTCCGGATTCAGCTCAGCAAGCGATGCCTGATTTGCTCCAAAGCCGCCGGGTCATCCATCGTCGTCAAGTCGCCCGCATCACGCCCCTCACACACCGCCTGAATGGCGCGGCGCAGCAGCTTGCCGCTGCGGGTTTTGGGCAAGGCTGACACAAAACGCACACGTGATGGCCGGGCCACGGCACCCAGGTCACCGTCTACACGTTTCATGATCTCGCCTTCGAGCTTCAGGGCGGCGGCGCTGTCGTTCAACACACCCGATTCCCTGGGCACCACAAAGGCCATCGCCACCTGGCCTTTCAGCGCATCGGCCACACCCACCACCGCTACTTCAGCAACTGCTGCGTGTCCCGAAATGCTTTCTTCAATCTCGCGCGTGCCCAGGCGGTGGCCGGCAACGTTGATCACATCATCGGTACGGCCCAAAATAAAGTAATAACCGTCTTCGTCGCGAATGCCCCAGTCAAAGGTGCTGTACACCATCTTGCCGGGCACAGACTTCCAGTAGGTGTTGACAAAGCGCGCATCGTCCTTCCAGATGGTTTGCATGAAACCGGGCGGCGTGGGGCCTTCAATCACGACCACACCTTTTTCATTCGGCTGGGTGAGTTCTTCGCCGGTTGATTCGTGCAGGATTTTCACGCGGTAGCCGTACATCGGAACGCCGGGGCTGCCGAATTTGGGCGTTTTTCTTGCA
>JANOWR010000017.1:0-37280 GCA_031417995.1 Polaromonas sp. | reverse complement strand
CTCGCCGATCAGCATGCCGTAGTTGCGGCGGATGTAGTTGATGATGGCTTCGTCGAACTTGTCGCCACCGACGCGGATGCTGCCCTTGTAGACCATGCCGCCCAGGCTGATGACGCCGACTTCGGTGGTGCCGCCACCGATGTCCACCACCATCGAGCCGCTGGCCTCGCTGACAGGCAAACCGGCACCAATGGCAGCGGCCATCGGCTCTTCAATCAGGTAGACGTCGGAAGCACCAGCGCCCAGCGCCGACTCGCGAATGGCGCGGCGCTCGACCTGCGTCGAACCGCAGGGCACGCAGATGATGATGCGCGGGCTGGGCTTGAAGAAGCTGCGCGGGTGCACCATTTTGATGAACTGCTTGAGCATTTGCTCGGTCACCGTGAAGTCGGCAATCACGCCGTCTTTCATCGGGCGAATCGCCTCAATGTTGCCGGGTACTTTGCCCAGCATGGCTTTGGCTTCGTGGCCCACGGCCTGAATGGTTTTGCGGCCTTGCGGGCCGCCTTCGTGGCGAATGGCCACAACCGATGGCTCGTCGAGCACAATGCCGCGGTCGCGTACATAAATCAGGGTGTTGGCGGTGCCAAGGTCAATGGCCAGGTCGGTGGAGACGTACCGACGGAAAGCTTCAAACATGGTCAAAAGTCCGGTTAGGGCCTGCACAAATCAATGTTGTGCAAACGCCTTTGTAATGAATCTGTGAGCACGACATCAAAGCCAGACCTGCTTAAACCCGTTTCAAGCGCGTAAAAAACGCCTAAAGGGTGCAACCAGCTTCGATTTCACACCAAAGGCAGGATAATAACGCATCCCCCCTAGGGCAATCCCGCGTATTAACGCACATTAGCCCTTGGTTACACCTGATTGCGGTAGTTTTTTATCTTTGAGATCCATGGCTTTAACACCCCACGACATCGCGAGAGTCGCCAATCTGGCGCGACTTGAACTCCGCCCTGACGAAACCGAGCGCACCTTGAACCAGCTCAATGGCTTTTTTGCCCTGGTAGCGCAGATGCAAGCCGTCAACACCGACGGCGTGGAGCCGCTGGCCCACCCGGCCGCCGTTTTGGGCGAGGTGGCGCTGCGCCTGCGTGACGACATCGCCAAAGAACCGAACCAGCGTGACAACAGCCAGCGCAGTGCGCCTGCTGTTGAACGGGGTCTCTTTTTAGTGCCGAAGGTGATCGAATGAGCGCCAACCTCGATTTACATGATTTGAGCGTATTTGACCTGGCCGCAAAACTGGCCGCGCGCGATGTCAGCAGCGTTGAAGTGACGCAGCATTTTTTAAACCGCGTGAAAAGTGAACAACTGGGCGCGTTTTTGGCCACCGATGCAGATATGTCATTGGCCCATGCCAAAGCCGCTGATGCGCGTCTGGCTGCAGGCGAGCGCACACCGCTGCTGGGCGTGCCGCTGGCACACAAAGACGTGTTTGTCACCCGCGACTTCCCGACCACAGCCGGCTCGAAAATGCTCGAGGACTACCGCAGCCCGTTTGACGCGACGGTGGTCAGCAAGCTGGCCCAGGCAGGCATGGTCACACTGGGCAAGCTCAATTGCGATGAGTTCGCCATGGGTTCGGGCAATGAAAACAGCGCTTACTTCCCCGCTAAAAACCCGTGGGATACCAGCCGGATACCTGGTGGTTCATCGGGCGGCTCGGCGGCGGCTGTGGCTGCACGCTTGATTCCCGCTGCTACAGGCACAGACACGGGTGGCTCAATTCGCCAGCCTGCGTCGCTGACGGGCATCACAGGTATCAAACCGACGTATGGCCGCTGCTCACGCTATGGCATGGTGGCCTTTGCCTCCAGCCTGGACCAGGCCGGGCCGATGGCACGTAGCGCGCTTGATTGCGCGCTGCTTTTGAGTGTCATGGCCGGGCCCGACCTGGACCGCGACTCGACGTCGCTGGACATGCCAGTCGTTGACTATGCTTCTGATTTGATAGCTGCTTGCACCCGAAAACAGGGGGCTACAGCGTCAAATCATCCCCTAAAAGGCCTCAAAATCGGCCTTCCGAAGCAGTTTTTCGGCGCAGGATGCTCGCCCGACGTGCTGGCAGCCGTTCACGCCGCATTGGCTGAGTACGAAAAGATGGGTGCCACGCCGATCGAGGTGGATTTGCCGCTCACCGAGCTGTCGATTCCGGTCTACTACGTCATCGCGCCAGCCGAGGCCAGTAGCAACCTGAGCCGCTTTGACGGCGTGCGCTACGGGCACAGGGCGGCCAACTACACAGACCTGAACGACATGTACAAAAAGTCGCGCTCCGAAGGTTTTGGCGATGAAGCCACAAGGCGCATCATGATCGGCACCTACGTGCTTTCGCACGGCTACTACGACGCGTACTACCTCAAAGCCCAAAAAATCCGCCGCCTGATTGCCCAAGACTTTCAAAAGGCCTTCACCCAGTGCGACATCATCGCCGGGCCAGTGTCACCCACCACGGCCTGGAAGATTGGCGAGAACAAGGCTGACCCGGTGGCCAACTACCTGGCCGACATTTACACACTTTCATCAAGTCTTGCAGGCCTGCCCGGCATGAGCGTGCCCGCAGGTTTCGGCGAAGGCGGCATGCCCGTGGGCCTGCAGCTGATTGGCAATTACTTCAAGGAAGCGCAGCTGCTGGGCGCGGCACATGAATTTCAATTGGCGACGGATTGGCACATGCGTAAGCCAGGGGGTTCGGTATGAGCACTACAAAATCACTGCTGGACAAATTGGTAAATGGCTACGAAGTCGTCATCGGCTTTGAAACGCACACCCAACTGACCACGCAGTCCAAGCTGTTCAGCCGCGCATCTACATCGTTCGGTGCAGAGCCAAACACCAATGCGTCAGCCGTTGACTTTGCGCTGCCTGGCGCGCTGCCTGTGATGAACAGGGCGGCGGTGCAGCGGGCGATTGAGTTTGGCTTGGCGGTGAATGCGCACATTGCCGAAAGCAGTGTGTTTGCGCGTAAAAACTACTTTTACCCGGACCTGCCCAAGGGCTACCAGATCAGCCAGTTTGAGAGTCCGGTGGTGCAGGGTGGCGCGGTGGAGTTTTTCCTCGATGGTGAAAAGAAAACCGTTCGCCTGGTGCGTGCGCACCTGGAAGAAGATGCGGGCAAGTCGCTGCATGAAGACTTTGTTGGCATGAGCGGTATTGACCTGAACCGCGCGGGCACGCCGCTGCTGGAGATCGTGACCGAGCCGGACATGCGCAGCAGTGCAGAGGCCGTGGCCTATGCCAAAGAGCTGCACAAGATCGTGACCTGGATTGGCATTTGCGACGGCAACATGCAGGAAGGCAGTTTCAGGTGTGATGCCAACGTGTCAGTAAGGAAACCTGGCGCCGCGCTGGGCACGCGGCGTGAGATTAAAAACCTCAACAGCTTCAAGTTCATGCAGCAGGCGATGGACTATGAGATTCGCTGGCAGATTGAGCAGATTGAAGACGGCCACGCCATTCAGCAAGCGACCGTGCTGTTTGACCCGGACACGGGTGAGACGCGGTCTATGCGCAGCAAGGAAGACGCGGCGGATTACCGTTACTTTCCCGACCCGGATTTGCCGCCACTGGTGATTGGGCGGGATTGGGTGGAGAAGACGCGGGCTGAGATGAGTGAGTTGCCGCGCGTGATGGCGGCGCGGTTTATGGCGCAATACGGACTGCCTGAATATGATGCTGGTCAACTTACCCAAAGCAAAGCGATGGCTGCTTATTTTGAAGAAGTGGCCACACTCAGCAAGCAGCCCAAGCTGGCGAGCAACTGGGTGATGGGTGAGTTGTCGCGCCAGCTTAACGTTCAGAACATAGGCATCGACCGGGCGCCGGTGAGTGCCGCAACGCTAGCAGCGCTCATCATACGAATTGGTGACGGCGCGATTTCCGGCAATGCCGCCAAACAAGTGTTTGAGCATCTTTGGACTCCGAAAGATGGCGAATGGGTGTTCGGATCCCAACCGGGTGAAGTAGATGCCGGGCTCAGTGCGCTTCGAGAACTCAAGCGCCTTGACGCCATCATCGAAGCCAAAGGCCTCAAACAAATGAGCGACTCCAACGAACTCGAAAAAATCATTGACGACGTGTTGGCGGCCAATGCCAAAAACGTCGAAGAGGTCAAAGCAGGCAATGCCAAAGCCATGAACGCACTGGTCGGTCAGGCCATGAAGGCGACCAAAGGCAAGGCCAACCCAGCGCAGGTCAACGAGCTGCTGAAGAAGAAACTGGGATAGTTTGAGCTAACGAGGGCGCTATTAAATCAGTAGCTGCTTGCGCCCGAATTCATTGGGCTACAGCACTAATTGACACCTGAAATTGGCATTTTATGGCTTTTTGGGAGCCATTTTCGCGCCGCTGGCAGCCGCAGCAGGGCTGACGGGCACGCCCATCAAGGTCCACAGTTGTTTGAGCTTGACCAGCTCCTCGTCAAAGCGCAAATTGACGCGCTGCTTTTCGGTGCCCTGGTCGGCAATAAAGCGCTTTTGCACGGCAATGCTGTTGTCGTTTTCTTCAATGCGGCGCTTGAGCGGTGGCGGCGCTTTGCTGGGGTCTTTTTTATAAAACTCCAGCTCGGCATTGATGGCTATGCGCTGCTCGGCCAGCTCCTGGGCTCTTTTGCTGGCAGCCTTGATCACCTCATCGACCTGTACTTGCGCCAGGGCCCGCTCCTTGTCATGGGCCGCCCGGTTTGGGTAGCGTGACAGCAGGGCGCGGTCGCGCCGCTTTTCCTCGGCTTGCAGCCCACGCGCCTCAATTTCGGCTTTCTCTTTTTCTTCTTGGGCTGCGCGCTCTTGCGCTGTCAGCGTAGGGACAATCACCCGTTTGACGGTGCCCGACGGCGTGATCTCTTGCTGGTTGCGGTCAATGCAGTCCATGATGGGACGGTCTGACGTGATTTTTCGGCCCTTGGCATCGGTGCAGGTGTAAATGCCTTGGGCCATGGCCGCGCCACCGGCCAGACTGATGGCCATCAAGCCCATGGCCGTTAAACCTGCCATCCACTTTGTTTTTAAAATCACGTTGTCTCAATTTCGATATTTAGTCCACGCCGTAACGGTCCCGGTAAGCCAGCACCGCCGCGTGGTCGGCACTGCGGTGTTCCCCACTGCTTTGCACTGTCAGATACTCAAGCAAGTCAGTCAACCGCGCAATCGCACACACCTGCAAGCCCAGCTGGTTTGTGACATATTGCACGGCGCTGTAGTTCACATCACGACCGTTTTCTGTCGCTTTTTCCTGCCGGTCAAGCGCAATGGCTACCGCATGCGGCGTGGCACCTGCGGCTTTGATGATCGCAATCGACTCTCGCACGGCGGTCCCTGCTGACATCACGTCATCCACAATCAACACCCTTCCTTTGACCGGTGCGCCGACCAAAGTTCCGCCTTCGCCGTGGTCTTTGGCCTCTTTGCGGTTGTAGGCAAAGGGCAGGTTGCGGCCCAGGCGCGCCAGCTCAATGCTGACGGCGGCCGCCAACGGGATGCCCTTGTAGGCGGGGCCAAAAATCATGTCGAATTGCAGGCCGCTGGTTTCTTCTTCCTGCAACAATTGCCGCGCATAAAATTGCGCCAGCCGGCCCAGCTTGGCACCATCGTCAAACAGGCCCGCATTGAAAAAATAAGGGCTCGTGCGCCCGGCTTTGGTTTTGAACTGCCCGAACTTGAGCACGCCAGATTCAACTGCAAACTGTACGAATTCTTGCGCCAGGCTGCCGTCGTTTTTAGTTTCTTGCCCCGCCATAGGAGTTGTACCCTTGTTTAAATTAACCAGCCTGAACCTGAACGGTATCCGATCTGCCACCAGCAAGGGCCTGGAGGCCTGGCTGACAAACTACAAACCGGATTGTATTTGCGTGCAGGAGGTCAAAGCCCAGGCACCTGACGTGCAGGGCAAGTTTGAAGAGCTGGCCGGCATGAAAGGCTATTTTCAGTTTGCCGAGAAAAAGGGCTACGCCGGCGTGGGCGTGTACACCCGGCATGAGCCAAGTGATGTGATCATCGGCTACGGCTCGACAGAGTTTGACGCAGAAGGCCGCTACGTGGAGCTGCGCTTTGACCGGCCAGGACGCAAGCACTGCCCCAAGCTGTCCATCATCAGTTCGTACTTCCCGAGTGGTTCGTCCGGGCCTGAACGGCAAGAAGCCAAGTTCAGATTTCTGGCCGAGTTTTACCCGCACCTGCTGGCTTTGAAGCAAGAGCGTGACTACGTGCTGTGCGGCGACATCAACATTGCGCACCAGGAAATTGACTTGAAGAACTACAAGGGCAACAAAAAGAACAGCGGCTTTCTGCCCGAAGAACGCGCCTGGATGACCCGGCTTTTAAGCGAAGCAGGCAAGGTTGATGTGTATCGGCAATTGCAACCCACCACCACCGACGCAGCCTACACCTGGTGGAGCAACCGGGGCCAGGCCTATGCCAAAAACGTCGGCTGGCGACTGGACTACCACCTGGCTACGCCGGCTGTGGCGGCGCTGGCACGCACAGAGCACATTTACAAAGACCAGCGCTTTTCAGACCATGCGCCTATGACGGTGGACTACGACTTCTCACTTTAATATAGCATTTAGAGGGCAGCTTGCGACGACATAGCAGTAGTAGTGACCGATCAACTGGTCGCTTGGTAGCGGTCATACAAGTGGTTTCAAATCCAGGCGGCGAACGCCTGCTTCAGGGAAGCTCAATCTGTATCGCGGACTTCAAGTAATGACCAACTGCGGTCACCGGCGACAGGACTTAGGAAAGGATCATGTCAGCGGCCTTCTCAGCGATCATGATCGTCGGCGCGTTGGTGTTTCCAGACGTAATTTGCGGCATCACAGATGCGTCCACCACGCGCAGCGAACGCACGCCATGCACGCGCAACTGCGCATCGACCACCGCGTCTTCGCCACTTCCCATGCGGCAGGTACCAACCGGGTGCCAGATGCAGCCACTGGTGGCCCGGATGTGCTGCTCCAGCGCGGCATCGTCCAGCGCGCGGTGTCCCGGCGCCAACTCTGCGGCAAGCAAAGACTTCAGTGGCTCTTGCGCGGCGATGTCCCTGGCCGCCCGAAGCCCCTCGATCTGCAGTGCCAAGTCATAAGGGTGAGTCATGTAACGCGGGTCAATGACGGGGGTATCCATCGCGTCTGCAGATCGCAAGGTGACGCGCCCCCGGCTCTTAGGTCGGCAGGTCTGTGCAGCAATTGCCATCATCTTGGCCTTGCCCTGGGCACCGGCCTGCATTGGCGCGAATGGAATCGCAAAAAGCTGCAGATCGGCGGCGAAGCCCTCATTCAATGTTGCACTTTTCATGAACAGGCCGCCCTCTACGATGTTGCTGCTGGGCAGCGCCTGTTCTGCCTCGCGCAAAGCCAGCACAAGATTTGAGCCAGGGTGATCGCACAAGTTGGCCCCGACGCCAGGCAAAGCCACCCGCACGGGCACACCATGGGATTGCAGTTGCGCCGTGTCGCCAATGCCGGACAGCATCAACAGCTTGGGCGAATCGATCGCGCCAGCACTCAGAATGACCTCCCGCGCCGCGTGGATGCGCACCACCTGCGTTCCATCAAAGTAGTCAACACCCGTTGCGCGGTCACCCTCCATGACCACGCGCAGGGTTCTGGCATGGGTGATGGTGCGCAGGTTGCTACGCATGCGTGCAGGTTGGAGGAAGGCTGTGGCGGTACTGCACCGCTCTCCATGGCGCATGGTCACTTGGTACAACCCCGCGCCCAAAGGGGAACCACCATTGAAATCCGCCGTGCGTGCATGGCCGGCCGCCACAGCGGCATCGACAAATGCACTGGAAATGCGGTGGGGCGAAACCAGATCTGTCACCGCCAGCGGCCCCCCGGCGCCATGTGCGGCCGACACGCCATGTTGCTGGTCCTCAGACTTCAGAAAGTACGGCAGCACATCCTGCCAACCCCAGCCCGAGTTTCCCAAGTCCTGCCAATGGTCGTAGTCGTGCGCATCTCCGCGGATATAGATCATGGCGTTGATGGCACTGGTTCCACCAAGCACCTTTCCGCGTGGGCAGGGGATGCTGCGCAAGTTGTAGCCTGGCTGCAGGCTAGTGGCATAGCCCCAGCCCTCTGCGCGGTCCCACAACAAAGGCCATTGGTTGGGCTGGCGCAGCGCTGGAGCGATGTCCTCGCCACCCGCTTCAAGTAGCGCCACTTGGCATGTTGGGTCCTGTGAAAGCCTTGCGGCGAGCACGCAACCTGCAGAACCGGCTCCTACGATGATGTAGTCATAAGTCATTTCACACTCCATGAACGAGAAAATGGGTTGCCGCTTCCTTGGCCCTGTCACTTGCTGCCAGCATGAAGTGGTCTGCGCCAGATATTTCCTGATAGTGTCCCTGCGCAAGGGTACGGGCGAGCACCGGCCCCTGACCCAATACCAGGTCAATTTCTCCGCTAATAACCAATACCTCGCTCGAAACACGAGCCGCTTCTTCCGGTGTGCAGGGTGGATAGTGCCCGCGCGCCGCTGCCGCGCTGGCTAGCCGATCTCCACCTACTTTGGTGGCGAAATTCCAATACGTTGCAACATGCTTTGGAAGTTCGGCCGGATAGTGGTCGCTGTCCAGCGCGTGCGCGAGTTGTGGAGCCACATCCTCCATGGAGTGCGGCGGCAAACCTAATAAGCCGTCGCCAGTAGCGATGAGAACAGAGCGCCCAAAGCGTTCCGGGTGGGTATGCAGCAGATGCAAAGCGATGAAACTACCCAGAGAAAATCCGACCAGAGACGCCGTAGTGAGGTTGAGATGGTCCAGGAGTTTTATCACGTCAGCAGCAAGATTGTGCGAACCGTAAGCACTCGGAACATGTGGCTTGTCGCTCTTGCCGTGGCCCAGAAAACCAAATCCGATGACTTGCATCCCCTGCTTGCACAGACTTTCGACCCAGCCAAAACCAGCGAAGTTTCCCGCGAAGCTGACGCAAATGCCGTGCAACAAAATGACCGGCTTCCCCTCGCCGTGGATTTCATAATGGATGGAATAGCCGTCGCGATTGAAACTTGGCATGATCTTTCCCCCTACGGTCTGATTTATTCAGTTGGGTTTGAACTTACCGAATTGAGTGTAAGTGCAATGATATTCAAACAGGTGCTCTTTTTTTGAGTCGGTTTGTTGGAGCTGACTTGGTGAAAAATAATCGATTACCCCAACAATGGTTGTCCGCTTTGGGCACGAAGAAGTCTTCGGTCAATGTCGGGTATTGAGCTCGGTAGTAATGAAGTGATTAAATACGCCAAAGCGGTCGCTCACAAATGACGGCTCCTCGGCCCAAAGCAGACGAATCAGCCGTCGGCAGCTCGCAGAGCAACGTAAAAGCCCAAGCATGATGTGTAGATTTTTTGCCGCGCCGACTATCACTTGGCTACGCCGGCTGTTTTGGCTCTGGCACGCACCGAGCATATTTACAAAGAGCAAAAATTCTCAGACCATGCACCGATGACGGTGGACTACGACTTCGAGCTCTGACAGTCACACCCATAGCAAGCAGTCAGTCCCGGTAGCGGGCAAATGTCCTGATGGCGGCCGTGTAAACGCGGTAACATCCGCACGAGTCGAGGGGTTATTGCATCGGTATGGGTTGTCCGCAGTGAGCCTGTTCAGTTTCACGCAAAGATTCAAACAAAAAAGGTTTTGCAATGCTGCTGTCTCTGGGGAGGATTTTGGGTCACGTGCTTTTGTTGGCAGCATTGGTGACCCTCTTGCCAGGTTCAGCTTGGGCCAATGGCCCCGCACGGACCGTGCACATCCGCGGTTCGATCACCTTTGAAGCCATCGTGCAATCGCTGGCCGAGCAGTACATGCGCAGCAATCCTGCCAGTGCGGTGGTGGTCAGTGGCGGCGGCACGTCGCGCGGTTATCTCACGCTGCTCGACAACACGGCCGACCTGGCCATCGTCAGCGGTGCCCCGTCTGAGGACGCTATGGACGAGATCACCCGTAGCGGCATGAAGTTGGTCAACGTGCCATTCAGGCGGGTTGCCATGGCGCCGGCTGTTCACTTCAGCAACCCCGTTAGTGACCTCAGCGCCATCCAGCTGCGCGAAATTTTTACCGGCCGCATCAACAACTGGAAGGCGGTGGGCGGAAAAGATGCACCTATCAATGTCTACATCGGCCCACCTGGCGATGGGATCACCAACACCTGGCACGAAAAAGTCCTGGGCGACGCAGACACCTTCACGCCACGCGCACGCAACGCCGAACTGGAACAGCGCATTTCTGGCGTGGGCAAAGACCCCTACGGCATTACCTACCTGGCCACCGAATCGCTTAAAAACCAGGCGCTCAAGGTCTTGTCGGTAGACAAAGTGATGGCAGGTGCAGACAGCGTGCTCAGCGGCCGCTACACCCTGCTGGCACCGCTGATGTTTGTCACACGTGAAAAGCAGTCGCCTGAAGTGCAGAAGTTCTTGCAGTACGTCAACAGCCTGTCTGCGCCGATATCGAACTCGGTGTTTGCGCTGCCGAATTCTGCGGCTACAACGACATCAACAGTCCCGCTGGCCACCCGATGAAAAGACGCTATCTGGTGGGTGGACTTGCTGCTGGCCTGGCCGGGGCCGCCGCTTACCCCTTGTGGCAATGGCTACAGATTCGCCGCGCGCCAGTCCGGCACAACGCCTTGCTCATCGGTGGCGCGTCTGCCATGTACGAGCTGAATGTTGCATTGGGCAAGGAATTTGAAAAGCTGTACGGCGTCAAAGTGATTGTGGAGCGCGGCGGTTCGTTGCAGGGCCTGCTGGCCGCCAAACGGCATGCCATTGACATTGCCGCCATGGCGCGCGACCTGCACGGCGCAGAAGCCGTACCTCAGGCACATAACCACCTGATTGCACGCGATGCCATCGCCATCGTGGTGCATGCCCAAAGCCCGGTCAGGCAGCTCAGGCAAGAGCTGGTTCGTGATGTCCTGACGGGCAAAATTGACAACTGGAAAACGCTAGGCGGCAACAACAGCCCGATCGACGTGGTGATGCGCCCGCGTGAGTCGGCCACCAGCCGTTATGTCAGCGAGGTAGTTCTTGCGGGTGCTGACCCGGCCTTGAAGGCGCACGTCAAAAAAACCCGGGACGAAGTGCTTGCCTTCATTCGCCAGAACCCGAATGCGATAGGCTGCGTTGCCACCGATGATGGCGCTTTGCCGGCTGACATTGTGTCTCTTGAAATTGACAATACGCCGATCACGCGTGCGACCGTGCTCAGTGGCCGCTACCCCTACGTGCGCTCTTTGTACCTCCTGACCTTCGGGGTGGCGCGGCAGCAGGCGCTTGACTTCATTGCCCTGGCGGAATCGCCCGCTGGCCAGGCCATTGTGGACCGCACCGGTTTTATCCCGGTACGTTAGTTAGAGACGGTTGACACGATGGCCAACGAAGCACGCGGCATACTGAACGACTGGCTACAGCGCCTGCAGCGTAACGAGCGCGTGCGAAAAGCGCTGGCCTTTTTGCTGGTCATCGCGCTGCTCGGTATCGCGGGGCACTATGTGTATGAGGTGCTGCCCAGAACCTATTCGCTGAAGATGACCGGCGGCGATATTTTGAGCAACAGACACTATCTGGCCGGCGCGTTAAGTGATGAGGTGCTGCCCGACAGGGTGCGCCTTGACGTGCTGCCGACCGAGGGCTCGCAAGAGGCGCTGGCGCTGGTGTCTCAGGGCAAGCTGGACTTTGCGCTGATACAGGGCGGTCTGGACCTGCCTTTTGCGAACGTGAGCCACGTCGCCAATCTTGCACCCGAGCTGCTGCACTTTCTGGTACGCCCTGACATCAAGGACATTGCCGGCATGCGCGGCATGCGCATCAATCTGGGCAGCAAAAAAGGCGGCACGCGCGTTATTGCCAAAGAGTTGCTGGAATTTTCAGGCATGCAGGATGGCGTGGACTATGTCGAAACCAACCTGGGTACTGAGGACTTGCTGGCATTGCGTAAAGACCGCGTTCCGGATGTCATTGTCATCACCTCGTTCGTGCCGTCCAACGTGGCCGACTACATCGTCAAGCAGTATGGCTACAGCCTGCTGGAGATCCCCTTTCCCAACGCACTGGCGCTGCGCCAGGGCTGGGTGGCGGACACCAGAGTCCTGGCCTACATGTACAGCGTTCAACCCCCGGTGCCGCCGCGCGACATCAAGACGGTTGGTGTCAACCTGCAACTGGTTGCCAACACCCACCTGGACCCGCGTGCCGTGTTCAAGGTGCTGGAAGGTGTGTATAGCCCCGGGCTGCAAATGCGGCTGAAGATGAAGTTTGATGAGGACAAAATCCTGGAGTCCTCCAGTTACCCGTTGTCCAGTGGCACGCGGTTGTTCATGGACCGCAAAAATCCATTTCTGTCGCAGGCCACGCTGAAAAAAATTGAATCGCTTTTTGGGCTGATTCTTTCTGTGGCATCCACCTTGATTGTGGTGTTCAAGTGGTTCAAAGGCGCCCCACCCGAGCCCGTCAAACCCGAAACGGAAGATGCGTTTTTCATCACCCTGATGGAGCGCGTGCTCACGGTAGACGGCACCATCGACGCCTCGCCGGCTGGATCACTTGCGTTTGACGATCATGTCGCGCTACAAAAAGAACTCTCGGACATCAAGGCGACCGCCATGCGGCGTCTGACGGCCAATGGCCTGCTGGCCAATGCCAATCTGGTGCCGCAGCTTTTTTCTGCCATCGCCGACTCACGTGCCCGGCTTGAATTTATAAGGAGAAAAACATGACCAAACACTTGCGCCATGACGTTCGTCGCTTGGGCGTTGCACTCATGTGGGTTGCCGCGCTTGGCCTGTCAGGCTGCGCGGCTGTCGCGCCATCGGGCATGCCGTCAGTTGTGGCCTATGAAGCCGCCATTGCAGACGCTGCCGTGGCCAGCCCCCGCAAGGTCACGGCATTGATGCCCTTACCGCAAGGTGACAAAGTGCGCATTGTGTCGTGGGTGACACCAAGCCGCACGCCCTGCAAAGCGCCCGACACAAGCTGCGCCACCACCACGCCACCAGACCGTATCTGGGTCACCCTGGCAGGCGAAGTGCAGGCACGTTGCCGTGCATGGGGCTTGCAGGGGGACGCTTTGCGCCAGCGCCTGGAGCAACTGCTGGGCCTGCCGCTGGACCCACCCGTGCAATTTCGCAAGGCGCAGTTTGTGACGATGGAAGTTGCGCGTGATCGCCTCGACAGGCCCTGCCTGGGCATTGATGACAGCAACCCGCAAAGCCCCGTGTGCACCGTAGGCATTCAGGCCAGCAGGGCACCCGACGTGCGGGACTACGTCCTTCGGCAAATGGCAGATTCATTTGTGGTCGGTGGGTCGGGAGGTCCTGGCTACCCGTTTACCCGCCTGGGTTACACCTACGACTGGAACGCTGTCAATGCGCGGCCCAACCGCTATGGGGCGTCTGAATTTCTGGTCCAGGCCAGCACGTCTGCAACCGTCATCAACCAGCAAGACACTGATGCTTACTGTGCCCCTCTCCAGTGACAGCATTCAGTGCCTTTATTCACCCGCTACCTGACTGACGCGCACCGGGCGGCATTGTCAAAGCGGGTAACGTCCAACGGCGTGCGGCTGGACGATGTGGTCCGATCCGGCTTGCGTTACCCAGACAGTTCCATCGGCGTTTATGCGCCTGACTCTCAGAGCTACGCGGTTTTTCGCGAGCTCTTCGAACCCATCCTTGAGAATTTTCAAGCACCCGTGCTGACCCACCGCAGCGATCTGGCTTGCCTGAATCCGGCGGCTGTCGTCTCCACCAGAATCAGGATGGCGCGCAATCTTGCGGGGCATCAGTTTGCAGCTGGCCTGTCAAGGTCAGAGCGATTGACGGTGGAAGAAAAGATAGCGCACGCCTGCCGCCGCTTGGCGCCTGAGTTTGAGGGCACGATCACGCAGCTCGCAGACATTCCCGCCCAGGAGCTTGATGCCATGATCTCAAGCCGCCTTGCCTTTGGGCCGGACGATAAATACATGGCTGCGGCGGGCATTCACGCAGACTGGCCATTTGGACGAAGTGTCTTCAATACGCAGGAAAAGCAGTTATCAGTCTGGATCAATGAAGAAGACCATCTGCGGGTGGCTGTGGTCATGACCGGCGCGTGTGTTTCTGCCTGTTATCAGGTCATGGCCTGTGTCATGGCCATTCTGGCAGCCCATCTGGATTTTTGTGAAGACGCGCAACACGGCTATCTAACCAGTTGCCCCAGCAATGTGGGCTGCGCCATGCGGGCGAGCTACAGGGTTGATGTGCCCTTGGACGCTTCGCAGGAACCGCTTTTGCAACGTCTGGAAGCCGCAGGTGTCATTCAGGTCCGTGGCGCTGCGGGTGAGCATTCCCCGCGCACAGGCGGGCTTGTGGATGTCAGCTTTCGCAACCGTGTGGGCATGTCAGAAGGGCACATGCTGCGGGACATGGACAGACTGCTGTATGAAGTCGACACTTGACAACGGCACTCGTCAATCAGCAAGTCAGTCAGCAAGCCTGTCAGACATCCATCCAGCTGACGTGCGCTGACACCACGCGCCAGCCATCGGCAAAGTCAACATCAAACTTGACCCAGGTTTGCGACTGGCGGCCCACACGGGGCTCGCCAGCGCGACGAAAGGTGATATTGGCCACCCCCATGCTGTCGCCGAAGGTTACGATATGGCAATCAAGAATGTCGCGGTTCAAGCCCGCGCCGGGCCGCGCCGCTCTGAACGCCTTGATGTCGTCATAACCATTTAAATTTTCTTTTGCGCCGTAGCGTAGCGTGTGGGGGCTGTTCCAGAAGAGCGCATCCAGCACATCGACCTTGTTGTGTACCAGTGCGTCCTCGTATACATGGAAGGCTTGTTGCAATTCTTCTTGTGCGCGTGGCAGATTGATGGGCGGGCTGGCGGTGGGTGTTGGCGCGGTGTGGGTCAAGTTGATCTGTCTTTGAAAAAGTGTGTAGTGACAAAAAATTAGCACGCTAGCTGTCGAATGCGATTCGGGTTTGGGTAAGTCAACGCTTGAAGATTTCTGCCATGGTCAGGGTTCAGCCACCACAGGCACGCGCTGCGCCAGCGCACACATCAGCTCGTAGCCCACCGTACCGCCTGCATGCGCTACCTCGTCGATGGACAAGACCGCTCCATTTGATGCGCGGCCCCACAGCGTCACTTCACTGCCCATGCTCGCCTGAGGCACGGGCGACAAATCCACTGTGATCATGTCCATGCTGACACGGCCGACCATGCGGCAGCGCACGCCATCGACCAGCAAAGGCGTGCCGGTGGTGCAGTGGCGCGGGTAGCCGTCGGCATAGCCGCAGGCCACCACGCCGATGCGCAAGGGGCCGTCTGCGGTAAAGCTGGACCCATAACCCACCGTATCGCCCGCTTCCAGGTTTTGCAGGCCAATGATTTTTGAGCTGAGCGTCATGGTGGGCTGCAGGCCCCAGTGCTCAAAGCTGTGTTCAGGGTAGTCTGGCGCGCTGCCGTACACCGCAATGCCGGGGCGTATCCAGTCTGATTTGGCAGCCAGCGCATGGCCGTGGCGCAGGTTGCCAGCGCTGTTGCTCAAAGATCGCTCGCCGGACAGGTCATGCGTCACGCTTTCAAACGCGCTGAGCTGTGCAGCAATACCTTTGGTCGTGTCCGCGTCTGAAAAATGCGTCATCAGCGATATTTCATCGACTTGCGGCAGCGCATTCAGCCGTGTCCAGGCGGCGCGGTAACGCTCGGGCTTAAAGCCCAGGCGGTTCATGCCCGAATTCATCTTTAAAAATACGCGGTGCGGCTGCACCGTTTTATGCGCGGCAAGCATGTCAATCTGCTCGTTGCAATGCACCACATGCCACAGGCCCAAACGTGAACAAATTTCCAGGTCACGCGCATCAAAGCAGCCTTCCAGCAGCAGGATCGGCCCGCGCCAGTCCAGGGTGCGCAAGCGTTTGGCCTCATCCAGGTCAAGCAACGCAAAGCCATCCGCGCCCTTCAAGCCGTCGAACGCGCGTTCAATACCGTGACCATAAGCATTGGCTTTGACGATGGCCCAAACCCTGGCATCCGGTGCTGCCTGCCGCGCGCGCGCCAGGTTGTGGGCCAGTGCAGACGTATGGATAGTGGCTTGGATGGGGCGTGGCATGTGGTAATTATTGCTCGGTCAAATGTAGGCGTATGGGAATTGGGGTTTGTGCCCAGCGCCCCCATGCTATAAACCTGAATCGTATGGAGATAGCAAGACATTCATGAAGCGCGGTTTTTACACCATCATGGCGGCCCAGTTTTTCAGCTCTTTGGCTGACAACGCGCTGTTCGTTGCCGCCGTGGAACTGCTCAAAACCAGTGGCGCGCCCAAGTGGCAACCCGCGGCGCTGGTGCCCATGTTTGCGCTGTTTTATGTGGTGCTGGCGCCGTTTGTGGGCGCCTTTGCTGATGCCAAACCCAAGGGCCAGGTCATGTTTGTCAGCAACGCCATCAAGGTCGTGGGTTGCCTGATGATGCTGTTCGGTACACATCCGCTGATGGCCTATGCCATTGTGGGCCTTGGGGCAGCGGCTTATTCACCTGCCAAATACGGCATCCTGACAGAACTGTTGCCCGCGTCGCAATTGGTCAAAGCCAATGGCTGGATTGAAGGACTGACAATCGCATCGATTATTTTGGGTGTTCTTTTGGGTGGGCAACTGGTAGGCCACGCGATCTCAAGCAAGTTGCTCAGTTTTGACTTTCCGCTGATAGGCACCAGCGTCGACACCGCACCTGAAGCCGCCATCAGCGTGCTGATATTTTTGTATTTGATAGCCGCCTGGTTCAACACCCGCATCCCCAGCACTGGTGTTGAAATGCGGCCCATGCCGCGCAACAAACTTGAACTGTTACCCGACTTCTGGAATTGCAACAGTGCCCTGTGGCGCGACAAGCTGGGCCAGATTTCATTGGCCACCACCACGCTGTTTTGGGGCGTGTCAGGCAACCTGCGCTACATCGTGCTGGCCTGGGCGGCTGCGGCGCTGGGCTACAGCACCACACAGGCCTCATCGCTGGTGGGTGTGGTGGCTATTGGGACAGCGGTGGGCGCGGTAATTGCCTCCATGCGCATGCGGCTGGACCAGGCCACCAGCGTGATCCCGATGGGTATCGGCATGGGCTTGCTGGTTATTTTGATGAACTTCATTGACAACGTCTGGGTGGCCGCGCCGTTTTTGATTTTGCTGGGTGGCCTGGGCGGCTTTCTGGTCGTGCCCATGAACGCGTTGCTCCAGCATCGGGGGCATAACCTGATGGGCGCGGGCCGCTCGATTGCGGTGCAAAACTTCAATGAACAAGCCTGTATTTTGGCCCTGGGTGCGGGTTACAGCTTTTCAACCGGTGTTGGCCTGTCGGCCTTTGGCGCCATCACGGGCTTTGGTGTGGTGGTGGCGGGCTTCATGTACATCATTCAGCGCTGGCACAAGAGCAATTGCATCAAGCACAAAGAGCAAGTTGACCACCTCTTGTCCATTGCGCGCAGCGACACCTCTCACTGATGCCGCAGCCTAAAACGGCTGGCAGCTTGCTGGCCGCGTGCGCGCTTGTCATCAACGCCTTCGTCTGGGGCGTGTCCTGGTGGCCCTTTCGGGAACTTCAAAATTACGGCCTTCACCCGCTCTGGGCGACCGCTGCGGTGTACCTGCTGGTGTGCGGCGGCATGCTGCTGTTCTACTTCAGCGCGTTCAAGGATCTGCTGGCCAACCCGGTGCTGTGGTATCTGGCGCTGGCCTCGGGCTTGACCAATGTGGGTTTCAACTGGGCCGTCACGGTGGGCGACGTGGTGCGGGTGGTGCTGCTGTTTTACCTGATGCCCGCCTGGGCGGTGCTGGTGGCGTGGCTGATGCTGGGCGAGCGGCCCACCAGGGGCTCACTGCTGCGCCTGCTGCTGGCCATGGTGGGTGTGTTGATTGTTTTAAAAACGCCTGACTCCCCCTGGCCCATTCCGCAAAGCGGTGCCGACTGGCTGGCGCTGATGGGTGGCCTCAGTTTTGCCATCACCAATGCGCTGCTGCGCAAGTTCAAGCACACCCCCAGCGGCGCACGCATGCTGGCCATGTTTGCGGGCGGTGCGCTGCTGGCTTCTGGTGTGGCCGTGCTGGGGCTGTCGCTTCAAATGTTGCCAGCGCCGAGTTTGCCACTGGCGGGTGTTGCCGTGTTTGTGGGCCTGAGCCTGGCTTTTGTCATCAGCAACGCCGCCCTGCAATATGGTGCAGCGCGCATCCCATTGAGCACCACCTCACTGGTCATGCTGACCGAAATCCTGTTTGCCGGCGTTTCAGCCGCCATGCTGGGCGCGGCTGACTTCAGCCCCCGGATCTTTTGGGGTGGCAGCCTGATCGTGCTGGCGGCTATGCTGGCGGCGCTGGCGCATCACAAGGAGTAGCATCACGCTTTCAACCCCAGGAGTCCTTATGAGCCAGACCCCAGCTTCGACAATTTACGACTTTGAAGCCAAATCCATCAGCGGCAAAGACATCGCCCTCAGCCAGTTCAAGGGCCAGGTCATGCTGATCGTCAACACCGCCAGCAAATGCGGCTTTACCCCACAGTTTGGCGGGCTGGAAGAGCTGCACAAAACATACGCTGGCAAGGGTCTGGCCGTGCTGGGCTTTCCGTGCAACCAGTTCAACTCGCAAGACCCTGGCGCGGACGGTGAAATTGCCGCGTTTTGTCAGGTCAACTACGGTGTCAGCTTCCCCATGATGGGCAAGGTTGATGTCAATGGCCCCGCTGCGCACCCGCTGTACAAGTGGCTCAGCGCCGAAGCACCAGGTCTGCTGGGCAGCAAATCCATCAAATGGAACTTCACCAAATTTCTGGTGGGCAAAGACGGTCAGGTCATCAAGCGCTACGCACCGCTGGACAAGCCCGCCGACCTGGCCAAAGACGTTGAAGCCGCGCTGGCGGCTTGAAACGGCTCCAAAACCGGTAAAAATGCATCAAAAACGGCTTTTTTAGGTGTTAAATCAACCTCTAGCCCAATAGATTCGGGCGCAAGCAGCTACTAAATTTGTAGCGCTGATTCGCTGGAGGCACGCTCAAACAATGTCGCCAGCGCCTCCGCCAGCGGCGTCAGCGGCAAAGTGCTGCGTTTGATCAGCACGATGTCGGGGCCGTCAAGTGCCTCTTTCACCGGAATGCTTTGCAGCGTGCTTTTGAAGATGGTGCTGCTGATCCACTGCTGCGGCAGAAAAGCCAGCGCGTCGGTGGCTGTCAGCAGTGCCACCAGAGGCAAGGTGGTCAGCATTTGCGTCACCGACTTGGGCGCAGGCAGCCTGTGCACCGAGAACTGTTTTTCAAACTCAATCTCAATCGGCTGGCTCAGGCCGGTCATGATCCAGTCGGCGGTTAGTAGCTGGCGCAGGCTGCTGGCCTGCGCCAGCGGGTGGCCTTGCCGGCACACCACCAGACGCGTGTTGCGAAACAGCAGTTGCAGCTCGTAGCTGCTGTCCAGGTCGCCCAGCGGGCGCGGGCCAATATAAAAGTCCAGGCTGCCGTCTTTCAGGCGCGGCTCCAGTGCCGGAAACAGCCCTTCCGTCAGGCTCAGCAGAGCATCGGGAAATGCGCTGCGAAACGCCCGGTACACGTCAGGCACCAGCGCCAGAAAAACCGCACTCGACAGACCCGCACTGACCTTGCCCGTGCCCTGGCCCCTGAGCTGGTCGATTTCCTGCCGGCCACGCTCGATGTCTTGCAACACCGAGCGCGCCCGCACCACAAACGACTGGCCATACACCGTCAGCGACACCCCCTTGCCGTGGCGCTCCAGCAGCGGCACACCGAGTTCTTTTTCCAGATCGCGCAGGCCGCGCGTGATGGCAGGCTGTGCCAGGCCCTGGGCTCTGGCAGCGCCACGGATGCTGGTGGCATTGGCCACCGCAACAAGGTTGCGCAGGTGGTGAATTTTCATGTGGAAAGTTGAAGCGATACTAAACAGGCATCAATGCAACTATTTTGCACTCTTTTTGTTTGTTGGTTTCACGCTTAGCATCCGGCTTGTTTCAAGATGACAAAAACCGATGGAGACAAACATGAAACCGTCACGCGTTATTTTTTTGGCCGCCAGCCTCGCTATGGGTTTGGGCCTTGTTGCGGGCCAGTCCAGCGCGCAAACCGCGGGCAGCTTCCCCAGCCAGTCAGTGCGCATCATTTCGCCCTTCCCGGCGGGCAGTGGGCCAGACGTGGTGGCGCGCATTGTGGGTGAAAAGCTGGCCACCACGTTCAAGCAAGGCGTGATCATCGACCCGCGGCCCGGTGCCAACGGCTTTATTGCAGTGGGCGCTGTCAAGCAGGCACCGCCCACTGGCTACGACCTGCTGCTGGCCGATGTGGGCCACCTGGCCATCAGCCCGTCGCTGTTTAAAAAGCTCCCGTACGACCCGAAGACGGACTTCACGCCCATAGGCGGCGTGTACCGCACCTCGTTTTTTGTGGTGGTGGGGGCCAACAGCCCCATCAAAACCGTCAAGGACCTGGTGGCCGCGGCAGCAGTGCCGGGCAAAATGACCTATGGCTCCAACTCGGTGGGTGGCCCGCTGCACCTGGGCGCAGCGCAGCTTGAAGCTGCAGCCGGAACAAAAATGGTGCATGTTCCGTACAAAGAAATTTCGCAGTTGTATGCCGCTGTGTCCACCGGCGAGATCGACTGGGCCATGGGCAGCATTGCCAGTGCGGGCGCACTGCTCAAGGCGGGCAAACTCCGCTTTATCGCCATTGCTGACGAAGCGCGTGCCGCCAGCATGCCCAATGTGCCAACGGTTGAAGAGTCAGGCGGCCCCAAGGGTGTGAAGGCGCGGACCTGGGTGGTGCTGATGGCCCCCAAAGCCACGCCAGGTAGCGTGGTCGATGTGCTGAACCGCAACCTGAATGACGCTCTCAGGCAGCCCGATGTGGCCGAAAAGTTTGCCAACTTTGGCTTTGTGCCCGACCCCACCACACCTGCCGCCTTGACGGCGCTGATCGACAGCGACACGGTTGTGTACGCTGAGGTGGTGAAACGCACAGGCGCCAGCGCAGATTAACTTTCAGGATGCGTGGATGACTGATGTGATCAAGACAACCGACGTGGCGATCGTGGGCGGCGGCCCTGCGGGCCTGATGCTGGCCATTGAGCTGGGCTGCCGCGGTGTGGCCTGTGTGGTGCTCGAAGAAGACGTGGGCGCGCCCGACTTTCCCAAGGCCAACGCCACATCGGCCCGCACCATGGAGCACTACCGCCGCCGGGGCTTTGCGCATGAGGTGCGGCAGCTCGGCCTGGCACCCGACCACCCGCAAGACGTGGTGTACTGCACCACCCTGAGCGGTCGCGAGCTGACGCGATTCAGCATTCCATCGCGTCAGCAGACGATAGACCGCACCGCCTTTGGCGACTACGGTGAAGAACTGTGGCCCACGCCCGAGCTGCCGCACCGTGTGCAGCAAATGCTGATCGAGCCGTTGCTGCGCCAGCAAACCGCACGCTACCCCAGCATTGATCTGATGTGTGGCTGGCGTGCGCAGTCGGTGGCCATTGGCGCTGATGATGTGAACATCGTCGCCCATGGCGTGAATGCAACGGGCGAAAAAACCGACGCGGTGCTGAAACTACAGGCCCGGTACGTCATCGGCTGCGACGGCCCACGCAGCCTGGTGCGCAAAACCTGCGGCATCCGCTACAGCGGCCAGAGCGAAGAAGAACGCCACTTTTTTGGCGGCCAGATGCTGTCGCTGTATTTCAAGTCGCGCACGTTGTATGCCGTGCTGGGCAAACAGAAGGCCTGGATGTACTGGGCCATGAACGCTGTTCAGCGAGGCCTGATGATTTCCATCGACGGCGATGAAAAATTCATGTTTGCGCTGCAGCTCAAGCCCGGCCAGACGCCTGAAACGGTGGACTACCGGGCTGCCCTGTTTGCCGCCGTGGGCGCAGAGTTTGACTTTGAGCTGATTGCCAAAGCGCCGTGGCAAGCGGGCTTTACGTTGGTGGCTGACAATTTTGCAAAAGGCCGTGCCTTCATTGCAGGCGATGCTGCGCACCTGTTCACGCCGACAGGCGGCATGGGCTACAACACCAGCGTAGACGATGCAGTTAATCTGGGCTGGAAGCTGGCTGCCGTCATCAATGGCTGGGCCAGCGAAACACTGCTGGACAGCTACGAGGCTGAGCGCAAACCGATAGCCGAGCGCAACACCGCCTTTGCACGTGGCCGTGCCGACAGCGTGGGCCTGATCAAGCTGCCGGCGAACTTGGACGAGGACAGCCCGGCGGGTGATGCCGCCCGGCAGGCGCTGGGCAAGGCGCTGTACGACCATGTGCGCAGCGAGTTCAATATTCCGGGGCTGCAACTGGGCTTGCGTTATGAGGGCAGCCCCATCGTTGCGCGCGAAGCCGGTGCGCCGCATGCCGACGAGCCAACCGTTTACATTGCCTCAGCCCGGCCCGGCGCGCGCGCGCCGCATTGCTGGGTCAACGGCGCATCGCTGTACGACCTGCTGGGCCTTGACTACACACTGCTGTGCTTTGCCGATGCTTCGCCCGCAGGCGTGCAGGCCTGGGAGTCTGTAGCTAGAGACATGGGCGTGCCTTTGACGGTGCTGCGCCTGGACAGCCCGGAAGCGCAAGCCCTGTATGCCGCCAACTGCGTGTTGATCCGGCCTGACCATCATGTGGCCTGGCGCGGCAATGCTGATGCAGACCCCGGCGCACTGCTGTCCATGGTGTGTGCCCACGCGCTACAAACGATTTAGGATGATGGACAGCCGTAATTTCAAGTGTCAACAACTAAAAATGAGCGAGACAACAACATGACCCAGCCAGCCGTCACAGCCATTGCAAACACCGCCCGCCGCGCCGATGTACTGGCCGCGCACTCGATTGACCAGGTGGTCTTTACCATCCCCGACATCGCGCCTGCGCTGGCTTTTTACACCGCCTTTGGCATGGATGTGCGGCACAAAGACCAACAGGTTGAGCTGTACACCCACGGCCACCCGCACTGCTGGATGAAAGTGGTGGCCAACGGCGCGCCCAAGGCGCTGGCCTTCATCACGTTTGGCATTTTTGCGGAAGACGAAGCTGCCTTCCGGCAGCGCGTTGATGCGCTTGGCATTGGCTGCGACGCGCACCCTCTGGCCACGCGCCCCGGCATCTGGCTGACCAGCCCCGACGGCGTGGCCCTGCAACTGGTGGTGGCGCTTAAGGTGTCGCCCAGCGCCAAAAGCCCGGCGGACCCGCTGCCCGGCCCGGCGCGCGGCACCGCCAAAGCGCCAGCGCGCTCTACCGTCGCCCAGGTGCGGCCGCGCTGGCTGTCGCACGTGCTGCTGTTCAGCCCAGACGTGCTGGGCATGATCACCTTTTGCGAAAACGTGCTGGGCCTGCGCCTGTCAGACCGCTCGGTTGATCTGGTGGCCTTCATGCACACACCGCACGGCAGCGATCACCACCTGTTTGCCTTTGTTAAATCTGAAGCTGCGGGCCTGCACCACACCAGCTGGGATGTGGGCAGCCTGGACGATGTGGGCAAGGGCAGCGAGCAGTTGCGCACGGCGGGCTACCACGATGGTTGGGGCGTGGGCCGCCACGTGCTGGGGTCAAATTATTTTTACTACGCCAAGGACCCGTGGGGCAGCTTTGCCGAATATTCGTTTGACATCGACTTCGTGCCCGCCCAGCCCGACTGGGTGTCCGGCAGCTACGCACCCGAAGACTCGTTTTATTTGTGGGGGCCCGCTGTACCGGAATGGTTTGTTGTCAATACCGAAGCTCAGCAAGTACCGGCTTGAACCGACTTAGCGCCCGGTTCGCGCAATGTAGCGCTTGCGCAAAAACACGGTCAGCACCACCACTACCAGCAAGACCATAAAGCTGAGGGTGACCCAGAAAGCCACCGGCGAATGCAGGCCGGGGATGTGCTCAAAGTTCATGCCGAAAAAGCCGGTGATCAAATTCAGCGGCAAGAAGATGGCCGTCACCGCTGTCAGTGTGCGCATCACATCGTTGGTGCGGTTGCTTTGCGCGTTGAAATGGATTTGCACCACCGTTTCGGCCGACTGCTCCAGCCGCCGGGCGTGTTGCATCACCCTTGCAATATGCTCCATCACGTCCCGGGCTCTGGCCACCAGCTGGTCGCGCCGCAATTGCGCCTTCTGGCTGGTCTGATCGTCTGCGTTCATGAAAGATGCCAGCGGCTGCTCGCGCAGCGAATCCAGCCATTCCTGCATCGCGTCGTGTTGCTCGTCACACAGCTCTTCCAGCACGTGCAGCTGGCTGCGCGCAGTCATCAGCGCGCCCCAGTTGTCAAAGCGTGAATTGGCCCTGAGCAGGTCAGCCTGCCAGTGTTCCAGCTGGCTGGTCAGCACCTTGCGCAGGTCCAGGTAGCTGTCAACCATGGTGTTGATCATGCGCAGTGCCAGGTCAGCCGGGCTGATGGGCAGGCGGTTGCGCGCCGAGGCGGCGTCGGGTGGCGCGGCGTCCAGCGTGAATTTGGCATCTGCCAGATAGCGCTGAATAAAACTCTTGGCCGAATAGCAGCCAACCGGGTGCACGCTGATCAGGCAGCGGTCAAACACCGCAAAACCCACCGCCTTGGAACTGATGCGGTTAATGGTGGGCAGGCGTTCACCGCGTCGCCTGGTCTTGCCAGTCGGACCGTGGTAGTCACTGATGGCTTTTTCGTGGTCGTCTTCGGCCTGGGTTTCAGCCTGCGTGGCCAGCCGCCGGAAGATGATCAGGTCGTACACCGAGGTCGAGTCGTAGTTTGACGGGTGCGCCGGGCTGGCCAGGTCCTGGCAATGCAGGTCCAGCAGCGTCGAGCCGCCCAGGTTCAGGGCCGCCTGCTGGATCAGCGGCTGCGCGCCTTCAAACTCGTGCTGCTCCATGAACAGCCACACAAAACCATCTGGCGGCGGCTTGGCAGGCGCTGCGTCGACAAAACGCAGGCTGTCGGCGGTGAATTCAATGATTTGCACGTTTTAAACCTGTTTTTAACCGTTCTAGCCTGTTTTCAATGCCATTTTGACAGTGTTTTAGGCCGCTAGCCCAATAAATTCGGGCGCAAGCAGCTATTATTTTAATAGTACCCTTGACGTAGCTTCTTTGCTGCGTCCATTGCAAAATACGTCAGCACACCATCCGCCCCGGCGCGCTTGAAGGCCAGCAGGCTCTCCATCATCACCGCGTCGTGGTCCAGCCAGCCGTTTTGCGCAGCGGCTTTGAGCATCGCGTATTCACCACTGACCTGATAGGCAAAGGTCGGCACCTTGAACTCGTCTTTGACGCGTCGCACCACGTCAAGGTACGGCATGCCGGGCTTGACCATCACCATGTCTGCGCCTTCGGCAATGTCCATGGCCACTTCACGCAGGGCCTCGTCGGTGTTGCCCGGGTCCATCTGGTAAACCTTTTTATCGGCCTTGCCCAGGTTGCCTGCCGAACCAACAGCGTCGCGAAACGGGCCGTAAAACGCCGATGCGTATTTGGCGCTGTAGGCCATGATCCTCGTATGAATCGCGCCACTCGATTCGAGCGCTGCCCGAATCGCTCCGATCCTGCCATCCATCATGTCACTCGGCGCAACAATGTCCACACCCGCCTCCGCCTGGCACAGGGCTTGCCTCACCAGCATGGCCGTGGTCTCGTCGTTCATGATGTAGCCCTGCTCGTCAGGCAAGCCGTCCTGGCCGTGCGTGGTGAAGGGGTCCAGCGCCACATCGGTCATCACGCCCAGGCCAGGAAATTGCTTTTTCAGCTCACGCACCACACGCGGCACCAAGCCGTCGGGGTTGGTAGCTTCTACACCGTCAAAGGTTTTGAGTGCGCCGTCAATCACCGGGAACAGCGCAATGACAGGAATGCCGAGTTTGACGCATTCTTCAGCCACGGGTAGCAGCAAGTCCAGGCTCAAACGCGCCACACCGGGCATGGACGCAATCGGCACCCGCTGGCCTTTGCCTTCGGTCACAAACACGGGGTAGATCAGATCGTGCGGTGTGAGCGCGTTTTCACGTACCAGGTTGCGGGTAAAAGCGTCACGGCGCAAGCGGCGCGGGCGGCCAGCGGGGAAGGGTGCGTAAGTAGTCATCTGCAAATTGTGCCAAAGCTTGGGCAGCGCCCAGAAAATTAATTTGGCGACATGGCCTTCATCGTGGCTTTCTCATGGTTTACCTTAACTAAAGCCCTGTCGCGCAATTGTTATTTTTAACAATCTGTGTTTAAAATTAAAGTGTGCGGTTGCTTTTAGCAGCCGCATCCCGCTTTTCCTCCCTGAGCGGGGCCTTTGCGTGTGACAGCAAAAAGGCTTACCGCCCGGCGACTCCGAGTCACCGGGCTTTTTTTTGTCCGGCATATCGCTAAATCCGTTAGCCGGGCGAATTGCTGCGTTGCACGGTGCTCGGAATCCTCATGTACTGAAGTACATTCCGGTGTCCTGCGCTCCGTGCGCCTCCAAACCAGCGACTTCATGGCCGCTGACTGGGCCGAGTTGACGAACGCACTGCTCAAAAAGTATCCAGCCGCGTCATCAATTAGGTGTGCGGCATCAACTGGGTGACGGATGGCGTGAACAGCAAGCCGCCTGCAGCGATTGAGTGGGAGTAAGGGTAAACGTTGGGCAATCTACTTAATTTTGGGGATTCAGTATTGTTCTCTTTGATGCTTTAATTCCAATTTTGCCAGTGAATTGCCGACGTAAATTGCAGGTCTAGTTTCATGGGTTTGAAGGCAGTGTTACTTCAAACTCGCAATTCAATTAAGTTTATCCGTGGAGAAGCAAATGCAAGATAGAGAACGCTCAGAGCCAAGCGCAGTAAGCGACGACTTTCCGATCAGGTTTATTGGCGAAGAAATTGTTATTGACAAGCCTGTTCAAACTGCTGGTGGGCACGTCTTGATTGCATGCAGAACGCTAAAGTTTCTTAACGGTTCTTATATTGATACGGGTTATCCTCAGCCTGCATTGGCAGGCCTAGCTGGAAAGCGAGGAGGAAATATCCTTATCCTAGCCAACACCATTGAGTCCATAAGTTTAAAAACTTGCGGACAAAAAGGAGGAAAGGGACTAACAGGGTCCAGCGGCAATCCAGGCATCAAAGGGGACGCTGGCTCACCAGGCATTGATGCTACATGCCGACCATTTAGCAAGCCTAATCCTGCAACCAACGGCGGGAAAGGCGGGGACGGAGGCGATGGTGGATACGGCGGTATTGGCGGTACAGGATTTGCTGGAGGAGAGAGCGGAAGCGTGACCATACGATACGTCGCTGCCTTGTATGACATGGTCGCTCCGCCGCTGTCGGTTAATTTGTCAGGGGGTAGCGGCGGCGAAGGCGGCGACGGTGGTCGTGGTGGCAGAGGCGGGTCTGGAGGTGATGGCGGAACTGGCGGACTGGGAGCTACTTGTAGTGTACGCAGCATGCACATAGATAGCGAGCCAGAGGAAGTGTCTGTTACCAGTGCTGATGACGGTCCCAGAGGAAATAGGGGCGCGGATGGTACTAGTGGTATGAGTGGTCTTCCGGCCACAGGTGGTGCCCCAGGTCACTGGCGTGCAGAGCGGTACCAATCAGAGGACGAATACTTTGATGCAATCCTGATGTATTTGCCCTCGTTAGCTGTTGGACAAACTCGCAAAGCTGAGTTGCTAATGATGCTAAATCGACGAAAGGAAGCAGAGGACTTACTCAAGGAAATCATCCCATTAACGCAGGGCACCAAGCAGAAACAATTAGAACTTCTGTTACTAAAATTTGAGCCGAAGAGCCCGCTTAACTATTACAACAAATCTGTTTTCTGGGCGCCAGTGTTATTGAAAGAAGATGATCGCAAGCAGCAAATTCTCAAGACGCCCTCAGACCTGCGCGCTGATTTAGAAAGTATCAGTAACCTGCTTGGCGAGGCTTCTATAGTTGCACGGTATCGTGCTGAAGGCGTTTACCGTGCTGTGCAAGCAGTGAGTGCATATGAGTTTGAGAAGCGACAAATCGAGGATCGCATTCGTGATATTAAAAATCGCATTGAGCGGGCGCCAGCTGAGTTGGCTGCGCTGGTTGAACGGTTCCAAGCGCTTGAGGCTCAAGCGCTTGCGCTAAAGACACGTGTTGTGCGGCTGGTTTCCCAACTTGCAGAATTACCAGACGAGATTGTTCAGAAAAGTCGAGACCTGCTCGAAAGTGTTACCTCGATGGCCTTAAACGTTGGTGGCGCCGTCACTGCAGCGAGTGCAGGTCAATGGGCAATGGCCGGAGGCTTTGTGCTTAACGGTTTGGCTGATCTACAAAAGAGCATCGATACCGCGCAAGATCTGCTGAATTTAAAATTGAATATTGAAAATAGCATTTCACAAGCGCAACAGGAGCTTGCACAAATTGGAATTCAACTAAACAATGCAGACAACGAGATAAGGCGGCTTGTTTCTCAACAGGTTGAAGATATCATTTCAAACGACAGCCTTGTTCAGACGCAAGGTTTACTGACCAGTTTCCAGGCTAATCAAGACTTACAGGTTTTGCGGCGGCTGCAAAAAATTTCAGAAGACGCTCTCTGGTCTATGCGTGTGTCAGTTGCCGAGCAACTTCACACAATTCGGCGTTTTATCGACCTGCGCCTCGGTCGCGCCGATGCGGTGCAGCCTATGAATCCGCCTGGCGGCGTATGCGAGGCGTTTTCATATAACCATCTCCTTTCCATCCTCGCAGAAATCAAACGGATCGAATTTCGCGCGCCCTTGGTAAGCGTCTTAAATTGGGAAAGTGAGATATCTGGAGAAAATTTTAAGAACGAATTTGATCGACTCTCAAAGGGTGAACTCACAAACTTTGCGATCACCTACGTACCTACTTTTCTTGCAAAGGGTCGAGTTCGCAGCGTAATCGTTTCTTTGCGTGACAACGACGGCTTGGTAATTGGCGGATATTTTGAGTTAAGTCAATCTGCTTGTAGACGGGTTCTTCTAGGCGGTGAGACTTTTGAGTTTGACAAAACCGCGTGGATTTTTGGTGTTCAACAAGGCAAAGATGTACGAAGTGACGAGCGGTTTTCCTACCGTGGAATTGACGCATGTTGGAGTCTGAAGATACTTTCAACCGACAAACGTGAAGTCAGCGTAGCTGCGATCCGTTTTGGTTTTGAAGTCGAGGTTACATCTGGGCTCACATCACAACAGAGCCTATATTCAATTAATGCAGACAGCGATGAAAGAATTACGGAAAAAATACCTAGACAGCCAGCTACGTTTGTTGATCGCAAATCGCGGTTGGATGCTCTCTGTGAAATTCGTGCGCAATATATGTTAGGTCGTTAGACATTCTGTGACCCGCCTCTAATTCCCGCACCGATCTAAATACTCGGGTCATGAGGTCGAAGAAACAATCCGGGTTACCTCAATCTGACCCCAAAAACCCGCTGTGCTCTGTGCGCCTGGCATTTCATCCCGAAAATCTGAATTTCTGAAGATAGACGGGGTCAGCGCCCATGCAGTGGGACGCGACTAAACTAGCCTTATGCTTTGGGTCAAATCCTTTCACATCGTCTTCGTTGCCAGCTGGTTTGCGGGCCTGTTTTATTTGCCGCGCATATTTGTCAACCTGGCGATGGTACCGCCTGAAAGCGTGGCGGAGCGGCAGCGGCTGATGCTGATGGCGCGCAAGCTTTTGCGCTTCACGCACATCCTGTCGGTACCTGCTGTTGGCTTGGGGCTTTGGTTGTGGCTTGGCTATGGCATTGGGCGCGGCAGCGGCTGGATGCATGCCAAGCTGGTGGTGGTGGTGCTGGCCATTGGCTATGGCCACATGTGCAGTGGCCTGTACAAGAAGTTTCTGGCCAATCAAAACACGCGCAGCCATGTGTGGTTTCGCTGGTTTAACGAAGCGCCTGTGCTGTTGCTGGTGGCGGCGGTCATTTTGGTGGTGGTCAAGCCGTTTTAGGCGCTACAGGACGACTGTGTGAAGTCCGTTCATTCCCTGTCTGAAACGAGCGGCAAAACACTTGCCTTGCCACTGTCCTTGGCGTTGGTCTGTTTGATCGTCTATGCCAGCCTGTACCCCTTTGTCGACTGGCGCAATCAGGGTATATCTCCGTTCAAGTTTTTAACCGCGCCATGGCCGCAGTACCTGGTGGGTTTTGACGTGGCCGTTAACGCACTGGGCTACGCGCCGCTGGGGTTTTTTCTGGCGCTGGTTTTTTTGCGCAGTGGCCGCACCGCTTGGGCACTAGCGGCGGCTATCTTGGGCGGCGCGCTGCTGTCGCTGTGCATGGAAACGTTGCAAAGCTATTTGCCGTCACGCATTCCCTCGAATGTCGATTTGGCGCTGAACATTATCGGTACTGCGCTAGGCGCATGCACCGCCTGGGCGCTGGACACCCTTGGCGTGGTAAGCCGCTGGGCACGCTTTCGGGCGCGCTGGTTTGCGCTGGATGCACGTGGCGCTCTGGCGTTGCTGGTGCTGTGGCCCGTGGCACTGCTGTTCCCCGCGCCGGTGCCGATGGGGCTCGGCCAGGTGTTTGAACGGTTAGAGACAGCGTTGGCAGATGCCCTGGCTGACACACCGTTTATTGACTGGTTGCCACTGCGCGACGTTGAGCTGCAACCGCTGGTGCCGGGCGTTGAGCTGGTGTGCGTGGCGCTTGGGGCGCTCATCCCGTGCCTGCTGGGTTACTGCGTGATTCGCACGGTGCGCCAGCGGGCCATTTTTTCGCTGGCGGTGCTGGCTGCTGGCATTGGCGTGTCGGCGTTGTCGGCGGCGCTCAGTTATGGGCCGCAGCATGCCTGGGCCTGGCTGGATGCGCCTGTGCGCGCGGGCTTGGCACTGGCCACCGTGCTGGCGCTGTTGATGCTGCCATTGCGGCGCAGGGGCGCGGCGGCGTTTGCACTGCTGGTGCTCAGCATTCAACTGGCCTTGCTCAACCAGGCACCCGCCAGCGCGTACTTTGCGCAAACCCTGCAAACCTGGGAGCAGGGGCGGTTTATTCGCTTTCACGGTGTGGCGCAGTGGCTGGGCTGGTTGTGGCCTTATGCCGCGTTGCTGTACCTGCTGGCCAGACTGTCGGGGCGCGAAGATGCTGGCGATAAGTAAAATCAGGGCATGACTATCAACAACAAATCAGACAACACATCTGAACAGTATTACGAGCGCCACATTTTCTTTTGCTTAAATGAGCGTGAGCCTGGCAAAGATGCCTGCGCAAATCACCGCGCCCAGGAGGGTTTTGACCGCTGCAAGTCGCTGGTCAAAGCCGCCGGACTGTCAGGCGCGGGCAAAGTCCGCGTCAACAAAGCAGGCTGCCTGGACCGCTGCGCCGCCGGGCCAGTGGCGGTGGTCTACCCCGAGGCCGTCTGGTACACCTATGTCGATGCACATGACATTGACGAGATTGTCGAATCGCACCTTAAAAACGGCCAGGTCGTGCAGCGGCTGCTGACGCCTGTCGGTTTGGGGCGCTAGGCCTTTTGATCGGCTGAAAACGGCTAAAAGCCGGATTTCAGGCCTGTTTTAGGTGTATTTTATGCCTGTAGCCCAATAGATTCGGGCGCAAGCAGCTCCTGATTTAATAGCATTGATATTTTTTAAAAGCGCAGCCCGTGAACTCTCAAACCCAAAAATCTCTCATCCAGGGCGCGGCTGGCGCGATTGAAGTGGCGCTTGATTCACCGCCTGCCGGGCAGCCGTCAAAAGGCGTGGCCATCATCGCCCACCCGCACCCGCTGTTTGGCGGCACGCTGGACAACAAGGTCGTGCAAACGATGGCGCGGGCCTTTACCCAGTGCGGCTGGGCGGCAGTGCGCTTTAACTTTCGGGGCGTTGGCGGCACGCAGGGTGTGCATGACGAAGGCCGTGGTGAGCTGGACGACTTGCTGGCGGTGGTTGCTGAATTGGCACCGGGCGGCGCGCTCTGCTTGGCAGGGTTTTCATTCGGTGCATTCGTTACCACGCACGCGTTTGACAAGCTGCACGCCGTACGGCAAATCGATAAACTGGTGCTGGTGGGCACCAGCGTTGTACGCAGCGCCGCCGCCCCGATTGTCACTGCCGAACATGCCAAAACCATCGTCATTCACGGCGAGGCTGACGACACGGTGGAACTGAGCGCCGTGATGGATTGGGCCAGGCCGCAATCACTTCCGGTTACGGTTGTGCCCGGCGGCGGCCACTTCTTTCACGGACAATTGCCGCTCCTCAAAAGCCTGGTGGTTCGCCACCTGTCTTCTACCTCTGCTTGATTCCTCCCGTTACCGGATTTGTACATGTTTAGTTTCTCAAGAGCCATCGCTGCTGCGCTGGCCTTCACGTCATTCACCGCCATCACTGCCTTTGCCCAGGCTCCCCAGCCGCCGGAGCTGGCCGCCCGCTCCTACCTGCTGCTCGACGTCACGGCCAATCAAATATTGGCTGCCAAAGACATCGACATGCCAATTGAGCCCGCGTCGCTGACCAAACTGATGACCGAGTACCTGGTGTTTGACGCGCTCCGGGCCAAAAAAATCGACCTGAAGCAAACCCTGCCCGACAGCGAACGCGCCTGGAAGATGCCCGGCTCGCGCATGTTCATTGACCCAAAGATGCAGGTCCCGGTAGAAGACCTGATCAAGGGCATGGTCGTACAGTCCGGCAACGACGCCACCATGGCGCTGGCAGAGGGCGTGGGCGGCAGTGCCGAACGGTTTGTACAGCTCATGAACGAGCAGGCCAAGGCGCTCGGCATGAAAAACACCAGCTACAAAAACCCCGAAGGCCTGACCGAAGCCGGCCACACCACCACAGCGCGGGATTTGAGCATTCTGTCTACCCGGTTGATGAGCGACTTCCCCGAATATGTCGGTTTTTCAGCGATTAAAAAATACCGCTATGCCGGCACACCCGCTTCTAACGACACGAATCGCAACACCTTGCTGTTCCGCGACCCCAGCGTTGACGGCCTGAAAACCGGCCATACCGAAGCCGCAGGCTACTGCATGATTGCCACCGCCATGCGCGACTTTCCCAATCTGGGCGCGGCTGGCGCACCCGGCCCACGCCGACTGCTGGCCATCGTGCTGGGCACGGCCAGCGACAGCGCCCGGGCCAACGAATCGCAAAAACTTCTTAACTGGGGCTACACCGCGTTCGAGGCCGTCAAGCTGTTTGACGCAGGCCAGGTGGTGGCCAGCCCGAATGTGTGGAAGGGCAAAGGCCCGGTCGTCAAGCTCGGCCAGCCCAAAGCCATTGTGGTGGCCGTGCCCGCCGGCACAGCCACCAAACTCAAAACCATGGTCGCCCGCCCCGAGCCGCTGGTTGCCCCCTTCACCAAAGGCCAGGCCATCGGCAGCCTGAAAATCACTTCAGGCGACAACCCCGCCGTGGTGGCAGAAGCGCCGCTGGTTGCGCTGGAGGCGGTTGAAGAGGCCGGTGTGCTTGGCCGGGCTTGGGATGCGGTCAGGTTGTGGATCAAGTAGGCGCAAGAGCAGATCTCGTCAAAGTTTACAATATCGGAATATTAATCCGAATATGTAAAAATGATCTCAAGACATGCATCACCTCGAATTTTGCGTTTGCTGGACGGGTTTCCGGTTTTAACCATCACGGGTCCACGGCAGTCTGGCAAAACAACGCTGGTACGGCAGTTGCTGCCTCACAAACCCTATGTGTCGTTAGAAGCACCTGCGCAGCGTGAATTTGCACGCACGCAGCCAGCGGAGTTTTTGCGGCAATTCCCAAGCGGCGCGGTGATTGACGAGGCGCAAAACGCGCCTGAATTGTTTTCTGAAATGCAAGGTGTGGTGGATGCGTCACCCACCATGGGGCAGTTTGTACTGACGGGGTCGCACAATTTGTCGTTGCTGTCTGGTGTCACGCAGAGCCTGGCTGGCCGCACGGCTTTGGTTGAGTTGCTGCCACTGTCCATTGCCGAGCTGCGGGATGCCCAGCTGCTGGAGCCAGATTACGCCAACCACCTGGTCAAGGGCTTTTACCCGGCCTTGTATTCGCGACCGCTTGAGCCTTATGAATGGCTCAATGCCTACTTGGTGACCTATGCCGAGAGGGACGCGCGTCAGTTAACGGCGATTCAGGACTTGGGTGCATTTCAACGGTTTTTAAAGCTGACGGCTGCACGCACTGGCCAGCTGCTGAACATGCAGTCTTTGGCCAGCGACGCAGGCGTGTCAGATAAAACCGCCAAACAGTGGCTGTCAATTTTGGAGACGTGCTATTTGATTCACTTTGTACGCCCACACTTCGCCAACTTTGGCAAGCGCCTGACCAAGAGCCCCAAAATCTACATGACCGATGTGGGTCTAGCCGCAGCGCTGCTGGGCATTCACACGGCGCAGCAAGTGCAAAGCCACCCCCTGCGCAGCGCGCTGTTTGAAACCATGGTGGTCAATGAGTTTTTAAAAAGCCGCGCCAATGCGGGCGTGCGAGAGCCGCTGTATTTTTGGCGAGACAACATCGGAACCGAAGTTGATTTGATTCTGGAGCGTGGCCAAGACATTGCAGCGGTAGAGATCAAATCGGGCATCACCGTGGCATCTGACGCTTTTAGCAACCTGCAGAAGTGGCAAAAATACGCAACTGAACGAGGGCATTTCTCTAAAATTTACCCGGGCTTGGTGTACGGTGGCGATGCGCCCTTTACCCGCGCGGGTGTTGATGTTTTGCCGTGGGGGCTCCTCTAATCGCAGGCAGCGTTATTTGTTACAGAGGCTGACCATTCAGCATACGTGTTAATGTGATGCGTGATGCATGATGCGTGATGCATTTCATGGGATAATCAAAGCTCTTATCAGGAATACCCCATGCGCACCACCCTGGACATTGCCGACGACGTTTTGTTTGCTGCCAAAGACTTTGCTCGGCGCGACAAGAAGACTTTGGGCCAAGTCATCTCTGAATGGGGGCGCGCTGCGCTGCAAAACCCGGCTGTCTTACAAAAATCAACCAGCGCCAAAGCAAAGTCAAAACAGGTTCTCAGTGATGAAGACCAGCGGTTTTATGACCTTGGGTTTAGGACTTTCCCCAGCCGTGCAGGCGCAGAACCTGTGACCAATGACCATGTCAACCAGATTCGCGAAGAATTGGGTATTTAAGCTGTGATTGCCCTGTTAGATGTCAATGTTCTCATTGCTCTTTGTGACCCGGGTCATGATTTTCATCGGACGGCCAAAAATTGGGTGCTGACTCACGCAGATCTTGGCTGGGCGAGCTGCCCTTTGACCCAAAACGGCTGTGTGCGCATCGTGAGCCAGCCCAGCTATCGCTATCAACTGCATTTGATGGAGGCGATTGAAACGCTGCAAAGCCTTTGCCAGTCACCCCACCATCAATTCTGGCCAGACGACCTGAGTCTGCTGGACGCTACCGTCTTTGACCACAGCAAAATCCACGGCCACTGGCAACTGACGGATTTGTATCTGCTGGGCTTGGCCGTGAAACACCAAGGCCGATTTGTGACACTGGACGGAGCCGTGCCGTTGAGTGCTGTCAAAGGCTCTAAAAAGCAGCACTTGGTCGTGCTCTGAGGCTGAAAATAGTTGCCCAGACACCAAAAAGCATCAAATTAACTATTTTCAGCAATGTTTTTAAGCGTTTAGGCCAATAAATACGGGTGTAAGAAGCTATAAATTACATAGCAAAACAAACAACCTGCTGGGGCCGGGCAAGACACCTCAGAGACAAATCCTTAGCGTGTTTCCTCTGTTGCATTCAGATTGCAACGGGTACGATGAATCCGAACAACGCAGCCAGGAGACAACCCATGAATACCCCCAAACCCACACAAGGCAAATTACAACGCCGCCAACTTATCGTCGCCAGCGGCTTGGCCGCTGGCACGCTGGTATTGCCGACAGCCATGAAGAACGCCATCGCGCAAACCGCGCCTTGGCCCAGCAAGCCGATTCGCATCATCGTGGCGTTTGCGCCTGGCGGGCTGACGGACTCTTATGCGCGGCTGTATGCGGAGCAGCTAACGGCCAAGTTTGGCATTCAGGCGATTGTTGAAAACAAACCGGGTGCGGGCGCGATCATTGCGATTGATGCGGTGGCCAAGTCGCCTGCCGATGGCTACACCCTGCTCATGACCACGTCAGGCACGGTCTGGCAAAACCGGGTGCTGTACACCAAGCTGCCGTACAACCTGGACAAAGACGTTGTACCTGTGGCCTTTTACCCGTCTGGCCCGCTGGTGGTGGGCGTGCCGGAAAAAATTGGTGTCAATACGATGCGCGAGCTGATTGACTACGCCAAGAAAAACCCGGTCAACATGGGCAGCTACGCGCCAGGTTCTTACCCGCAGATGGTGGCTGACCAGACCAACCGCAACGAAGGCACAAAGATCGTCACCATCAATTACCGGGGCGAGTCGCCAATGTGGGTGGACGTGGCGGGCGGGCAATTGCAGGTAGCGATTGGCAGTTACCAGTCGTTTGCCACGGTGCAGCCGCGTGGCGTCAAAGCCATTGGCGTGACGGGCTCATACCGATCCCCCAAGCTGCCCAATGTGCCCACGCTCACTGAGCAAGGCATCGAAGGACGGCTGGTGACGCTTGAAGGCGGCTTGCCGCTGATGGCACCCGCCGGTACGCCCGAGGCAGTGCTGCGCGCACTGTCGCAGGTGGTGGTGGACGGTGCCAACACCCCCAAAGCCGCGCAATTGCGCGAGACCTTTGCCATCCCTAACAAGCCCAAGAATCTGAAAGACACCCGGGAAGACTGGGCGCGGGACGTGCCGGTGTGGATCAAGCTGGCGGTCGATTTGGGCATCAAACTCGATTGATTTGCCACCAAAACCCGAAACGGCTATACTCATGGGCTTTTCTGGAATTGCCTGAGAAGGAATCGTTTTCGTGCCAATCCGACAATTGGCCACAACGATTTTGTTAAATATCAAACGAAGAATTCACGTTTTTAGGACGTTTTTAAATGCCAACCATCAACCAGCTAGTGCGTCAAGGCCGTGAGGTCGAGACCATCAAGTCGAAGAGTCCTGCGATGCAGAACTCTCCGCAGCGCCGGGGCGTATGCACACGTGTGTACACCACGACGCCTAAAAAGCCAAACTCCGCTCTGCGTAAAGTCGCCAAAGTGCGCCTGACCAACGGGTTTGAAGTCATTTCCTACATCGGCGGCGAAGGCCACAACCTGCAGGAACACAGCGTGGTGCTGGTTCGCGGCGGTCGTGTCAAGGACTTGCCCGGTGTGCGTTATCACATCGTCCGTGGTTCGCTCGACTTGCAAGGCGTGAAAGACCGCAAGCAGTCGCGCTCCAAGTACGGTGCGAAGAAGCCAAAAGCCAAATAAGCCCAGTAACTCTTCATTGAAGTTACCCAAAAGCAAAACAAGCT